>JAICYS010000043.1 GCA_025934105.1 Myxococcota bacterium | reverse complement strand
GGATGCCGGCGGCGGCGGCGCGGGCGGGGCAGGCAGCGTGTGCGGCGGCATCGCCGGCCTGACCTGCGGCCTCGGCGAGTTCTGCGATTTCGGCAACGGCCAGTGCGGCGCCGGAGATCAGCAAGGTCGGTGCGAGCTCGCCGGTTGCGCGGCGGGTCCGCAGGAGCCGGTGTGCGGCTGCGACGGGAAGACCTACTCCAGCGCCTGCGCGGCACACGCGAAGGGCGTCGACGTCATGAGCACGACCGCGTGCATTCCCGGGAACGGCGGCACCGGCGCCCCCTGCGGTCAGGACAGCGACTGCATGAGCGGATACAAGTGCTGCGTCACGGGCGGCGCCGTCGGCTCGCCCCTGGCCTGCCGAAACGTCGGAAGCGGCGCCTGCCCCGCGCTTCCGTAGCCCCACCCGCTTCCTTCTTCGCCGGCGCTTCGCGGAGTGTCTGCTGCGGCAAGCGTCACCGAATCGCGCCGAGGCGGTGCAGGTTCGCCCGAGTCGTTCCCGCTCGCCGCCGGCCCGACCGGTTCGCGTCGAACGTCATTCCCGACGATGTGCGAGCTGCTCCTTGCCGGCCGGCGCGCGAGCATTAGAGATCGTGGGATGCTGGGGAACAAGGACGCGCTCGCCACGCTGGCCGTCAAAGACCTCGCGGCCGCGCGAAGCTTCTACGAGCGAACTCTCGGCCTGAGGGTCGTGCACGTCGAAGGCGGCGAGGCGATCACATTTCAGAGCGGCTCGACACGGGTTCTCGTCTACCGCTCGCAGTTCGCCGGGACCAACCGCGCGACCGCCGTCAACTTCATGGTGGGCGCCGACCTCGAGGCGGTGGTGAAGGGGCTGAAGGACCGCGGCGTCGCCTTCGAGCATTACGACCTTCCAGGCGCGACCATGCAGGGCGACGTCCACGTCTTCTCCGATCTGAAGACCGCCTGGTTCAAAGACCCGGATGGCAACGTCATCTCGTTGATGAATCGCTGACGGCCGCCGCGGCGCGCCTCTGGCCAGCTGTCGAGCCGTACGGTCGGGCTCGTTTGTGCGGCGGCGGCGCGCCTCTCCTCCTCGCGCGCGCCTGGCCTGGTGGGTCGTCGACCTGACGCGCGGAGCGCCCGGTCCTCGAAAAAGATCAACGACCTGCCAATCGGGCATACACATGTTGCTTGATGCCCAAGACCTTCTGTTTGTTTGTCGGGATCCTTGTCATTAATGGCGGGTTCGGCTGCGCCAAGAGCGACAGTGGTGGGACCACGGGCGAGGGGGGGCACGCCGCGACTGGCGGCACCGTGGGGTCGGGCGGCAACAGCTCGGGCGGCAACAGCTCGGGCGGAACCGGGGGCAGCGGTCTGTCGGGCGCCGGCGGGACGGGCGGGCGCGGGGGCTCGCCGCCGGCCTCGGGCGGGAACACGGGACAAGGCGGCACCACCCCAGGCGCCGGCGGGACGGTCGGCCACGGCGGCACGACCGGCGCGGGAGGGGCCAAGGCCACCGGCGGTACCGCCGGATCCACCACGTCGGGCAATTGCAGCGTGACCGTCATGTCGTCGGCGCCCAGCACGAAGATCGCGACGGTGGGCATCGTGACGTTCACGACGACGGCCGCCAGTCCAACCGAGGCGCACATCGACTTCGGGCTGGACACCAGTTACGGGATGACCGCGCCGGTCGACCTGAAGGCGGCCAACTACCGGACGCTGCTGCTGGGCATGAAAGCTTCCAAGACCTACCACTACCGGATCTCGGTGACCGGGAACGACGGGACCTGCGCCAGCGCCGACACCACGCTGGCCACGGGACCCCTGCCGAACGGCAAGCTGCCCGCGCTGACCGTCACGACCAAGAACGCGAGCGCGCTTTACGGCGGGTTCCTGGTCACCGGTCAGTTCATCATGGGGGGGGCGGCCTCGGGCGCGCCGGTGTTCATCCTGGACAAGGATGGTGATTTCGTCTGGTGGTACACGGTGCCTAACAGCGACGTCACGGGCGTGGCCATGAGCTACGACGGGAAATATCTCTGGACCAACAGCGTCAACGTTCCGCAAAGCACCGCGCACGTCCACCGCATCTCGATGGACGGCCTGACCGACGAGGACGATTCCAGCCAGTTCACCGGACTCAGCCACCAACTGACGGTCCTTCCCGACGAGACGGTGGCGTTCTACGCTTACGGCAGCAACGGCTGCGACGACATCAAGCTGCGATCGCCCAGCGGAACCATCACCACCGTGGTCAACGCCAAGACCGCTCACGGCGGGTCAGGCGGCTGTCACGTCAACGGCATCCATTACGACAAGAGCGACGACACGCTGGTCTTCTCCGACCTGGACAACAACTGCCTGACCAAGGTCACCCGCAGCGGGCAGACGGTCTGGGTCCTGAACGGAGGCGTCGGCGGCATCACCAGCACGTTCAGCAACGGAACCCTGCTGTGGAAGGGCGGCGAGCACGGCTTCCACATCTTGGCCAGCAACGACATCCTGCTGTTCAACAACAACAGCACGGTCAACTTCGGAGGCGGCAGCTGGGGGACGGCGGGCGGCGACGGCTCCGGGTCGATCGCGCTCGAAGTGAAGCTGGACATGACGGCCAAGACCGCGACCAAGGCCTGGTCGTACAAGGCCAGCCCCGGCATCGACAACCAGATCCTGGGAGACGTGCAACGGCTGCCCAACGGCAACACCGTCATCGACTACGCGACGAAAGGCGCCATTCACGAGGTGGACGCGAACGGCAACGTGCTGCAAACGATCACCACCAGCAACTCGTTCGGCTACCTTCAAAAGCGGGCCAGCCTCTACGGCCCCCCGCCGCGTTAGCGCGAGCGGACGCCGTTCACAGGCCGCCCGCCTCGCGAGCGGCCCCCGCCGTCGACCACCTTGCCGAGGTCAGGACCGCGGAATAGCTCGCTCGGCCGTTCGTGCGCCGCGTGAGGGTGAAGAGCTTTTCCGTGCAGCGCCGCGCGCCGGCCTGAACCGTCAATCGATCGGGATCGCGATCTTCACCCATTGCGGGACGTGGTTGCCGGTCGGGTCGGCCTGGTTCGCGTTCTGGTTGGGGAGCCAGAACGCCGGGTGGCTGGGATCCGCCGCCGTCAGTTCGTCGATCGTGACGGCGGTGATCCAGAGCTGCGGCTTGGACGATGACAGCCCCGACTGATTGATCTGCAGGCCGTAGGGACGCCGCGACGAGAAGGCCAGCCAGTAGAGGGCGTGGCCCCGGAACGTTCCGACGTTCGGGCTCCACCTGGGCCACGAATCGTCGCTGTTGTCCGGGCCGCCGGCCGCCGTCAGCGCCACGCGCGCGCCGGCGTCGGCCGTGGTGATCCAGATGGTCGAGCTGGGATCGTCGTAGCCGTCGCACGGATCGGTCCCGTAGGTGCCGGGGGTCATCGGCCCCGTACAGGAGGATCGGTTGAACGCCACCAGGCGGGAGTCGCTGCTGATGGCCGGGTTGTAGTTCGTGAAGCCAGCCTCGGCCGGCACCAGCGGCGTGGCGTCGTCGTGAATGGCCGTGCCGTCGGAGGTGGCCATCCAGATGCGCCCGCCGTTCTTGAAGTCGCCGTTCGGCAGCGAGACGGCGGTCGGGTCATAGCTGGTGAACGCGAATCGCCGGCCGTCGAAGCTCCAGAACGGATCGGTGAGCGCGTCCGACCCGGTCGCGGAAAAGGTCAGCGGCGCGTCCGGGTCGAAGGTCGTCGCGGCGGTCTGTCCAACGGCCCACATCGGGCCGCGCAGGCTGAACTTGCCGCGGTACATGTTGACCATCTCGCTGCCGGTGTCGTTGAACGTGATGAGCGTGGCGCAATCGGCCTTCCGGTACTTGGCCAGCTCGCCCAGCCCGGGCGTGGTGGCCGTGGCGTTCGGGTCCATGAGGGCGAGCGACAGGCTGGACAGATCGAGCAGCGCCAGGTCGGAGGGGCCGCTGCCGCCGATGGCAAAAGCCATGGTGCGGCCGTCATTGCTGATGGCGTGGCAACCGATGCAGGTCGGTTCGCCCCAGGCGCTGTTCCCGTCCGACGGGCTGCTGTTGGCCTTGGCCGGCGGCGAGCCGGCGAACGCGGGCGGCGCGCCCTGGTCCGTCCAGACCAGCTCCGGCGACGCCACGCCCCTGTCCAGGTTGTACCGCTGCACGGCGGTCCCGGAGGTCGCCCCGGCGGGCGGCTTGTAGCCGGCGGTCGTGGAATCGATGGTCGTCCAGTAATAGAGGCCCCCCTCGATGGGGACGTCGGCCCAGGCCAGCGCGACGGCGGGCGCGCTGGTGTGGTTGGCGCCGCCCGGCGCCGCCAGCTCGGCGGTAAGCTGGACGTCCGCCGTCTGGCTGGCCGCGACCAGGACCGGCAGCAGCGTCGGCGGCAGCGTCACCGAGCAGCCGGGGCCGGGCCCGCCCGCTTCGCAGTTCGCGAAGTAATCCAGCGCCAGGCCGGTGCCCTGGAACGACAGCTTGGCTTCGGTCTGGTCGGCCGACCGCACGACCTGCACGGTCGGCGGCGTCAGGTTCGACGGAAAGATCGTCCCGCCGGTCGGATAGGCCAGGGAGGTCGTTCCGGCCGGCGCGCCGCTGAAGTCGGACGTGGCGGAGAAGCCGCCGGCGGTCTGCGTTCCGGTGTAGGTCGCGGTGATGGTCGCGGTGGCCGTCAGGTCTCCGGCGCTGGCGGTCACCGTGAACGTTCCGGGCGTGGTGACCGTCGCGACGCCGTCCTTGACGGTCAGCGCGCCCGACGAGCTGGCCCAGTGGACCAGCGACGTCACGTCGCTGCTGCCGCCGCCGGAGGCGCCGATCGCCGCGAAGGTCGCCGAGCCGCCGAACGTGCCGGCCGCCGGATCGAACGTCAGCGCCACGTCGGCCCGATCCGGCGACAGCGAGAGCGCCGAGAGGGTCGGCTCCGGCGTGCCGGCGTCTCCCCCCGAACCGTTGCCGCCGGTTCCGGCCGCCGAGCTTCGTTGCGGAATGCCCGTGCAGGCGAGCGCCGGCATCAGCGCCGTCGCAATCAACAGGTGGGTGCCAATTCCGAAACGCATCGACGCAGCCTACTTCCGGCCGAGGCCGCCCGCGGACGCTCCGCCCCTAACACCAGAAATGTTCGGTTCGGGGGCGGCGTCGTGGCGAGCCGCGCCGAGGCCGCCGCTCCGAAGGGCGGGAGGGCTGGCGGGCTACCAGGTCCTGCGCTGCGGATCGGACGTCTCATTCCTGGCGAAGATCGGAAGCTCGCACCACGATCGCTGGGGCGAACTCGCCGGCGGGCCCAGCTCGCCGGCAGCCGTTCGCGCGCGCCGGGAGGGGCGCGCGCTCACGCCGCCGGCGTGAGCTGCCGGCCGATTCCGGCGGCGATCTCGAACGACCGCAGGCGCGCCGCGTGATCGTAAATCTGGGCGGTCAGGATCAGCTCGTCGGCGCCGGTCCGGTCGATCAGCTCTTGCAGACTCTGGCGGACCGTCTCGGGACCACCGACGGCGGCTTCGGCGAGCACGCCCTCCAGCAGGGCCGCGTGGTGCGGCGGGAGCCGCTCGTCAAAGCCCGGAACGGGAGGCGGCAAGCGGGACGGGCGGCCGCTCCGCAGGTTCACGAACGCCTGCTGGAGCGACGTGAGCAGGACGCGCGCCTCCTCGTCGCCGTCGGCCGCGACGGCGGTGACACCCAGCATCAGGCGCGGGCTGGCCAGGACGCGCGACGGCCGGAACGCGCTCCGGTAGACCTCGGTCGCCTCCATCAGCAGCGCCGGCGCGAAGTGCGAGGCGAACGCGAACGGCAACCCCAGGCTTCCGGCCAGCTCGGCCCCGAACAGGCTGGAGCCCAGGATCCAGACCTCGACGCTGGCGCCGCCGCCGGGATAGGCGCGCACCGGCTGGTCGGCGGCCGGCCGGAAGTAGCCCAGCAGCTCGACGACATCCTCGGGGAACCGGTCGACGTCGCCCACCAGCGTGCGCCGCAGCGCCCGCGCGGTCGCCTGATCGGTTCCGGGCGCGCGGCCCAGGCCCAGATCGATGCGCCCGGGGTAGAGCGCGTCCAGCGTGCCGAACTGTTCGGCGATCACCAGCGGCGCGTGGTTCGGCAGCATGATGCCGCCGGCGCCGACCCGGATGCTGGAGGTCCCGGCCGCGACGTGCGCGATGGCGATCGAGGTCGCCGCGCTGGCGATGCCGGGCATGTTGTGGTGCTCGGCCAGCCAGAAGCGCCGATACCCCCAGCCTTCGGCGTGCTGGGCGAGATCGCGGGAGTTGCGGAGGGCCTGGCCAGTGTCGGTCCCTTCCACGATCGGCGCCAGGTCGAGAATCGAGAGCGGAACCACCGCCGTGAACGATAGCACCCGCGCCGGGCCGCGGCCGGCGCCCGCGGTCCCCCGGCGGTGGAGTCAGCGCGCGGGGGCCGTCGCGGCCGGCGCGCCGGTCGAGGCCCGTCGCCGGGGCGGAGTCGCAGGAACCCGGGCGGCGGGCGCGGCGTCGACGACGTCCCGCCGGGCGGGCAGGAACGCCGCCCCCTGTTGCTCGCGTCCCGCGGCGGCGATCGATCGTTCTGGGCGGCCAACGCAGCGGAAGGTCAGCGCCGACCGGCGGCCGAAACCGGCCCGAACCCCGACGCTCCGTCGATCGGCACGCCGCCGTTGGCGGACAACCAGCCGCGGATGGCATCGATGCTGCGCGTGACGTCGTCGGCCTGCACCTGCTCTTCCAGGTTGGCGATCTCGCCGCGCGTGAGATACCAGCTCAGCGACGCGTCACCCTGAAACTCGAAGGCGACCGTGCGGACGAAGTCCGGCGTCTGGAACACCCGCCGAGAGAGCTGCATGACAGTGTCCAGCTGGGCGTCGTTCCGGAACAGCGCAACCGAGTCGCGCGCCGCCAGCAGCCCTTCGGGCGGGGTGGACACTCCCTCGATCCCGCGCGCCAGCGCCGAGCTGGTCCGATCGGCGGCGGCATGGCCGCGTTGCTGCTCGGCGGCGCTGGTCGGGTTGACGCTGAGCTCGGAGACGTTGTCGCGGATTTGAATCACCAGGACCGCCGACACGTGCGCGCGCAGCCACTCGGTGTGGCGCGCGATCGCTTCGCGCAGCCACCCGCAGGCGAGGTCGAGGCCGTAGTTGTCGTAATAGCCCGCGTCCACGACCCGCCGCCGCGGCCGCGTCGGCAGCACGGCCGCCGGACTGACGTAGGGGAACGCCGCCGAGAGCCGGGCGGCGGTGCTGAGCGGGAAGCCAGGCCAGGCCTTCGGGACCAAGCTCGCCAGGTGGTAGGCCGTCACCGACGAGGTCCGCACCGAGGTCACGCGCTCTTGCGGCAGCACCCAGTCGGCCTGGTTCGAAAGCAGTCCTCTCAGCGTCAAGTTGCTGATCAGCAGCCGGCGGCCGTCCTCGACCAGCATGGGCGAGAAGACCAGCGACGGCCACTCGGCCCGAGCCTCCCCGTCGCGGAAATCGGCCAGCCCCGCCGACAGATCGGCGCGCAGCGATCGGTCGCAGTGACTCACCCAGGCCTGCTCCAGCGCCGCGCCGCGATCCTGCCGGTTGGGGCGCCGCCGGAACGCCGCCGGGATGTCGTGGAAGAACAGCCGGCGGGCCAACGGCGTCAGGCTGTCTTCGGCCACGGCGCGCAGCAGCTTGACGTGATCGCCCGCAGCCGCGGGCGCGAATTGATCCGGGAGCTCGGCGGCCAGGCGGCGCCGCCAGGCTACCCAGAACGCCGCGCCGACCATGCCGCCCGACGCCCCGGTCACCATGCGCGTGCAGAGGCGCAGCCCGGGCAGCGCGTCCAGCCGGCCCAACACGCCGGCGGTCCAGGCGGCGGCCCGGATGCCGCCGCCGCTGGTGCAGACCAGGATCAGCGGGCGCTTGCCCGGCTCGGGCAGGGGCGCCGGCGCCCAGTCGCCGGGCCGGCCGTCGGCGTCGGCCAGTTCGTCCAGCAGCAGGCCGGGCCCGGGCCGCGGCGCGCCGGCCACCGCCTCGGGCGGCGGGTAAACGACGCCCTTCCAGTCGGGCGGGGGCGGGTCGGACGGCGGGTACAGCGCCTCCAGCGCGGGCAGGCGGAGCTTGTAGAGCGGGCGCCCGGCCCGCCACAGCAGCAAGACGATCGCGACCAGCATGATGCCGCGGCTGGTGGTCCAGAACGTGAAGAACCCGTAGGCCCCGGCGAACAGCGCCAGCAGCGCGCACAGGCCGGTGGCGGGCGTGGCGACGTTTCGCACGGCCAGGAACAGCGCCGCCAGCAGCCCGAACACCGTCGCGGCGGCGACGTGCAGGTGAAGGTTGGCGGGGGGCGCCCGCCGGAACAGGGCCCCGTAAACCGCCGCCGCCCAGGCGTCGACCGCGTCTCCCACGCCCGCGTCCAGCGCCAGGAGGCCGGCCACCAGCAGCGCCGCCGTCAGCAGCCCCGCCAGGAACGGCCCGCCCGAAACCCGCGCGCTCACCAGCGACCCGTGCCGACTGCCGTGCGCCGCCATCGCGCGCACCGCCGGCGTCACGGCGGCCCGTCGGCGGCCGAGGACGGGAGAGCGCGCGCCCGGCTCGGCCGGCGCCCGATCGGCCAGCGCCATTTGCGCGGCGCGCGCCAGCACCAGGGCCGCCCAGACGATCCCCACGGCCACGAAGTGATCCACGAACGCCGCGCGATCGAGCGGTTGGCGGCCCTTCTGCACCAGGTACAGCACGAACGCGATCTCGGCGGTGAGCAACGTGCTCGCCAGCCCCGCCAGGTAGCGCCGCCCGGCGAACTCGTTCCAGAACAACATCGGCAGCCCCATCGGCTTGCCGGCCCCGAACAGGATTGCGACCACCACCAGCCAGGCCAGCAGCAGCGCCGGCTCGCGCAGCCAGAGCAGCGGCAGCCAGGCCAGCGCGCCGAGGAGCCCCGCCATCACCACCGTCCGTGGTGCTGCTCCATCACCCCGTAAAGGAGGCCGGTGTCCACCCAACGGCCATCCACCCGAACGCGCCCGCTGGCTTCCACGAAGAACTCCGTGTGTTTGAGGTTGACGAGCGGCGGGATGCGCGTCAGGTCGGTGACCGATCGGCGGGGTTTGACGTCCAGCAACAGATCCGGCGAGCTCACCGTCCAATCGTGCATCTGATCGTTGTGGGCTTGCAGTTCGAACGAGACGTTCTGATCGAGCCGAATCCATTCATTGGGGCGGGGCGACGTTGGCGCGGCCGAAGGGTCGGCCCCGAACCAGGCCTGGGTGTAGCGTTGCGCATACGCGCCGTAGTTCACCAGCGAGGTCACGGCGACGGAGGCGTTCTGCACGGCGATCCAGTGCCAGCCGGTGCGTGACGGCACCCGCCCGTAGCAATGGTCCTGATAAACCAGCGCCTTCGAGAGCCGATAGGTCTTGCCCTGCGGGACGGTGACCACGCCGTCCGCCCGCCCGTGGAAGTAATGAACGATCGCGTAACGGTCCTGAAACGCGTTGTCGAACTTGGTGAAGGGCGGGGTGGTGGGCGCGATCTCCAGGTCGGCCGCCAGGGTGGGCGCCTCGACCTGCAGGCGCCAGGGATGGCCGTGTCCCGCCCGGTACGAGATCTTGCAGTCGCGGCGGCGGATCTCCAGCCCGGCCGTCGCGCCCGGCGCTTGGGGTTCCAGCCGGCAGGTCTTCCGGATCCGAGGCGGCGCCCAAGTTCCCCCCACGTCCGCCGCCTCGTCGAACACGGTCATCACGAACTTGTCGGTCACGTTCACGCGAACGAAGTACCAGCTGACGTAGATCCCCGCCGCGGGGTCGTAGACGCCCGTGTACCACCACTCTTTGTTGTGGAACTCGCGAAACGCGCTCAGCAGCGAGCGAGGGTTGAGAACCCGCATGCAGTCCAGCGAAGAGTCGTTCCGGTCTGTCGTCATCGCTCCTCCATCCGCCAGGTGTCCGACAAGGCTCCGATCCGCTGGACCAACGCGCTGGCCGCCAGATATTGCGAGCGCCGCAACGCCGGGTCGCGGCTGATGCGCGCCAGCTCCCGCCGGAGCAAGGCCTCCTCGAACGGCAACCCGACCTGCAGCGCCAGCTCGAGGCCGCGCGACAGCCCGCGAATCGCCGCCCGGCGGCGGCCGAGCAGGATCAGACAGCGCCCGCGGATCCAGAGCGCGCTCGGCCGCGCCAGCGCGCATCCACGCGAGAACTGTCGCAAGGCTTGGCAGACGTCCAGGGCCGACCGCCGGTCGACGGCCGCTTCCCTGCGCCCGGCGCCGGCCCGCTCCCACAGCGTCAGGTACACGTCGGCCACGTCGCGGTAGCCCTCGAACGAATAGGGGGCCGTGTAGACGTGCGACGCGATGAGGGCGCGCGCCTGATCGGCGATGCGGCGCGCCGCGACCGGGTCGTCCGACCGCAGATGCGCCAGCGCCGAGAAGCCCAGCAGGCTCAGCTCGGCGCCTCGTTCGCGGGGCAGCGCCGCGGCGGTTCGAATGGCGCCCAGGCATTCGTCCAGGCGGCCGCGACGAAGCGCCGTGCCCGCCTGCCAGGTGACCGCCAGGTATTCGTTGCGGCTGGCCCCCACGCGCGCGGCGGCCGTGCCCAGATCGGCATAGGCGCGCGCCGCCTCGCGCAGGTTCCCGGTGTTGTACGCGACGTAGCTCTCCAGGAGCTGGACGTCCAGCACGCTGCGTACTTCGCCGAGGCGCTGGAACTCGGCGCGGGCGTCGGCCATCTCGGCTTGCAGCTCCGTCCACTGGCCGTTCGAGATGCGTGACAGCGCCGAGATGTAAAGGACGTCGCAGCGGACCAGGGAGTTGTCGAGGGCGCCGGCCACCGAGAGTGCGCGTGCGTGCAACCGCCTCGCGATCCGGGACAGCCCGTGCGCGCCCGCGATGTAGGCCAGTGCCGCGTATCCCCGCGCCAGCTCGCCCGTCGGCGCGCCCTTCTCGGCGGTGTTGACCGTGGTCAGCACCGCGAACAGAAGCGGCGCGCGTTGCTGATCCAGGTAGTAGGCGTAGGAGAGCGCGTGAAACGCGCGGGTCACCTGCTGTCGATTCGGATCGGGCAGCGATCTTGGCCGCGACCACCCGAGGCCGATGTTCACCAGCCAGCTCAGGAGCTGGCGCAGGATGGCCAACGCCAGCCCCAACGGCCGCTCGAGGACCCGAAATCCCAGCCGGCTGACCGAGCTCTCGGCGTATCGGCGGCATTCGGCCCCGTCGCCCAGGCCGAAATAGGCGCGCGAGAGCTGCCGCTCCCAGCGGGCCAGCCGGACCGAGGGCACCGCACCGTCCGGCGCGCGCGCCGCCACGTCCAGCGCCTGGCGGAAGAAGAACACCGCTTCGGGGAAGGCGCCGGCGCGCAGGGCTTGCTCGCCGGCGGGCTCGAGGGCGTCCAGCGCCGGTCCCACCGCGCCGGCACGCAACCAGTGATGGGCCAGGACCGCGAAGCTCCGGCGCGAATCGGGCGGCGCCGGCGAGCGCTCGTACCAGCGCGCCGTGGTGGCGTGCAGCTCCCGGCGCTGCGCCAGCGGCAGCAGCTCGTAGGCGACCTCCTCGATGGTGGCGTGGTGGAACAGGTACTCGCCCGGGCCGGCCGCCTCGCGGACCAGTTCGAGGTTCTGCATCCCGGTCAGCTGGCGGCGAATGTCGTCGGGGTCCAACCCCAGCGGGTGAACGGCGGCCAGGTCCCCCAGCCAGAACCGCCGGCCCAGCACGCTGGCCACCTTCAGCGTCAGCTGTTGGGTGGCCGTGAGCTGGTCGATGCGGCTGATGATGATCCCCTCGACGGTGTTCGACACGGCCGCGGCGCTCAGCACCTGGGCGGCTCCGACCACCAGACAGTCACCGCCGCGCACCGCGATCAGATCGCGATCGACCAGCGAGCTCACCAGCTCTTCGACGAACAGCGGATGTCCCTCGGCCTTTTCGTGAATCAGCCGGGCCAGCTCCTCGGGCAGCTCCTCGACCTGCAAGCGCTGGCAGGCCACGGCCAGCGCTTCTTCCGGCCGAAGCGGGTCGAGGCGCAGCCGGACCGTCGCCGGGTCGTGAAGCAGGCTCCGCTGTTCGGCCGGCACCTCCTCCTCCGGCATCGGGCGGCTCAGGACCAGAAGCAGGATCGGCCAGCCGCCGGTTCGAACCGCGTCGATGAGACCCCACGACGCCGAATCCAGCCACTGCGCGTCCTCGACGACGATCAACAGCGGCGATTGCCGCGCGTAGTGCCGCAAGAGCTCGGCCGCCAGCACGCGGGTCGCGTCGGCGCGGCTGGCGGGACTCATCTGCCCCAGCTTGTCGTCCCCCGGCAGATCCAGGCCCAGCACGTCGTGCAGCAGGGCGGCGCGCGAGCGAAGGTCCAGCGGCATCGCCCGCAGCAGGCTCTGGGCCGGGTCCGGCGCGGGGCCGGCCGGGTCCGGCGCGCCGTCCGGCTGCAAGTCGAGCAGGCGCGAGAAGACCGCGCGCCAGGCGTAAAACGGCGTCGCCCGCTCGAGCGCGCTGCCGTTGGCGACCATTCCGCGGACGATGGACGATTGCGTTCGCGCGATCAGCTCGCGCGCCAGCGCCGACTTGCCGATGCCGGCCTGCCCCTCGACCGCGATGACGCTGCCGCGGCGCCCGTGCTCCAGCGCCGCCAGCGCCGCCGCCAGGCGCTCGCGCTCGGGCAGGCGGCCGACGATGCCGGGGGTCTTCTGCCGCGACGTGCGTTCCCGCAACGGGCGGAACACCGCCGTCGGCGACGGCCGCCCGCGCAACGGCACCGGCGGCAGCGATTCGAAGACGATCTCCCGGCGGGCGGCGTTGCGGGTCGGGGCGTCGCACAGGATCGCATCCGTCGACTCGACCAGCCGGGCGGCCAGATTGACCGACTCGCCGATGAGACCGTAGTCGAGGCGGGCCGCGTTGCCGCGCGTCCCGACGAAGATCCGGCCGGTCGCGATCCCCACCCGGCAGGCGAAGCCGCTCTCGATCAGCTCTTTGCGCGCGAGCAATCCGGAGCGCACGGCGCGCGCGGCGTCGTCCTCGTGCGAGTGGCGCGACAGTCCCCAGGCGGCCACCGTGGTCAGACCGTCGTCCTCGGCCAGCACCTGGTTGATCGTTCCGCCGTATCGATAAACCGCGCGTTGCAGGATGGTCACCAGCTGGTGGGTGCGGTCCAGGGCCTCCGGCGACTGCTCGTCCAGGCCCCAGACGCGCAGGAAGGCCGTGGTCGCCGAGCGATACTCCCCGATCCAGTCGCCCTGACCGGTGGCGATGAGGTCGCGCAAGGTCCGCGGAAGGTAGGCGGCCAGCGTCGCGTTTTGGTCGGGGGCGGCGGCCGCCGCGGCCCCGGGCTGCGAGCCGCTGGAATTGACGGAGACCGAATCGCCGACCAGCGCGCGCAGCTGCGGCGAGAGCCGAACGTCGCCGGGGGTCGCGCGATGCGCCGCCGTCATGACGTCTTTCAAGGGCGCCCCGGCCGTCACGAACTTCCAGCGATTCTCGACGCCACCGATCGACCGCAGCCAGATCGGGCCGGCCGAAACGGCCAGACGCAGCTGCAGGCGAAATTCCGGCGTGACGACGACGTTGCCGAGCTCGCGGTTCACGCGGCTGGCGCAGGCGACGGCCCGCAAGGCGCGCGCGCGCAGCTCGGCGGCCGGATCGCTGGCGGGCCACAGCGCGATGACCGCGTCTCC
Organism: Myxococcota bacterium; assembly: GCA_025934105.1. Taxonomy (GTDB): domain Bacteria; phylum Myxococcota_A; class Polyangia; order Fen-1088; family Fen-1088; genus JADGRB01. Next base: position 16,613 of record JAICYS010000043.1, on the reverse strand, counting down.
CGCGAAGTGGCTGACCTCGCCGCCCGAACCGTGAACGATGTCGACCAATCGGCCGAAACAGCGGTTGAGGATGTCCCGAAGCTGCTCCGGCGCCTCGGGGCTGCGATCGGCCAGCCGTTGTGAAAGCTGGGTGAACCCGACGATGTCGGCCAGCAACACGCCGGCGAACATCTGCCGCTGCCGCACGCCGGGGCTGGGCCGGTCGTTCAACAACGGCAGCGCGTAACGCGGGAAGTACGGGTGAAACGGTATCCCGTCGCTGGTCGCTCCCGTCTCCGCGTCAGCCTGCGGCTCCATTCGCCTCGCCTCGCCTGAGCGCCGACTATGACTCAACCGCAGGGGCGCCGGGAAGACCAATCTGGTTGCGCGTTTTGTTGTCGGCGCGCGAATCGATGCCGGGCGGCCCCGTTTCCGGGGCTCCGGCGACGCGCGTGTCAGCAGCCGGCCCCCGGCCCGGACGTCGGGGAAGGCGCCGCCTCTCGACCGTCGGGCCGAGGATTCACCGCTCCCCGGAATCCCCAGCTCGGGGGACTCGCCCGGCCTTCGCGCGCGCACGCCAAAACGCGCTTGCAAGCTGCGCGGCGGGACGAAGCGCAAGGTGCGGCAATGACAAGGGTTCTCGTGATGCTCGGCAGGTGCCTCCGGGTGCGGTCCGATGGCCATGGTGAAACGCTTCACAGCCGGGATCTTTCGCCGCCGCTAGCGTCCGGCTCAACCAGGGGGCCACGATGAAGCAGACCGAGCACGAGCCGTTGAAACGCAAGAACTCGACCACGTCCGTCGTCCACGACGAGTTGCCGAGCCACCGGGCCGAGCTGCTGCGCTGGGCGCGCATGACGGTGCGTGACGGCGCCGCGGCGGAGGATCTGGTGCAAGAGACCATGGAACGCGCGCTCCGCAAGGCCCATCAGTTCCGACCGGGAACGAACCTGCGCGCCTGGTTGATGCGCATTCTCGCGACCCGCTGCTCCGACCGATGGCGGCACGAGCAGGTCATCCGGACCCTCCATCCTCACGACGTCCTGAGCGGGCTGCGCAGCAGTGCCGAACCCGACGAGCCGACCTACCTCGACATCTTCTCGGCGTCGGACGTCCACGCGGCCCTGAGCTGCCTCAGCGGCGAGCAGCGCGAGATGTTCATCCTTCGCTACATGGAGCGGCTCTCGTATCGCCAGATCGCCAGCCAGTGCGGTCTGGCCAGCGGCACCATCGGGGTGCGGCTGCTTCGGGCGCGCATGCGCCTGCGGAACGCGTTGCTGGCGTCCCTCGGCTCGGTGACGCCGTTGCCGACTCCCAAGGCGCGCGCCGGCCGATCGCACCGGCCGCGCGGCGTGGTATCGTCGCGCTCGGAACGCGATGCTCAAAGCAGCCGACGCCAAGCGGCACCTCCACGGCGTCTGGCTGTTCTCTGACCTGGATGAGCGGGAGCTCTCGCGCGTCGCCGCCCTGAGCCGCGAGCGGGCCTGCGGGCGCGGTCAGACGCTGGTCGCCCAGGGTGATTGCTCGGACGACCTTTACTGCATCATCGCCGGCCGCCTCAAGGTCAGCAGCATCGCGCACGAAGGCAACGAGGTGCTGCTGTCCTTGATGGGCCCCGGCGAGGTCTTGGGCGAGCTGGCCCTGCTGGACCAGAAGCCCCGGTCGGCCAACGTGACGGCAGTCGAGCTGTGCCGGCTGCTGGTCGTGCCGGGCGCGCCGTTTCGAGCCCTCCTGCTGGAGGTGCCGACGCTGGCCTTGAAACTGTTGCAGGTGATGGCGACCCACGTCCGCCGGCTGAGCCGGCGCGCCGAAGACGTGGCCACGCTGGACGTGAAGGCCCGTCTGGCCAAAGCGCTGGTCGACTTGGCCGACCGATTCGGAACGCCGGGCCCGCGCGGCGGCACCGTCATCAGCATTCGCCTGTCGCAGCAGGAGCTGGGGCGGCTGGTCGGGGCCACGCGCGAGATGGTCAACAAGTGCCTGCGGGGCTGGGCCCGGCAGCGCATCGTCCGCCAGGGCCGCGGTCCCCTGGTGATCTTGAATCGCGTCGCGCTGGAGGCGCTGTCGGAAACGCCCGACGCGACCTGAGCGCGGACGTCACCCGGGCGGCCCGGCGGGCGCGGCGTGGCGCGCGATCTCGGCGTCCAGCTCGGCGCCCAGGATGACCACGTACGCCGAAAGCAGGAACCAGGTGAGGCTGGTGATGACGACGCCCAGGGACCCGTCGATCCGGTCGGCCTTTGCGGTGGCGGAGGCGACCCAGGCGAAGATCGCCGACCCGACCAGCCAGAGCGTGGTCGCCGCCAGCGAACCCACCGTCACCCAGCGGCGGCGCGGCGGCGGCCGCGCGGGCCCGAAGCGATAGACGACGCTCAACCCGATCAGAACCAGCGCGCACAACGTCGGCCACCGCAGCCAGCGAATCAGCTCTTCGCGCAGGCGCGACAGGTGAAGCAACGACAGCAGCATCGGCAGCGCGATCACGGCGCCGATGCCGACGGCCCCGGCGGCGATCGCTGCCAGCGTGAAGAGGAACGCGGTGGCGTTCAGCCGGATGAAGCCGCGCGTCTCCGGCTGGCCGAACGCCATGCTGAGGCCGGTGATGAGGGCCTTCATCCCTTTGGTCGCCGTCCAGATCGCGGCGCCGATGCCGATGGCGGCCTCCAGGCTCAGGCTGCCGGGCGAGCGTGCCGTCAGCGCCGCCATCTGGTCGTGAATCGGGCGCTGAAGGTCGGCGGGCAGCGCGCCGGCCACGGCGTCGACCTGGCGCGCGACGTCCTCGGGGTCCGCCAGCAGCCCGTAGATCGAGACCAGCGCCGCCAGGGCCGGCCAGATCGAAAGAAACGCGAAGAAGGCGACGCCGCCGGCGACGATCGACCCGTGGTGGCGGCGGGTCGCGTTCCGCATCTGATCGACGACCCGGCGCCAGCCGATCTGGCGCAGCGCCGGAAAGCGCCGCCCGCCGTTCAAAACGCGCCTCCGCCGGCGGCGCTGAACACGAATCCCAGGCCGACCGCGCCGTAATATCCGGCCAGCCGCTGCGGGAAGATCTCGGCCAGCCCGCCGTGGGCGCTGAACACCAGGTTGCCCAGCTCCAGGTTCAGCTGGTACTCGCCGTGCACGATGGCGCCGAAGTCGCGCCCCAGCAGCCAGGAGGCGGTGACGTCCAGCTGGTGGCTGAGCAGGCCCGAGATGCTCAGTCCCAGCGGGATGAGCACGCCGGTCTCGACCACCGCGGTACGCGCCCGCGCCCCCATGGCCTGCAGCGTTCCCCCGGCGCCCAGATAGGTCTGCGCCGGGATGAAGGGGATGCCCAGCTCGATTCCCCCCACGAGGGCCAGCGTGTCGTCACCCGGGTGGTCGAATGAAGCCACGGACCACAGCGTCGCCGCCGCCACCAGATCCTTGGTGGCGGGGCGCAGCGCCACCAGCAGCGGGATGAGCTCGCCGTTGGCGGGCGGTCCCTCCGCGAAGATCTCCTGCACCTCCGTGAGCAGCTGGGGCGCTTCGATCGTGAAGGGGAACGTCTGCCAGACCGCCAGGTCGTCGTCGGGCGCGGGGACGCCCAGCACGAAGGCGGTCAGCAGGCTCCGGACCGACAGCGTCGCCGCCCGCATCACGTGCGCTTTGCCGTCGGCGTTGGCCGGATCGTCCAGCTTGCCGTCGCCGTAGGTGACCCAGCGATGGCCGGCCCGGTCGGTGACCACGCGGCCACGCTGGTTCCAGGTGTCGTGGAAGGTCTTGGCGGCCGCCGCGCTGGAGGCGGCGCGATTGAACCCCATGTGCCCGGCGGGAAACGAATCCTGAAGGTAGTGGTCGGCGAAGGCGCTCTCGAACAGCGCCAATTCCAGCTGTTCGACCATCGCCAGGCCCGGCGCGGCCGCGCCGGCCAGCGCGTAGGCGACCGCCTGCTGGTGGTATTCGGCCCACGCGCGCGTGGAGGTGGGGTTGAAGTGCGCGCTGTTCTCCAGCGCCAGCAGCCAGTAGTGCTTCTTGCTGCTGAACCGCCAGGCGCCTCCCTGTGACAGGAACTCTGCCGGGTGCCCCAGAAAGTCGCCCGCGATCGCCGTGGCGTCTCCGTAGAGGCGCGCCAGAACCGGGAGGTTCGGTCCGCACGCGCGATCGAGCCGGGCGGCGACGGCCGGATCTCGCGGGGGCCGCCCGGTGACCTTCGCCCGCAGCTCGGCGCACGCCTCGAGGTAGGCGGTGCGGCCGATCTCCTGGTGCTCGGTGGTCTCCCACCCGAAGGCCGGCCTGGCGGACAGGGACGCCGCCCAGGCGGCCGCCACGGCCGCCGGCCCGAATCGCCGCCACCCCCTGCTGAAGTTGGTCACGGAGCCGCCTCTGGCCGGGGCAAACGTGAGCTTGCGGCGACGGCCGTCCAGATGCGGTTTTGGCGTAATCAGGGTAAGGTCGCCCCACCAAACCGGCGGGTGGCAGCACCCGTGCGACTGCGCTTGGAGGATGCCGAATGACCGACTCTCCCGTGTCCACTGGAAACCGGCCGGCCGCGCGGCGGCCGATCTGGATCGCCGTCGCCGTCGTCCTGGTCGGCCTGATCTTGTGGGGCTGGCGCGGCCGCTCGAACCGGGCGACGGACGCGTCGATCACGTTGGTCACCAGCGATCGCGACGACCTGGCCTGTGCCAGCGAGCAGTCGTTCGGGCGCTACCGGTGCGAGTTTCGCGCGCCGGGCGTGGCCTGGCCCAACCCTCCGGCGCCGGCCGATCGCCTGGCCCCTTACTACACGGTGGACCAAAAACTGTACGTCATCCCCGGACTGTTCGAGCAGCCGCCCCTGGCTGCACGCTATACGGCCGAAGAGCCGCACAAGCTGCCGCGCCAGCAGCGGCCCCGTTTCGCAGCCACCTGCCACCTGGAGGTCGTCGGCCAGGTGCGCAATCTTCAGACCCGCTGGGTCAAGAACGGCGACTGGGGCCGTCAGGAAGAGGCGCCGGTCGCCATCGCCTCGGGCTGCCACATCCCCTGACCGCGCGCCGTCAGAACTGGGTGATGAACTTCCAGGCCTCTTCGGGATCCCACCCCATCGATTGACCGGGATCCTTGGGGTCCCAGCCGTGGGGGCCGTCGAAGCCGCAGTATTCGGTCGGGTGGCCCGCCGAGCACCCCTGGTACTTCGTGCAAATGTGAGGCTGGTTGCTGCCGGTCGCCGGAATCGGCGCGTCCTCGGGCGTGCACCCGTTGACCGCGGCGAACTTCGCCTCGAACGCTTCGCCGGTGATGGGTGAATTGGCGGGCAGCGACCCGTGGTCCTGGCTGGCCTGCGAGGCGTAATAGGCGATCGGCATCGTACCGCCGTCGCAGCCGCTGAGCTCGGCTCCCGAAAAGAACGCGACGGCCCGGAACACGTTGGGCCTGGCGCAGGCGAGCGCGATGCACATCCCGCCGCCGAAGCTGAAGCCGGTCGCAAAGACGCGTGTCTTGTCGACGCAGAGGTCGCCTTCGACCTGCGCCAGGATCGCGTCCGTGAACGCGACGTCGTTGCCGTTGGTGTTCGACCAACCCTGGTCGAGCCCCTCGGGCGCCACGAAGATCGTGCTGTTGTTCGCCATCGTCCAATGACGGAAGTAGTTGGAGCTGGCCACGTCCGACGCGTTGGCGCCCGACCAGTGATAGGCCAGGATCATGCGATACGGATGGCTGTTGTCGTAATTGTCGGGCACGCGAAGGATGTAGGTGCGCGCGCCGTTGCTCTGGATAGTGATGGTCCCGTTCTGCAGGGTGCGCGTCTTGCCGCAGCCGGCGCTGGAGACGGCGCCGCCGCTGGTCCCGCCCGCTCCCGCGCCGGCCGTGCCGCCGCTGCCGCCCTGGCCCGAATTGCCGCCCGAGCCGGTGTGGTTCGTGCCGGCGCCGCCGCCCGAAGCTCCCCCTGCCGCCGCGCCGGCCTGGCCTCCCGCCGCGTTGAGGCCGCCGGTCCCCGTCGATGGCGATCCACCTGCCCCGAGTGAGCCGCCGGCTGCCGGCGCGCCGCCGCTTGCCTGCGAACCGCCGGTCGCCTGCGAACCGCCGGTCGCCTGCGAACCGCCGGTCCCGCGCGACGGCGAACCGCCGGTCCCCGGCGACGACGACGTTCCCGAAGAGCAAGCGCCGCTCAGCAGCGCCACCGCGCCCAGCGTGGACATCCAGCGGGTCAGCCGACTCATGTCGGAGCTTGTCGGGACGGCGGATCAGTTGTGACGAAATCAGCGCCGCCCGACGGCTCCGGCTCGACCGTCGACCGGGATCGATGGGCCAGAACCAACGGCCGTTCCGCCGCGCGGCCGGCCGCAATCTACTCATCCTGCGTCGGGTTGCCCACGCAGGACTCCGCCTCATTCAAACTTAACTTCAGCGCGAGAGGGGAGGGCCAAGGATGAAGCGACTGTTGCTGGGTGTCATGTTGACGTTGACGGGCGTGGCCGGTGTCTCTGGTTGCGTCGTGCGCGAGCGGAGGGTGGCGCGCCCCGGGCCCTGCCGCGGCGGGGTCTGGGTCGAGGGGCACCGCGGTTTCCACGGCGAGTGGACGCCGGCCCACTGGCGCTGCCCGGGCCGCGGGTACTACTGATCGATCCGCGCCGCCGGCGTCCTCGCGGCGCCGCCTTTTGCGCGGCGACGCCGCCGCGGAAGTTCGCGTCGGCCGGGCGTCTGCTCCGACGCGGCGTGGTCCGGGTCCTCTCTGATTCGGCGCTCGGGCCCCGCCCCCGCGGCTTGGGCGCTACACTGCGCGGATGCGGGCGATGTTGTTGAACGGGCACGGGGGTCCGGAGCTGCTTCAACTCGACGAGCTGCCGGTGCCGGTTCCGGGGCGGCACCAGCTGCTGGTCGAGGTGCACGCCACCTCGGTCAACCCGGTCGACAGCAAGATCCGGCGCGGGGGCGCGGTGCCACGCGCCATGCCGATCATCCTCGGGTTCGACGCCAGCGGCGTGGTGAAGGGCTGCGGGCCGGACGTCTCGGGCTGGCGCGAGGGGGACCTGGTGTTCGGCTGCCCCAGCCTGGTGGGCCCGGGCGCGAACGCCGAGTACGTCCTTTTGGACGCGCGCGCCGCGGCCAAGAAGCCCGCGTCCCTCGACCACACCGCCGCGGCCGCGCTGCCGCTGGTCGGGCTCACCGCCTGGGAAGCCCTGCACGATCGGGCGCGGCTTCAGGCCGGGCAGACGGTGTTGATTCACGCCGGCGCCGGCGGCGTCGGGCACATCGCCGTGCAACTGGCGCGGCTGACCGGCTGCCGCGTGATCACCACGGCCGGCCGCCCCGAATCCATCGCGTTTTGCCGGGACGTGCTGGGCGCCGACGAGGTCATCGACTACACGGCCACCGACTTCGCCGCCCGCGCCCGCGAGCTGTCGGGCGGCCGCGGCCTGGACGTGGTCCTCGACACCGTCGGTGACGACACCTTCCGCCGCAGCATCGATTGCGTGGCTCCCGGCGGCCAGCTGATGACGATCCTGCCGTCGACGCCGGGCGACCGCGCCCAGGTGCTTCTGTTCCGGAGCATCACCGTTCACTACGAGTTCATGGGCGCGCGCGTGGCCAACGACCTCGACCCGGGCCGGCAGGGGGCGATCCTGTCGTCGCTGGCCAACCTGGCCGACCGAGGTCTGGTCCGCCCGCACGTGAGCGCGGTGTTCGCGCTGGACCGCCTGGCCGACGCGCACCGGCAGATCGACACGGCGCACACGATCGGGAAGATCGCCGTCGCCGTCCGAGCCGCCTGACTCAGACCTCGTCGAGCTGCGACAGTTCCGTCTCGGCCTGCGTCACGTCGACGCCGAGCAGCTGATCGCCCTCCTCCAGGCGGCGCAGCTCCAGGTCGGTGGCCTTGGCCGGGATGGCGTCCAAGATGGCCGCCAGGTGCTCGAGCGTGCCGATCAGCGTGGCGCGGCGGGCCTCCAGCCGGTGGATGGCGTCGGCGCGCTCGATCGACCAGGAGGCCGCCCGTTCGTAGGCGGTCCCGGCCTGGGCGCACGGCGCGGCTTGTTGCGCCGAGCGAAGCCGGGCGGCGTCGCTCTCGGGACAGGCCGGCGCGTCGGCCGCCTCCGCCAAAAAGCCGCTCACCAGCTCCGCTCGCGCTGCCACGACGATGGCGCGCCGTTCGAGCTCGCCGACGGCCGCGCCGCTGCCGGACAGGGCGTGGTGGGCGCCGTACGGGCTATGCTCGGCCGCGCGCTGGCGCGCCTGCCGTGCCCGGTCCAGCCGCTGCACCAGCGCGCAGACCGATGGATCGCGAAACTCCAGCGGGTCCGGCAGCCGGGGCGTGCTGTCCTCGCGGATGGCGCGCAGCTTCTTCCAGTAGGCCGGTCTCGCGGCCTGCGAACAAAGGACGACGACCGACGCCGCCAGCAGCAGCACCGCCGCGGGCACGTGCGAAAGCGGAGCCACCGTGAGGATGAGGGTCATCGCGACCAGGAGCGCGCCGCCGAAAAGCACCGGGTCCACCGCCATCCCGGCGGCGCGCGTCCATGACACCGCCCGGGTGGACGTGTCGCCGATCAGCTCGCGGTTCTTTCTTTCGTTTCGATTCATGAGGCGTCCTCCCGCCGTTGTGTCGACCACTGGGTGTCCCTGATGAAAACCTACGGACCTTCGCCAGCCGTCCAATCCGGTGCAAGCCTCACCGTCGCCGACAGGCCGTCGTTCGGACCTCGGCAGAGAGCCGCCGCGCACTCTCTTTCAGCGCGCGCCGCGCGGCGGGCCGGATGAGGATCGCGACGCTCGCGCCGTCGAGCACCGGCGGACGGGCCGCGCTGGTCGAGGCGCAAACGACGGTCCATCCGGGGCGCACCGGGCGCGCGCCGCCAGGTGACTGATTAGGTTAGCTCCCGAGGGCCGCTGACGCGCCAGCGGTGGGCGCGCTGCTCAGGCCCCCAAGGAGGCGAGTCATGGCTCCGAATTCAGCGCGTTGGGTGAATGCAGTCATAGGGGTGTGGCTATTCTTGTCGGCGTTCTTCTGGCCCCACTCGGCGTCGCAGTACACGAACACCTGGATCATGGGGATCATCACGGTCGCGGTCGCGCTGATCTCCGTCGGCGCACCCGGGTTTCGCTTCGTCAACACGGCGGTCGGCGTCTGGCTGATCATCTCGGCGTTCGCGTTGCCGTCCATGATGGCGGCCACCCGGTGGAACAACTTCATCGTGGGCATCGTCGTCGGGCTGATCTCGCTGGCGGGAAGCGCGCCGAGCACCACGCTGCGCCACCCGCGGACGGCGTGAGGCGCTCGGTCGGCGGGCGGGCTCGACCGCCCGCCGAGGCGGGCGGGATCATGCGGACCGTGCCGAGGACGAGGCAGCCGGCGCGCTCGACCGGTCGAGCGGCAGGGCCGGCGTCACCGGCCGAAGAGCGCCCGCACCCGCGCGCGCAGAGAATCGCCGCCGCGCCGGCCGGCGGGCGGCACCGACTCTTCCCGGCAGCGACACCGCTGGGCGGTGGGAACGTCGCCCAGAACCTGTTCCACGTGCGCCCCGCAGCCGGCAAAGGTGGGCTTTCCACACTTGGGACATTCAATCCGTCGGCACATCCGTCATTCTCCTTGCTGAACCGGTCAGTCGAGCCGCGCTCTTCCGAATCGCCCGTCGATCATTGGTCCTGGACGCGCTTGGTGAAGTTGGGGGCGTGCAGGATCGCCATCAGCGTCCCCCGCAGCGTGAAGCCGTTGCTCTGGGCTTCGTCGTAGACGGCGTCGTACGTGCACCCGTCCTGCGGCCAGCTGCTGGAGCCGTACGCGTAATAGGTCCAGTAGCGCTGCAAGCACCGGGTGACCGCGTCGCTGTGCGCCAGGTAGTCCGCCAAGCTTCCGTCGCCGGACAGGCCTTTGACGGCCGTGTCGTGGCCGGAAGGATCGGCGTAGATCGTGGCCGAATCGTCGGTCGGCAGCCCGTTGTCGGTGGTGCGGGCGCGCCCCCACCCGTCGTAGTTCTCGAAGGCGAAGCCGATCCAATCCATCTGGACGTGGCAGCCCTGGCAGCCGCCCCGCTCGTGCTCGTTGATGAAGTGGTCGCGCGTGGTCTCGACGGTCGTGGACGGCATGAACGTGGTGTTGAGGCCGGGCGGCGGCGGGTCGACGTTCTGGCACAGCAGCCGCGAGCGGATCAGGTGCCCGCGCTGCGTGGGCGAATCGGTGTCGGGGCGCGCATAGCCGTTGAGGAGCGTTCCCGTGCCGAGGAGGCCCGGATCGCGCGTCGTCAGGCCGGCGTACGTCACGCGACCGGGCGCGCTGCCCAGGCCGCCGGCGGAGATGCCGTAGAAGGCGGCCAGCTCCTGGTTCAGGAACGAGTGGTCGGCCGTCAACACCGACGCGAACGTGGCGCCGCCGTTGAACGCTTCCAGGATCAGGCTCTGCGACTCGTTCCACATGTCCTGCTGCAGCGAGGCCGAAAGCTGGAAGACGGTGGCGTCATGCGCCGTCGTGTAGAGGCGGGACAGCCCCAACCAGCCGTCCATGAAGCCCATCACGGCGTTGGTCGCGCCGGCTCCCCCGTCGATCAGGCGGGCCGCCTGTTGATCGATCATCGACGACATCGAGAGGCTGCCTGAGCTCACGGCGTCGGCGGCGTCCAGCAGGGGCGCGTCGGGGGCCGTGCCCGTCACCGTGTACGCCAGCTCGGTGGCGACTTCGGCCGGCGTGAGCGTGAAGGCGCCGCCGCCGCCGCCGGTCCCCAACTCGCTGCGGTAGAGGAAGTAGGGCGACTGCAACATCGCCGAGACGACGATCTGCGCCCCGTCGGAGTTCGAGCTGCCGGACATGAAGAGCTTGTCGTAGCTGGCAACCCGCGCGTCGCCGGAAGCCAGCGTGGTCCGGAAGGCCATTCGGCCGAAGGCCTGGACGAACTGGGTGGCGCAGCTCGCGCTGGGCGCCCCCGTCGCCGACGAGGCGCAGCTCGCGAAGTTGCCCAGCTTGTTGGCCGACGCCGCCCAGCTGGCGACGGCCTCGGCGTTGTCCTCCAGCTGCGACGCATTCAGCCCCTGGACCAGCAGCCCGTTCGCGTCGATCGAGAACCCCAGCACCGAGGGGTCGCTGAACACGGTGGCGACCGGGGCGTCCGTCCCGGTGTCGCCGAAGAGGGCGCGAATGCTGGCCGCGAACTCGGCGGCCGTCAGCCGCCACAGCTTGCGCGGGCCGGGCGCCTGGCTGGTGCAGGGATTGGCCGCGACCAGCTTGGTGGGCAGCGCCAGCGTGGACGTGGGCGCGGCGGTCGGTCCCGGGCCGGCGCCCTCCGCGGGCGCCTCGCCCGTGAAGCTCCCGTGGCAGCCCGCCGGCAAGAGCACCGCGGCGGCGGCGAGGAGGAGGTGGCCCAGGCGTTTCATGACGAAAGTGTAGCTTCGCGCGGCTCATCCGGGGTAGTCGGGGTCCTTGGACGCGTCGTAATCGGTGTCCGGCTCGACGAAGATCCGGCGCATGATCGGCAGCTTCGCGCGCACGCCGGCCTCCAGCTCGTTGATGGCGCGCTCGATGGCCGGCAGCGGCAGGGCGCCGTCGAAGCGGACCTTCAGGGCCAGCAACACGGCGTCCGGGCCGAGGTGCAGGCTCAGCACCTGCCTCACCGACACCACGCCGCGGGTTTGCTCGGCCAGGCGGACCACCTCGGCGCGGGTGGCCGCGTCGATCCCCTCGCCCACCAGCAGGCTCTGCGTGTCGCGCGCCAGCAAGAGCCCGACCGAGCACAGCAACACGCCGATCAGGATCGAGCCGATGGCGTCGGCGGCCGCGCGGCCGGTGAGCGCCGTGGTCGCAATCGAGATGAGCGCGATGGCGAGGCCGATCACGGCGCCCGTGTCTTCCAGCAACACCAGCGGGATCACCGGATCCTTGCCGGCGAACAGCGCCTCGCGGATCGAGCGCGTGCCCCGGTCCTTGTTGAACTCGCGGAACGCGACGGTAAAGCTGGTCAACTCCAGCGCCACCGAGATCCCCAGCACGATCAAGGGCACCAGCAGCGAGCCTTCATGGGTCTGGTGATGCAGCAGCTTGTCGACGCCCTCGGAGATGGCGAAGACGCCGCCCAGAAAGAACAGCAGCAGCGCCACGATGAAGGCCCAGAAATAGCTCTCGCGGTGAGAGCCGAACGGGCGCAGCGCCGTGGGCCGCCGGGCCGCCCGCCGCATCCCCAGCAACAGCAGCGCCTGGTTGGCCGTGTCGGCCACCGAATGCACCGCTTCCGCCAGCATCGCGGCGCTTCCGCTCAGCGCCGCCGCGATCAGCTTGGCGCAGGCGATCCCGGCGTTGGCGGCCAGCGCCGCCTTGACGGTCTTGTGGGGATTGGCTCCCGGCTTCGACACCCCGCCAGCCTACCAGCCCGTGGCGAAAGTCTCCGCCACGCCGAGACGGGCGCCCCCGTCGGCTCGGTCCGAGTTTCACCGCCGGCTGCTGGAGGGAGCCGTCGACGAAGGGTGACGTTCCGCCGGCAATCCGCGGCGTCCCGGCCGAGTCACGCCACCGGCAACGTGAAACAGAAGCGTGCGCCCGGCTCGACCGTCAGATCGACCCAGATCGCGCAGCCGTGAGCCTCGACGATGGACCGGGCGATGAACAGGCCCAGTCCGGCGGCTCCGTCCGGGTCGGTCCCGCGCTGGAACAGCCGAGGAACCTCCTCGGCGGAGATGCCCGGGCCCGAGTCCTGCACCGTGGCCACCACCTTCTCGCCGTTGTGTTCCACGGCGACGCGCACCCGGCCGCCGCGCGGCGTGAGCTTGAGCGCGTTGTCGATCAAGTTGTGAAACACCTGCACCGTGCGGGCCCGATCGCAGCGCACGCGCCGGGCGCCGCGCGGCACATCGATCTCGAGCGCGATGGCCTTTTCCTGCGCCACCGGCCGATGCGGCCCCACCGCGTCGTCGACGATGTCGGTGAGATCCGCCTCCGACCGATCGAGCGTGAACTGGCCGCTGTCGATGTGCGCGACGTCGACCAGGTCGTCCAGCCGGCGGCGCGTCCGCTGCAGCCCGCGTCGGATGCTCTCGACCCGCTGCCGCCCGGCGGCGCCCCGGCGGCCGGCGAGACTCTGCACCAGCCTTTCCACGCCCGCCAGCAGGCCGTTCATGGGCCGCGCCAGGTCGCGTCCCACGCACTCGAGGAGCTGGCTGCGCGCGTGCTCTGCCCGCCGGGCGTGCTCGAACAGGCGCGCGCTCTCGGCCGCCATGGCCACCTGCCGCGCGAGCTGCTCCGCCGCCGCCAGCTCGGCGCATCCGAACGAACGGCCGGACTCGGCGAGCAGGAACGTGAAGGCGCCCAGCGGCTGCCCGTAGGCGACCATCGGCACGTACAGAACCGATCGCGGCGCGCAGGCATGCACGAAACCCTCGTGGCGAAGCCCGGAATCGTCGCGCCCGCCGGCGGAGAAGCTCGACACCAGGAGCGGCCTGTCCAGCGCGAACGCGGCCTCGAGCGCGCTGCCGGCCTCCTGGCCCGGCCGCGCCAGCCGCGCCGCCCGGACCAGGTGCTGCTTTCGCGGATCGGCCGCGGCCACCGCCACCCGCTGCAGGGTCCCCTCGTCGGTGACGAGGTCCGCGATGCAGACGTCGGCCAGGGCGGGCACCAGCCGGGCGGCGATCTCGGCGATGCCGGCCAGCGGATGCGAGGACGATCCCATGACCCGCCCGGCCTCGGCCACCACCTCGAGGAGCTCGGTCGAGCGGCCGCGTTCGTTGTCGACGGCAGCCAGCGCGCGCTTTAGCTTGGCGTTCTCGGCCTCGAGCTCCGCCCGTCGGAGCTCCAGCTCGTCGGGGATCATCCCGACCGGATCGGAATGGCCGTCGTTCCCGCCCGTCTGAGTGTCCTCGTGCATCACTCCATCGAGGAACGAAGGGCACCCGGAAGAGTTCCCGGCCATCGACGCCGTTCGAGCCGGTCGCGCCAGAGGCCAGCCCGGGAAATTCGTGTTGTACAACAGGCAACCCGCGGTCCATGATCGCTTCTCCAGCTCTAAGGGCTGGCCGAGATGGAGAAATTCGCCATGGGCCGCCCGCACACCGTTCTGGTCGTCGACGACGACCGCGCCGCGCGGACGGCGGTTCGGGACCTGCTGAGCGGCCAGGGTCTGGGCGTGGTCGAAGCGCCCAACGGCCGGGTGGCGCTGGATTATCTGCTGGCCGCGGCGTCCCCGCCGGGGTTGATCCTGCTGGACCTGAACATGCCCCTCATGTCCGGCTGGGAGGTCATCCGGATCATCAGCGGGAACGCGCGCTTGGCCAAGATTCCCGTCGCTCTCGTGATTGACCACCCGGCGCCCGGCTTTCCCGCCGAGACGCTGGTCGGGCGGCTGCACAAGCCCTACGCCGCGGAGGATTTGCTGGCGCTGGTGAGGCAGCACGTCGAACCTGAGCCGTCGGAGCCCGGCCGCGCCCCCGGGTAAGCGGGCCCTTCGACGCGCCGTGGCGGGCGGGCCGTGGCGCCGGCCCGCACGTCGACGTGGACGAACTGCCCCAGTTCGCGGAAAGTCAGGGGGATGAGCCAGACGGGATACCGCAGCCGCACCTCGACGCAAGGGCGCAACATGGCGGGCGCGCGCTCGCTGTGGCGCGCGACCGGCATGACGGACGCCGACTTCGAAAAGCCGATCGTCGCCATCGCCAACAGCTTCACGCAGTTCGTCCCCGGGCACGTCCACCTGCACGACGTGGGGCAGCGCGTGAAGGGGGTCGTGGACGCGGCCGGCGGCTGGGGCGTCGAGTTCAACACCATCGCGATCGACGACGGCATCGCCATGGGTCACGGCGGGATGCTGTACTCGCTCCCCAGCCGCGACCTCATCGCCGACAGCGTCGAGTACATGGTGAACGCGCACTGCGCCGACGCGCTGGTCTGCATCTCGAACTGCGACAAGATCACGCCCGGGATGCTGATGGCCGCCATGCGGCTCAACATCCCGACCATCTTCGTGTCGGGCGGGCCGATGGAGGCCGGCAAGCTGGTCGGCACGCACGATCGCGACGGCAAGGCCATCGTGCGGAAACTGGACCTCATCGATTCGATGATCGCGGCCAGCGACGCCAAGGTCAGCGACGCCGAGCTGGGCCAGCTCGAACGCTCGGCCTGCCCGACCTGCGGCTCGTGCTCGGGCATGTTCACCGCCAACAGCATGAATTGCCTCAACGAGGCGCTCGGCCTGGCGCTGCCGGGCAACGGGACGCTGCTGGCCACGCACGCGCGCCGGTGGGAGCTGTTCGAAGCCGCCGGCCGCCGCATCGTCGAGATCGCCAAGCGCCACTACCAGGACGGCGACGCGGCGGTGCTGCCGCGTTCCGTCGCCACCTTCGAGGCGTTCGAAAACGCCATGGCGCTGGACATCGCCATGGGCGGCTCGACCAACACCGTGCTGCACATCCTGGCCATCGCGCACGAGGCCGGCGTGAAGTTCACGATGGCCGACATCGACCGGCTGTCGCGGCGCGTGCCGAACATCTGCAAGGTGGCGCCCTCCTCGCATTTTCACGTGGAGGACGTGCACCACGCGGGGGGCATCTTCACCATCCTGGGCGAGCTGGATCGGGCGGGGCTGATCCACCGCAACGTCCCGACGGTCCACAGCCCGTCGCTGGGCGCCGCCATCGACGCCCACGACATCCGGCGCCCGACCGCGACCGCCCAGGCGCGGCAGCGCGCGCTGGCCGCGCCGGGCGGCGTGGCGACCAAGGTCGCCTTCTCGCAGGACAAGTACTTCGCCGAGCCGGACGCCGACGCGCAGCGGGGCTGCATCCGCGACGCCGCGCATGCCTACAGCGCCGACGGCGGGCTGGCGGTGCTTTACGGCAACCTGGCCCAGGACGGCTGCATCGTGAAGACCGCCGGCGTGGACAGCGCCATCTGGAAGTTCGAGGGGCCGGCGCGGGTCTTCCAGTCCCAGGACGCGGCCTGCGACGCCATCATGGCCGACCAGATCCGCGCCGGCGACGTGGTGGTGATCGCCTACGAGGGCCCCAAAGGCGGGCCCGGCATGCAGGAGATGCTCTACCCGACGTCGTTCCTCAAAGGCAAAGGGCTCGGCAAGGACTGCGCGTTGATCACCGACGGACGGTTTTCGGGCGGGACGTCCGGGCTCAGCATCGGCCACGTCTCGCCGGAGGCGGGCGAGGGCGGCGTGATCGGCCTGGTCGAGGAGGGCGATCGCATCCGCATCGACATCCCCGCCCGGACCGTCGACCTGCTGGTCGACGCCGCCACGCTGGAGAAGCGGCGCGCCGCCATGCAGGCGCGCGGCGCCGACGCCTGGCGTCCCAACCGCGACCGCAAGGTTTCGGAGGCGCTGCGCGCCTACGCGGCCATGACCACCAGCGCGGCGCGCGGCGCAGTCCGCGATCTGTCGCAGATCGAGAAACGCCGCCCCTGAGGCGTCCGGCTCAGACCGCCCGCGGCCAGCAGCCACTCGGCGGGGCGACGGGACAGCCACCTCGAAGAGCGCGGGGACGTGCATCAAACCGGCGGGCTGGCGGCGGCGGCGCGCCAGATGCCCC
Source organism: Myxococcota bacterium (assembly GCA_025934105.1). GTDB lineage: Bacteria > Myxococcota_A > Polyangia > Fen-1088 > Fen-1088 > JADGRB01. Next base: position 185 of record JAICYS010000043.1, on the reverse strand, counting down.
GGAACCGCGGCGATCGGGGCAAGAGCTTGCGGCGCGTGACGGTTGCCGGCCGCGCGAACCAATTTCCAGGGCGGCTCCCCTAGAACAGGCAGAGGTGGACCTGCGATGCTTCGGGGACCCTGCATCACCAAACTGGCCTGCGCGGTCGTGGCACTCATCCTGGCGGCCGGCGGCGGCGCGTGCGG
>JAICYS010000011.1 GCA_025934105.1 Myxococcota bacterium | reverse complement strand
GCGTCACGTTCGGCCGACGATCCGCGCCGGACGCTTGGTTGCTTCTCCTCACAATACCTACGGGTATTCCTCGTCGTCGCGCCTCGCGTCCAGCGCGGCTTGTCGGCCTCCGGCGTTGACGCTATTTCGACGGCGGTGCACTAGGCCGCTTCCGGGCGGCACGTCGTCGGGCATGGTTCGCTGCCGCTCACCGTTGCCTTACGGCAACGCCCTCCTAGCGCCTTGCCGGCGAGGCGGCGGCCGCGCCGAGCGGCCGCGGGGCCGCCTCAGGCGACGTCGGTGCGGATCTTGAACGACCGCTTGATCATGCCGAACCAGAACCCGACGCCGATCACCGTCACGGCGATCAGGACCGGGGCGCTCATCGCGCTGAAGTGAGGCGCGCCCAGCATCGCGAACAGCAGCGGCCCCGACGCGAACGTGTTGAAACGCGAGGCTTTGCCGGAGGTGGCGGCCAGCCTGGCGGCGTCGGGGTGGGGCGTCCCGCTGGCCAGGCCGCCCAGGATCTTTTTCTGCCGCGGCCAGATCACGAACCAGACGTTGAACCACATGATGAGCCCCAGCAGCATCCCGTACTGAATCCACATCGCGCGCCCGGGCGACCTCATCAGATGCTCGGGCCCCATGTAGTGCCAGCCGAACAGCACCAGCCCCAGGATCACGGTGTACATGGCCGACCAGCGGAACCAATAGAACGCCCGCAACAGCAGCTTGGGGTTCACCTGGAGCTTGAGGTCCTTGTCCAGGTCGCCCTGGAAGGGCACGTTCACCAGGTTGAAGAAGTAGAGGTGCCCCAACCACAGCACGCCGAAGATGACGTGCGCCCACCGCACCACGAGCGCCGCCGTGGCCACACTGAAGAGAGTGTCCATGGCCGTTGCATATCACCGAGCGGGGGCGGCTGAAAGCGCCGGCTGCGGCAGCCAGTCCAGCAGGCGCTGGGCTTCGGCGCGCCGGTATCCGCCGAAGCGGCCGGCGGCGAACGGGGCCAGCGCCGTGGCGGCGGCCTCGAATTGCCGCAGCCGAACCAAACAGATGGCGCGGTTGAACCGGGCCTCCGGCTCGAACGAGCCGTGCGGATACCGCTGCAGGTAGATATTCCAGGCCGCCAGCGCCTGGTCGGGATCGTGGGCCACGAAGTGCGCGGCGTGGGCGGTCGCATAGAGTCGGCTTTCGACCTGCGCGTCCGGGACGGCGACCAGCGCCGGTGCCGTCACGGCGGGGATCATTCGCCGCGGGCGACGCGGCTCGAGGGACACTGGCTGCGGATCGTCGCTCCCCATCGGCAGCAGGACGGCCGCGGGAGACGTCCATCGCGCGATCCGTGCCGCGGCGAACGCGGCCGAACCGATGACGACGGTTCCCAACGTCACGACCGTCAAAAGCCGCCCGGCCCGCCGCTGCCGTCGCCGCCGCCGGTCCAGGTTCTCGAGGAGCCGGGCCCGCGCGGCGGTTCCGGCTCCGTCGCCGTTCGTCATGTCACGGTATTCGGGGATCGCATGCGCAACGGGATCGCCGCCGGCCTTCATGGAGCATCCTTTGGCGTCAAGAGCTCGCGCAAACGCCGCCGCGCATGGAAGAGGCGCGTGCGAATCGTCGCCTCGGGCGTGCCGGCGATTCGTGCCGCGGCTCCGGCGGTCATCTCCTCGACCTCGCACAGGATGAACGCCACCCGTTGCGGCAAAGGCAGTTGATCCAAGGCCGCCGCCAGCCGCCGGCCAAGCGGGTGCCGATAGGTGTCCCGCTCCGGATCTTGCGGGTTCAGTATCTCCGCGAGCCCGAGGCGGTCGAGGGCCAATCGGCGTCGCAGCGCCGCGCGGCGATGGCGGCGCACCCGTTTGACGGTGATGCCCAGGAGAAACGCTTCGAGGCCGGAGTCGCCACGGAACGAGCGCGCTGCGCGGGGCAGTACGGTGAACACGTCCTGGACGACGTCTTCGGCCGCCGCCTCGTCCGACAACAGGCGGCGGGCCAGCACGCGCACGCGGTGGTGCCATAGATCGAAGGCCGCCGCCAGCGCGGCCACGTCACCGCGACGCAGTCCTGCCAGCAGCGACTCCTCATCGGGCACGACGCTGTCGATGCGTCGGAGATGCTCGAGACCGACCTGCGTCTTCACCACAACCCGTAGCTGATGCCCAGCGCGGTCCAGACGAAGATGTCGTCCGACTCCACCGTCGAGACGTGCGCGCCCAATCGAATGAAGAGGTTGGCCGATTCGCCGAGCGGGCGAGACACGGCTGCGGCGGCCAGGCCGTAAACGCCGCCCGCGAGGCCACCCGTCACCACGGTGGACGTGGTGAATCCACTCGTGGAGCTCTCCTGGGACGTCGTCATCACTTCACCCGGCGTCGACCCGCGCGGTCCGAGGTCAATGCCCAGGCCCAGTGTCGCTTCAAAGTCCCAGTTCCCCTTCCGCCGGTTCCAACCGCAGAAACCGGCAGCGCCGATCTTTTCGGGATCGTATTGCCCGGTGGTCCCTTCGGCAGAGACCCCGAGGAGAAAATGGCGGTCCTGAGAGAAGCGGCGCAGCTCGAGGCGCCACAGGGTCGAAATGGGACGCGGCTCGAGCGTCATGATGGGGCCCCACGGCCATGCCGCGCGGGCGTAATCGTAAATGCCCACCGCAGGCCCTGCTTCTACACTGACAAACCAGCGGGGTGAAGGGGAAGCGCTGGCCGACTGCGGTTGCGTGGCAAGCACCGGCGTAGCCGCGGGCTGATACGCCGGGGGCTGGGTGTCGGGCTGTGCAGCCACGGGGGCCGGGGCCGGCGGCGCAACGGTCGCCGGGGCGAGGGCGGGCATGCTCGCCAGCGCCGGGTCGGCCGTGCTCTCCGCCACGATGCCGCTGACCTGATCGCGCACCAGGTTGCCGGCCAGCCAAGCGATCGCATGGACGCGGGCCGTGCGGTCGCCCGGGGCCGGGATGGCCCGGGTCACGGGCGCCGCGGCGCTCTCGCGCAGCGACATCGTGATCCGCTCGCGATCGACGCTGACGACCAGCGCCCGCTCGGATGTCTCCGACACCAGCCTGGCCGGCGCGACCGTCGCGTCCTTTAGCTCCGTCCCGATCGCGCGCCTGATCTCGCCGGCGTCGACCGACAGCTCCGGTGGCGCCTCGACGACGACCAGAAGTGGCCCCTCGGCGGCAGGTGCGGCAGGTGCGGCAGGTGCGGCAGGTGCGGCAGGTGCGGCAGGTGCGGCAGGTGCGACCATCGGCGACAGGACTGCGCCAAGAATGAGAACGCGACCCGCCGGCCGTCTGCACATGCCCCCATGTCGCCGGAGCAGGGCGTTCCGCTCAAGCCAATCGTGGGTTTGCGCCGGCGTACATCTCCGTCTTGCGGTCCTGGTGGCGCGGGGCTTCGACCATCTCGAGGATGCGCTTGTAGAGCCGCCGCGGCTCGCGCCGCCTCATCGGGAAGCAGGCGTCGATGCGCCGGAGATCCTCGAGACGGACCTGCGTTCTTCACCACAACCCGTAGCTGATGCCCAGCGCGGTCCAGACAAACATGTCATTCGGTTCCACCGTCGAGACGTGCGCGCCCACCCGGATGAAGAGGTTGGCCGATTCGCCGACCGGGCGAGAGACGGCCGCGGCAGCCATGCCGTACACGGCGCCGCCCAGCCGGCCGGTCACGAAGGTCGTCGTGGTCGAGCCCGTCGACGAGCTCTCGGTCGCCGAGGTCATCTCTTCCTGCGGCGTGAACTGACGGAGACCGACGTCCAGACCGAGCCCCAACGTGGCCTCGACGTCCCACTTTCCTCGTCGCCGGCTCCAGCCGCAGAAACCGGCTGCGCCGACCTCTTCAGGATTGTAATAGCCGGTGATCCCCTCGGCTGACACCCCGAGAAGAAATCGCCTGTCCTGCGTGAAGCGCCGCAGCTCCAGCCGCCACAGCGTCGAGATGGGACGCGTGTTGTACGGCGGGATGCGGCCCCACGTCGCGAGGTAGGTATAGACTCCGACCACCGCCCCGGCTTCCAGGCTGACGAACCAGCGGGGTGGCGCCGAGGCAGCGGGCGGTGGCGCCTTTGTGGCCAACACCGGCGCAGCTCCGGGCTGATCAGCGGGGGGGCTGGGTATCGGGCTGTCCAGCTCCGGGCTGATCAGCGGGGGGGGCTGGGTATCGGGCTGTCCAGCTCCGGGCTGATCAGCGGGGGGCTGGGTATGGGGCCGTGCAGCGGCGCGGGCTGGCGAGGCGAGAGCCTCGGGCGCGAGGGCGGGCATGCTCGCCAGCGCCGCGTCGCCGGCGCTCTCTGCCACGATGCCACTCACTTGATCGCGCGCCAGGTTGCCGGCCAGCCACGCGATGGCGTGCAGGCGGGCGGCGCGGTCGCCCGGTGCCGGAATGGCCCGGGTCACCGGCACCGCCGTGCTCTGGCGCAGCGACATCGTGATCCGCTCGCGATCGACGCTGACCACCAGCGCCCGCTCGGACGTGTCCGAGACCAAGCGGGCCGGCGCGATCGTCGCGCCCTGCAATTCCGTGCCGATGGCGCGCCGGATCTCGCCGGCGTCGACCGACAGCTCCGGTGGCGCCTCGACGACCACCAGCAACGGGCCTCCCTGGGCGTGCGCCGGAACCGCAACCCAGGTGGACAAAAAAGCGCCAACGATGAGAACCGGACCCATGGGCGGTCGACTCATGACCCCATGTCGCCGGACGGCCGCGTTTCGTTCAAGGCGTTCGTGCGGCGGTCCGCGCGAAGCGCGAGATCTTCGGATCTGGCCGGTATCCCACCGCCTGCCAGAAGGACAGCGCCCACGGGCGATCGGTGTCGACGAGGACGGTGATGCGGCGGGCGCCCCATTGCGCGAAGGCCTGGTGCGCGGCTTCGACCAGCCGCCGGGCGACGCCGCGCCGGCGGAACTCGGGACGGACCGCCAGCCGATACATCGAGCCCGGCCATGATCGATCCCACCGCGCGGCCGTCGACCTCGGCGATGAAGCAGGCCAGGGCGGGGTTGGCCAGCGCGCGGTCCAGGTCTTCGGGGGGGTCGGTCACGCTGGCGGACGCCTCGGCCGCCTGCCAGAGCTCGAGGAGCAACGCGCGCTCGTGCGCGCCGGCGCGTCGGATGGTCATGCGCCCAGCATCGCAAATGCCCGCGCCTCTTGCTGCCGCGCCGCGGATCGGCGCGGACTTTCGTTGCGTCGGCGGCTACGAGCGGGTCCGCTTGGGCGCGGTCCGCCGCTTGGCGCTCTTCGGCTTGGGGCCGCCCTGGGCGGCCGCCTTCTCCGGGCGGCCCCAGTAGCGCGCGTACATCTCGGTCTTGCGGTACTCGCCGCGCAGGGCGTCGACCATCTCGGGGATGCGCTTGTAGAGCCGCCGCGGCTTGCGGCGTTTGCACCTCGCCAGCACGTAGGACGCGATGAGCGGCATCGCCACCGTCGAGTCGACGTAGCAGACCACCGTGTCGGGGAGCTTTTCGGGGTCGATCTTGCCCCAGGACACCGCCTCGGCCGGCGTGGCGCCCGACAGGCCGCCGGTGTCGGGTCGGGCGTCGGTGATCTGAATGAAGTAGTCGTGTCCCTTCTCGGAGACGCCCAAGATCTCCTGCAGCTGGGGCTCGGTCTGCAGCAGGAAGTTCTTGGGGGCGCCGCCGCCGAAGATCACCACGCCGGAAAGGCCCCCCTTGGCGCGCTTGGCGTCCAGCACCAGCGCCGACATCTCCATCACGTCGGCGCCGGGGTCCAGGTGCGGGCCGCGGTCCGGGTGGGCGGTGCTGATGGCCGACAAATTGAGGCCGATGGTGGAGTCGCCGGGCGACGCCACCCAGACCGGCAGGTCCAGGTCGTGCGCGACGGCCAGCAGCGACGGCTTGTCGACGCCGGTCTTGCGCGCGGTCTCGAGGGCATACTTGCCGATCAGGTGGTGCAGCTCGGAGCCGGACATGCGCTTGCCGAACTCGGGCGCCTGCAGCACGCGGTAGACCCACTCGTCGGTCTTGTAAAGGACGTCGGCGGGGAACAGGACGTCGTACACGCGGATGATTCCGTCCTTGCGCAGCGCCACGTCGTGCGCGCCCGACGCCACCTCGGGCATTCCACGATAAAGCGGCAACCCCAGGTCGAAGTGCAGGTCGTGGTAGAGGTTCGCGCCCGTCGACGACAGGTAATCGACGAAGCCGGCCTGCATCAGCGGCACCAGCACCGACGACAGCCCGGCGGGGGTCAGCGCGCCGGCGATCGAGACGCCGATGGTGGCGCCGCTGTCGATCATGCGCGCGAAGGTCTGGCAGGCCTCGCGCAGGCGGGCGGCGTTGTAGGCGTTGTAGTAGGTGTCGATCAGGTCGGCCACGTCGGCCGAGCCCTTGGCCAGCGGGGCGGGGCGGATGCGGCGCTTGGGGTGCAGCATGATGGGCGCGGACGGTAGCACACTCGCGCTGACCCCTTCGTCACGTCTATGCTATAGGCCCAAGAGTTGCCCTTGCCGTTTCGCCCCGCGATTCGTCCTCTGGTTGTTGCCTTTCTCACGGCCTGCGCTTCCTGCGCTGCGAACCAGGCTGCGCCGGTCGCGGCGTCGTCCGGCGGCGGCACGCCCGGCGCTCCGGCCAAGCCGCCCGACGCCGTGCGCGTCGATCCGCGCGCGGGGGCCGGCGTGCCCCAGCCGGCCGGGTTCGCGGCGCTGCAGGAAGAGCTGCGGCGCGGGATGAAGGACCTCTCGGCGCGCGGCAAGCCGCCGCCGTACTTCATCGCCTACGAGGTCCACGACCGGAACGAGACCAACGTGATGGCCAGCTACGGCGCGCTGGTGCAGTCGACGGCGCGGCGCAGCCGCATCCTGGACGTCGACGTGCGGGTGGGGGACTACAAGCTCGACTCGACGCACGCCATCCGGTCGAACGACTTCGACTTCTCGTCGGAGATCACCGGCCATCCGGTGCCGCTGCCGCTGACCGACGACCCGCTGCCGCTGCGCACGGTGGCCTGGAGCGAGACCGATCGCCGCTACGAACAGGCGGCCGAGCGGCTGGTGAAGATCCGGACGCAGCGGACGCTGAAGGTGGCCGAGGACGACCCCTCCGACGACTTCGCGCGCGAAAAGCCGGTCACCTACTTCGGCGCGCCGGCCTCGCTGACCATCGACGTGCCGGCCTGGGAGCAGCGCCTGCGCCGCCTGTCGTCGCGCTTCCGCGGGCAGGCGGAGATCCTCGATTCGGACGTCACGCTGCAGGCCAGCAGCGCCAACCGCTGGCTGCTCAATTCCGAAGGGACGGCCGTCCAGACCGGGCGCAACTACGTCCGCGTGCTCATCGAGGCCAACGCCCGCGCCGACGACGGGATGGAGCTGGAGCGCTTCGAGAGCTTCGACGCCGAGGCGGTGGCCGGGCTGGGCAGCGAAGAGGCGATGGCCAAGGCCGCCGACGCCGTCATCACCGATCTCAAGGCGCTGCGGCGCGCGCCGCTGGCCGAGCCGTACACCGGGCCCGCCATCCTGGAGGGGAAGGCGGCCGGCGTCTTCTTCCACGAGATCTTCGGCCACCGCGTCGAGGGGCACCGGCAAAAGAGCGAGGAGGAGGGGCAGACGTTCGCCAAGAAGGTCGGCCAGCCGATCATGCCGGGGTTCATCTCGGTGTTCGACGACCCCACGCTGCAGAAGCTGGACGGCGTCGATTTGAACGGCTTTTACCGCTTCGACGACGAAGGGGTGCCGGCAGCCCGCGCCTCGCTGGTCGAGGGCGGCGTTCTGCGCGGGTTCCTGCTCAGCCGGTCGCCGACGCGCGGCTTCGCCGAGTCGAACGGCCACGGCCGCCGGCAAGAGGGGCGCTCGATCGTGTCGCGCCAGGGCAACCTGGTCGTCGAGCCGAGTCGGGTGGTGCCGCCGGCCGAGCTCCGCCAGATGCTGCGCGACGAGGCGCGGCGCCAGGGCAAGCTCTACGGCCTGTCGTTCAAGGACATCTCGGGCGGGTTCACCAACACGGCGCGCGGCGGCCCGCAGGCGTTCAAGGTGCTGCCCATCCTGGTGTACCGCGTCTACGTCGACGGCCGCCCCGACGAACTGGTGCGTGGCGTGGACCTGGTGGGCACACCGCTCTCCGCGCTGTCGAAGATCATGGCCGCCTCCGACGACTACGAGACGTTCAACGGCTACTGCGGCGCCGAGTCCGGGTTCGTGCCGGTCTCGGCCACCAGCCCCAGCCTGCTGGTCCAGCAGATCGAGACCGAGCGCCGCGACAAGGGGAACGACAAGCCGCCCGTCCTGCCGTCGCCGGCGCTGACCGGCAAGAGGATCCCGCGATGAGGCGCCGCGACGCTCGGCGCGGGACCCGCGCGGTCGGCCGGAACGGCTGGCGAGGGATTGGCCTCGGAGGCGCGCGGCTTGGTCCCGGGGTGCTGTCGCTGGGGCTGCTGCTCCTGGGCGCGCCGCTGCCGGCCGCCGCCGGCGCGCCCCCCTCCGCCGTGCGCGTGAACGACGGCGCCGTGCGCAACGCCATGCAGGACGAGCTGGCCCGGTCGATGGCCGACCTGCACCTGGGGGACGAATCGCGCCCCTATTACGTCGCGTACACGATCTCGGACCTGGATCAGGCGACGGTGAACGCCACGCTGGGCGCGGTGACCGTGGCGCACGGCTACCGGGGCCGCGTGCTGCGCACCGACCTGCGCGTCGGCGATCCCGGCTTCGACAACACCAACTTCGAGGGGGGCGCGCGCGTCGACACCATCCCGTTCGAGGACGACTACGCGGCCATCCGGCGCGAGCTCTGGCTGCGCACCGACGAGGCCTACAAGACGGCGCTGGAGACGCTGGCCCGCAAGCGCGCCGCCGCCGAGGGGCAGGCCGGCGCCGGCGAGGACGACGCGGCGGTGGGCGACTTCTCGAAGGAGCCGCCCGCGCACCTGGAGGTGCCGTTCCCGTCGGGCGCCGCCGAGCCGGATGCGCTGCGCGAGACGGCGCGCAAGCTGTCGGCGCTGCTGGCGGAGTTTCCCGACATCCAGACCTCGCGCGTGTCGGCGACCTACGCCATCGTGCGCCGCCGGTTCGCCTCCAGCGAGGGCTCGTTCGTCGACGACTTCCAGCGCACGACGCGCATCGACGTGGTGGCCGACACCCAGGCTCCCGACGGGATGAAGCTGCGCAGCTTCGTCCCGTTCACAGCGCTCACGCCCAGCGGCCTGCCGCCGCTGCCGCAGATGGAGAAGGCGGTGCGGGCCATGGCCAAAGAGCTGGTGGCCATGCGCACCGCGCCGGTCGCCACCTCGGGCGCGGGGGCGGTGCTGTTCGAAGGGCTGGCCGCCCCGCAGCTCGTCAAGCAGCTCCTCGGCGATCAGATCGCCGGCACCCCGCCGCCCCGGACGGCCCAGGCCGGCAGCGACGAGGGGAACGACCAGCCGGCGCTGGCCAGCAAGCTAGGACAGAAGGTGGCCGCGCCCCTCCTCGGCGCCGTCGACGACCCGACGCTGGGCGCCGGACCGGGCGGCGCGCCGCTGTTCGGCGCCTACAAGATCGACGACGAGGGCGTTCCGGCGCAGCGCGTGCCGGTGATCGAGCACGGCGTGCTGAAGGGGCTGTTGATGTCGCGCACGCCCCGCAAGGAGATCGCGCACTCGAACGGCCACGCCCGCGCGCCGCGGTTCGCGTCGCCGCGGGCGCGGGTCGGGACCTTGATCGTCACGGGCGCGCACCCGGTGGCGCGGTCCGGCCTGGTCGGCGAGCTGGGGAAGATCGCCAAGACCGGCGGGGTCACCACCTACGTGGTCCGCCTGCTGGACGACGAGACGCTGCCCGGCAGCGAAGGGGACGACTTGATGGCGCTGCTGTCCTTCGGCCTGGGCTCGCACGGGCCGCCCCCCGTTCGCCCGCTGGTGGTCTATCGCCTGGACCACGGCAAGGAGACGCTGGTGCGCGGCGTCCTGCTCGAGAACCTCTTGCCCCGGTCGCTGAAGGACATCGCCGCCGTCGGCAGCGAGCCCACGGTCGACAATTACCTCGACGGGGGGGCGGGCTTCTCAGGCGTTCCGTCGACGATCATCTCGCCGCCCCTGCTGGTCTCGGACGTCGACATCCGGCGGCAGACCGGGCGGAACCGCAAGCCGCCGCTTTATCCGTCACCGCTGGCCTTGCCGGACAAAAAACCCGGGAAGGCCCCTGATCGTCCGGTCCCGGCCGCGCCGGCAAGCGCCAGTTCCGTCGGCGCGCAACAGCCTCGCCCTTTGATGTAAGGTACGCCGGATGCCGCGGACCAATTTCACGGTCGCAGACGTCGATGCGCTGGTCCCCCTGCTGGAGCGGATCTTCATCGACGTGCTGCAGCTGCGCGCCGGCCTGCGCACGCTGGAAAACAAGCTGGAACGTGCGAACGTCCGCATGAGCCGCGAGGAGCTGCTGGAGAGCGACGACGGCTCGCCCGACGTGCGGCGCGCCAAGGCGCTGTTCCGTGGCTACTACGAGGCGCTGTCCGACCAGCTCGCGCGCGTCAAGGCGGTGGGCGGCGAGGTCAAGGACGTCGAGGTCGGCCTGGTGGACTTTCCGTCGCAGCGGCTGGGCGAACAGATCCTCCTTTGCTGGCGGCTCGGCGAAAAGAAGGTCGAGTACTGGCACCCGGTCGACGGTGGCTTTGGCGCGCGCCAGCCGGTGGACGCCGAGGTCAACCGGGCGCCGCAGACGCTGGAGTGAGGGACGGCGTGGCGGGAGAGCCGGAACTGCGCGCGGCGGTCGACGCGCTCTTGCGGGCGGCCGGGCGCGATCCGGCCGCCGATCCCGACCTCGGCGAGACCGGCCGGCGCGTGGCGCAGCTCTGGCGGGCCGAGTTCCTGGCCGGCTACCAGATGGATCCCGCCGCCATCCTGGGCGACCCGGTCACGGGCGAGGCGGACCCCGACGTGGTCGTGGTGCGCGGGCTGCGGTTCCACGCCATGTGCCCTCATCACCTGCTGCCCTATCGGGGCGTCGCGCACGTGGCGTACATGCCGAACGGCAAGCTGGCCGGCTTCGGGCGGCTGGCCGAGCTGGTCGACTGCTTCAGCAAGCGCCTCACGCTGCAAGAGCGGGCCACCAGCCAGATCGCCGAGGCGCTGTGGCAGCACCTGGGCGCGCGCGGCGCCGGCTGCGTCATGGAGGCCGAGCAGCTCTGCCTGGCCCTGCCGGCCGAAAAGCACGATCAGTCGGCGGTCATCACCAGCGCCTTCGCGGGCGAGATGCGCGAGCGGCCCGATCTGAAGGCGCGCCTGCTCGAGAACGGGGCGGCCCGGTGAAGCCTCTCGACGGAAAGATCGCCGTCGTGACCGGCGCCTCGCGCGGGATCGGCGCGGCCGCCGCCCGCCTGCTGGCCGAGGCGGGCGCCCGGGTGGCCGGTTGCGCGCGGCACGCCCAGGCGGACGTGGTCGCCTGCGACGTCGGCAACGCGGCGGACGTCGACCGCTTCGTGGCGGGCGTGCTGGACCGGTTGGGCCCGCCCGACGTGCGTGTCAACAACGACGGCATCGCGGCGCGCGGCCCGCTGGAGGAAACGCCGATCCAGACCTGGGACGCGGTGATGGACGCCAACCTGCGCGGCACGTTCCTGGTGACGCGCGGGTTTTTGCCGGCCATGCGCGCGCGCCGGTCCGGCCGGATCGTGAACGTGGCCTCCATCTCCGGGCGCCAGGGCACCGCCAACTTGACCGCCTACTGCGCCGCCAAGCACGGCGTGGTCGGCCTGACCCGGGCCCTGGCCGAGGAGCTTCGCGGCGATGGCATCGCGGTCAACGCGGTCTGTCCGGGCTCCGTCGACACCGAGATGCTGCGGGTCGGAATGCCCGGCGCGCAGCCGGACATGTCGCCCGCCGACGTGGCGAACGTGATCGTGTACCTGGCCGCCTATGCGCCGCCGGCGCTCACCGGCTCTTGTGTGGACGTCTTTGGCTGATTCACCGTCGAACATCGACCCGATCGAAGCGGACGTGTCGCTGGCCGCGGCGCTGCGCCGGCTGCCGCTGTTTCCGCTGCCCAACGCGGTGCTGTTCCCGCACGCGCTGTTGCCGCTGCACATCTTCGAGGATCGCTACCGGGCGATGACCCGCGACATCTTGAGCGGGGCGCGGTTCTTGGCCATCGGCCTCATCGCGCCCGAGGCTTCGCGCGACGACGATCGCCCCGACCCCGACGACGGGTCGCCGGCAGCTCTGTCGGGGGAGGCGGCCGAGGTCCGCCAGCGTGACCGCCCCAGGGTGATGCCGGTCGCCGGCGTCGGCGAGGTGGTGATGGCGCACGAACTGCCCGACGGCCGTTTCAACCTGGTGGTGCGCGGGCGCGCCCGGGTGCGCATCGACCAGGAGCTGGAGTCCGAGCGCCCGTACCGGCTGGTCTCGGCGACCGAGCTGCCCGACTTCCCGATCGCGAATCCGGCCGAGATCGCCGACGCCGACCAGACGCTGCGGGCGCTGATCGGCCGGCTGGCCGAGGCGCTGCCCGAGGGGGGCGAGCTCCTGCGCCAGGTGGTCGCCGCACAGGAGGGCGCCGCCGAGCTGGTCGACGGCGTGGCCTCGGCGCTGATCGCCGACCCGGTGCTGCGCCAGCGGCTGCTGGAGACGCGCGACGTGGGGCAGCGGTTCGAGCGCGTGTCGGCCGAAGTGGTGGCCATGACCGCGCGCCTCGGCGGTGGGCCCGGCGCCGCGAACTGATCTTCCGAACGCGCGCCAAGGTCGTTATAGATAGGCGCATGGCTCGACTGAAGCTCTGGATCGTGTTGGCGGCGCTGGGAGGCGCGTCGTTCTCGGTGTCGGTGCTGGCGAACGCGAAGAGCGCCAAGCGTTCGAGGAAGGCGCCGGCCGCGTCGACGGTGGATTGCAAGACCGACCGCGACTGCGTGGCGGTGGCCGACGACTGCTGCCCGTGCAGCCAGGGCGGCAAGCAGCACGCCATTCCCAAGAAAGAGCGGGACGCGTACGAGAAGGACCGCAAAAAGCGCTGCGCCGGCACCGCCTGCACCGAGCAGATGTCGACCGACCCCAGCTGCGCGCAGAAGGGCTTCTGCGGCGCCGGAATCTGCGAGCTGCGCGGCGACTCGGGCGGCGACGCCCCCGCCGCGCCCTGAGCCGGCCGCCGACGGCGTGGCGAGCCGCGTGTGCTCGCAGCTCGCCCCGCTTCCGCCGCTGGGCCGGCAGGCCGCGCTCCGCGGCGGCCCGCAGGCGATCGCCGGACGCCGGGTGGTGCCCGGCCAGCCGGCCTGGTGCCAGCGCGACTGGATCTGTCCAGCGCGGGCGGATGGTCGGCGAACGGCGGGCCGCCGCAGGCCAGGGCGTTTGGCGCCGCTGCCGGCACGGCCTCCCGCGCAGGCGCTACGGGGCTCCGGGTTGCGCCTGCCAGCAGGTGGCGCCGCTGCCCGGGCCCGGCCCGCTCGAGCTCGTCGAGCAATAGGCCGCGATGGGCACGACGCAGGCGATGGCCGGGCAGACGCCGTGGGACTGCGCACACCCGGCGTCGGTCCACTCTGCCTTGAGCGCGTCGAGGTCGGTGGTGTCGTTCACGTAGACCTTGCAGCCCGGGCAGGCGATCGAGTTGTCCGCGAGCTGCTTGCACTGGTTGAGCGCGCCCAGCGTGCAGCTCTTGGCGGCCGCCAGCGCGGAGGTGTACTCGGTCGCGAGCTCCGCGCACGGATGCGCCGTTCCGCCGCCCGCTCCGGCGTGACCGCCGGTGCCCAGGTGACCGCCGGTGCCGACCTGACCACCGGTGCCGACCTGACCGCCGGTGCCGACCTGACCGCCGGTGCCGACCTGACCACCGGTGCCGACCTGACCGCCGGTGCCGACCTGACCGCCGGTGCCGACCTGACCGCCGGTGCCGGTCTGTCCACCTGAGGCCGTCTGCCCGCCGGTCGCGCTTTGGCCGCCGGCGCCGACGTGACCGCCCGTGCCGACGCCGCCGCCGGCCCCGAGGACGCCACCCGTCCCGAGGACGCCGCCCGTCCCGACGCTGCCGCCCGTCGGCACGCAACGCGGGCAGCCGTCGCCGCCCGCTCCGCCGCTGGCGCTGGCGCCGCCGCTTCCGGCCAGGTGACCGCCGCTGCCCGGGTTTCCCGCGTCGACGTCCAGATTCGAGCTGTCCACCGTGCACGACGCCACCAGCAGAAGACCGGCCAGCCAAGCGACGTTTCGCATCAATGTCTCCTTCTTTCTGCTCAGCAAAGATGTGCCTCGGTCACGCTCGATCCAGGCACGCCATCCAGGGTGTTTGTGCCCGCTGCCGCGCCGCGTGGATCGAAATTTCGAGGGACGCGGTCAATCAGCGCCCCCGAGCCGGCGCGGCGCGCAGCGACGCCCGCAGCGACGCGACGTCGGCGAACGCCACCGCCAGGGCCAGCCCCGACTCGAGCAGAGGCTCGGCGGCCACGAAGCGGCGCGCGATCGAACCGGTCTTCTCGACGCGCGGGTAGAGCAACAGCGTGGCCGTCGCGCCCTGTCCGTCGCCGGCACGCACCGACCACCCCAGGCGCGCGCCCCGCGTCGCCCCGTCGACGGCCGTCCAGCGCAGCGGCCCGTCGGCCGCCCAGGTGGCGTCGAAGTCCATCAGCGGCAAGTTGTCCTCGACGCGGGCGCCCGGCCCCCGCGCGCCCGGAACCAGGTCGACCTTCCGCCAACCCGGGAACGCCCGCCAGCTCCGCGGATCGCCCAGCGCCTGTTCCAGGGCCGGCACCGCCGACCGAACGGTGACCGCCGCCGCCACCCCGCCCAACCGCACGTCCGAGCGGCGCGCCACGAACGCCACGACGCCCGCGGCGCGCGCCGCCGCCAGCGCCGGGGCGGCGGGCCCGCCCGGATCGGGCTCCCAGGACGGCGGTGGCCCGAGCGGCCAGACCGGCCGCCAGGCGCCCGCGTTGGCGGGATGCTCGGCGCGCAACGCGGCCGCCCGCAGCGCGACGTGCGCGGCCGCGGCCAGCGCCGCCGGTTCCGCGAACGGGCTCTGCTTCAAGATCCGCCGGAGCATCCAGTTCGATCGCCGCATGTCCAGCACGGCGTCCAGCAGCAGGGTCGCGCCGCCGCCCGCCACCGGGGTCATCGTGAAGACCAGGTGCCCGGGCGAAAAATCACCGTCGAACAGATCGAGGCGCACCTGATCGCCGGCCGCGCGCAGCGCGAACCGGCCCGACAGGTTGAAGAGCGGCACCTCCAGCTCCCAGTCGACGAACGGCACGTTGCCGTCGCCGGGGCGGGCCTCCGCGCGGATCAGCGACGGGATCAGCGCGCTGTAATGGGCCGTGTCCAGCAGCGCGGCCCGGATCGCGGCCGGCGGCGCGTTCACGTGGGTCGCCGCCCGCACCCGCGGCGCCCCGGGCCGGCTCGGCTGATCGATCAACACCACGTCGGTCCGCCCGCCGGCCGGCAGCGCGGCCACCAGCGCGCGCGCGACGGCCGCGTCGTCGGCGCGCGCCTGGCCCGAGCCCACCAGCGCCAGCGCGCCCAGCAGGAGGGCCGCCGCCGCACGCTCTGTCCGCGCCGCGCCGGCGGACCGCGACCGAGCCGGGCGAGATCGGCGGGCGAGATTCACGGATCCCCCTCAGGGTCCCGGATCAAGTGCTTTTCTTGATCAGCACGCCGGGCGGAATCGTCCGCGGCTTGGGCGGCGGCGTGCGCCCGGCCTGCAGCTCGTCGATGTAGTGCTGGATCTGCTGGCGGGTGGCGGCCGGCAGCTCGTCGAACCGCACGCCGATGTCGCCGTCGCTCCCGGGGCCAAGGTGCGCCACCTTCCCCGGAAGATGCAGCCGCTCGCCGTCGGGCAGCGTGAGGATGATGTCGACCGGCGTCCCCAGCGCCGCGTGGGCCCCGACCGACAGCCGCATCCCGCCGATCGACAGGTTCACGGTGTAAACCGCCCGCAGGGCGCCCCAGTCGGGCAGGCGCAATTCGACCAGCGAACGCGCGGCCACCCGGGGCGCTTGCCGCCGGTCCTCTTCGCTGCTCGGAGGTTCCTCTTTCATGCCGGGCCGCCTCGCATGATTATCTCACAGCCATCGATCGTCGAGGACCCCTGGGAGGGTTCCTCGAACTTCCCGCGGCGACCCTGGGCGAGCCCAGCTCCGTCACCGCGGACTTGCCAAGGAGACAGCGATGAAACGAGTTGCATTTACGGTGTGGGCTCTACTACTGGCGGGTGCGCCGGCCGCGTCCGCCAAGTCCGCCAAGCCGATCAGGGTCACCATGAACACCGTCACCGCCGACGGCGTCGGCGCCTCGATCGGGACCATCACGATCAAGGAGGCCAAGGACGGCGTCACGCTGGAACCGAAGCTGAAAGGGCTGCCGCCCGGCGAGCACGGTTTTCACATCCACCAAAACCCCAGCTGCGAGCCGGCGGAAAAGGACGGCAAGAAAGTGGCGGCGCTGGCGGCCGGCGGACATCTGGACCCGGCTGACACCAAGGCGCACAAGGGCCCGGGTGGTGGGGGGCACAAGGGCGATCTGCCGAAGCTGGTCGTGTCCGACAAGGGCGAGGCCAAGACCAAGATCGAGGTGAAGGGGCTGACGCTGGCCGACTTCCAGGGGCACTCCCTCATGCTGCACGAGGGCGGCGACAACTACAGCGACAGCCCCAAGCCGCTGGGCGGCGGCGGCGCGCGCATGGCCTGCGGCGTGGTCAAGTAGGCCGTCGTGCCGCGGCCGCTCGACGGGCAGCGCGCCATCGGAGCGGTCGTCGCGCCTCGGGCGACGACGCCGCCCGGCCCGGCCCGGTTCCGTCACGGCGTCAGGCTGGTGGCGTTCGTGCGCCTCGGGCGGCCGCAGTTCCTGCTGGGTGGCTTCGTCCTTTACGGGCTCGGCGCGGCGCTGGCGGTGGCGGGCGGCGCGCCGTTCCACGGCCCGCGGTACGCATGGGGCCAGCTGGTCGTGACGCTCACGCAGCTCATGACTCACTACGCGAACGACTACTTCGATCTCGAGGCCGACCGCGCCAACCAGACGCCGACGCGCTGGTCGGGAGGCAGCCGCGTGCTGCCGGGCGGCGCGCTGGCGCCCGTGGTGGCGCTGCGGGCGGCGCTGGCGCTGCTGGCGGCCGCGGTCGTCGCGGCGTTGCTGCTGGCGCGCGGCGCGGGTTTGGCGGCGGGCGGGCTGGCCGCGGCCATGATCGCGGTGGCCTGGCAGTACAGCGCACCGCCGGCCCGGTTGTGCGCGCGCGGCCTGGGCGAGGCGGCCACCGCGCTGGTCGTGGCCGTGATGGTGCCGGCGTTCGGGTTCCTGCTGCAGGCGCGCGCGCTCGGCCGGCCGGTGTTCCTGGCGGCGGCGCTCCCCTGCGCGCTGCAGTTCGCGATGCTGCTGGCCATCGAGTTCCCGGACGCGGCCGGCGACGCCGCGGTCGGAAAGCGCACGCTGGTCGTGCAGCTCGGGGCGCCGGCGGCTGGGCGCCTCTACGCGGCGCTGACGCTGGCCGCCTTCGGCGCGCTGCCGCTGTGGGCGATGGCGGGGCTGCCGGCGCGGGTGGCGCAGGCGCCGCTGGTCCTGATCCCCGTCGCCGTGTGGCAGGCGTGGCGGGTCGCGCGCGGCGGCTACGGCGACTCGGCGCGGTGGGGCAGCATCGCCTCCTGGTCGGTGGCGCTGTTGATCGCCGGCGCGGGCCTGGAGCTGGCGGCCACGCTGGTCGGCGGACCCTGAATCGACGTTCCGGCGGCGATGGCGACCACCCGGCGCATCAGCGGGGGCGCCGCGCGCATCAGATGCAGGGTCGCGCGCGCCAGCGCCGGCCGCCGCACGATGGCGACCAGGGCGCGGGTCAGCCAGTCGTGGGGCCGCAGCAGGCGCCGCCGCTCGCGATCGAAGCGGGCCAGGGCGGCGTCGCCTTCGGCCAGGTAGGCCGGCACGGCGGCGGCCAGCCGTTCGGCGGTGACCAGCGCGTGCGCCAGGCCGCCGGCCGTCAGCGGATCCGTCGAGGCGGCCGCGTCGCCCAGCAGCACCGCGCCGGGCGCCCACCCGGCGCGCGCGCGACGGACCAGTCCGGTGCGGCCGGCCGGGCCGGTCAGCGGTTGCGCGCCCTCGAGCGCGTCGCGCAGGACCGGCTGGTCCAGGATCCAGCGGCGCAGCACCCGGCGCGCCCCGGTGGCCCACAGCTCTTGATCGGCCAGGCCGGCCAGCAGCAGCTCGCCGTCGGGCAGCGGCGCCGCGTACAGCTCGTACCCGCGTCCGATGAAGATGGAGAGGCGGTCGCCCAGATCGCGCCCGCTCGCCAGCTTGAAGTGCATGCGCGCGCCGACCCGCTGCCCGCGCGGCGGCGTGTCCAGGTCCAAGCCGCGCCGCACCCGCGAGGACAGGCCGTCGGCGCCCACCACCAGCGCGGCGCGCCGGATCTCGCCGCCCACGCGCAACCCGACGGCGCGGCCGTTGGCGCGCTCGACGCCTTCGACCTCGGCGTCCTCGAACACGCGCACGCCGGGCGTGGCCCGCGCGGCCTCCAGCAGCGCCTGGTCCAGGCGCAGGCGCCGCTGGGCCAGCGCCGCGGTCCCGAACGGGCTCTCCGCCAGCACGCCGAATCCGTGGTACCGCACGGCGTGGAGCGCGCGCCCGCCCACCGCCTCGCGCAGCCCCAGGCGATCCAGCACCCCCACGCCGGCGGGCAGGATTCCTTCCCCGCAGGGCTTCTCGCGCGGGAACCGGCGGGCATCGTGAATGTCGACGCGCAGCCCGGCCCGGCCCAGCGCCACCGCCAGCGTGGCGCCCGCCGGCCCGGCGCCGGCGATGACGACGTCTACTTCCCCGGCCAAGGCAAGAACCGGGGTTTCTGCGCAAACGCGCGCCGGTAGCCTTCGTCGGCCATCAGGACCGCTTCTTCAAGCGCGATCCGCCGCCCCAGCACCAATAGGTGCAGGAGCACGCCGGCCAGGGCGGTGATCACCGCCCCGTGGACCAGCGGCAGGGCGGCCAGCTCGACGAAGACCGCCACGTAGTTCGGGTGGCGGATGTACCGGTAGGGGCCACCGGTGACGATCCCCAGCTCGGTCGAGCGCACGACGCGCACGTTCCAGTGCACGCCCAGCGTCGCGATCACCCACCATCGCAGCAGGTTGGCCAGCCCCAGCGCGATCAGCGCCGGGACCCCCACCGCCGCCACGAACGGCCGGTGCAGCACCACCACCTCGACGGCGGCGCCGGCGATGACGCCGGTGTGCAGCGCCACCATCCCCAGGAACGCCCGCTCGGGCAGCAGCGGCGCTCCCTGGCGGGCCAGCGCCCGCTGGTGCCGGCGCGACAGGGCCATCTCGACGAGGCGCCCGGCGCCGACCGCGCCGCACAAGGCCAGGTACCACGCCACTGAAGCCACTCAGCCCCATTCTAACAGCAAGAGCTCGGTGGACAGCCCGGGCCCGAACGCCGCCAGCACCCCGTGCGCGCCGGGCGCGGGCTGGCGCTTGGTCAGCCATTGGTGCAGCACGAACAGCACCGACGCGCTGGACTGGTTGCCGAAGTCGCGCAGCACGTCCCACGACGGCTGCGTATCGTCGCGCGCCAACCCCAACGCCTCCTCGGCGAAGGCCAGGATCTTGCGGCCGCCCGGGTGCAGGACGAAGCACGACAGCTGCTCGGGCGGCAACCCGCGCCGATCGGCCAGCCGCCCGACCAGGCGCCCGAGCTCGGACTTCAGCAGCGCCGGGACTTCCTTGGACAGCACCGAGTGGAACCCGTCGTCTTCCAGGTCGAACCCCAGCGCCCAGGTCGACTCCGGGAAAATGTGGGCCAGCGTCTCCAGGATGCGCACGCGCCGGCCGCCCGCCGGGGCCGTGCCGCCGGCCAGCACCACCGCCGCCGCGCCGTCGCCGAACAGCGCCGTCGAGATCAGGTTGGCGGCGGACACGTCCGCGCGCTGCATGCTCAGGCTGGGGAGCTCGACGGCCACGACCAGCGCCCGCGCCTCGGGGAAGCCGATCAGGAAGTCGTGCGCGCGGGCCAGCGCCGCCGCGCCGCCCACGCACCCGAGCTCGGTGATCGGCAGCCGCCGCACGTCGGCCCGGAAGCCCAGCTCGTTCACGAGGTGCGCGTCCAGCGACGGGATCATGATGCCGGTGCACGAAACCGTGATGAGCAGATCGACGTCGCGCGCCTCGACGTGGGCGCTGGCCAGCGCCTCCGACGCCACCTGCCGGCCGAGCGCGATGGCGTTCTCGCGGTAGCGCGCCTGCATCTCGGTGATCCCGCGCAGCGTGCCCAGCCGGTCCAGCGGCTCGACGCTGTAGCGCCGGTCGACGGCGGTGTGATCGAACAGCTCCATTGCCGCGTCCATGCGCCGCGCCGGAAGGGGGAGCACCTCGCGCAGCCGGGCCTTGACCTCGGCCTGGGTGGCGGCATGCGCCGGCACCGCGGTGGCCGTGCTGGCGATCGTCGGCGCGCTGTTCATGGTCGAGGCAACCTAACCGTTGCTCACCATCCCACAAGCACCACCCCGACGCCCAGCAACCGTTTGCCTGATGTCGCAGCGGAATTGCCACGCCGGCGGTCATTCCGGGCTAGAGTCGGCCGATGTCGCGGCAAGACGATCTCGTAGAGCGGGGCAAGCGGCTGCTTTTGAACAATTACCGCCAGGCCCCGGTGGTGATGACGCGCGGAGAAGGCTGCGTGCTGTTCGACGTGGACGGTCGCCGTTATCTGGACATGGCGGCCGGCGTGGCCGTCGCCATGCTGGGACACGGGCACGGTGGGCTGGCCGACGCCATCGCCACCCAGGCCCGGCGGCTGCTGCACGTCTCGAACCTGTACTACATCGAGGCGCAGCTGGACTTCGCGGAGGCGCTGGGGCGGCGGGCGTTCCGCGGGCGCGCGTTCTTCTGCAACTCGGGGACCGAGGCCAACGAGGCGGCGCTGAAGCTGGCCCGCCGCTACCAGGCCGTCGCCAAGAAGCAGCCCCAGCGGGTCGAGCTGATCGCGTTCGAGCAGAGCTTCCACGGGCGCACGTTCGGGGCGCTCAGCGTGACCGGCCAGGCCAAGTACCGCGACGGCTTCGGCCCGATGGTCGGGCCGGTGCGGTTTCTACCCTTCGGCGACACGGCCGCCGCGCGCGCCGCCATCACCGACCAGACCTGCGCGGTCATCGTCGAGCCGATCCAGGCCGAAGGCGGGATCAACCTGCCGCCGCCCGGATTCCTGCAAGAGCTGCGGCGCCGCTGCACCGAGACGGGCACGGTCCTGATCCTCGACGAGGTGCAGACCGGCGCCTGCCGGACCGGCACCTTCTACGCCTTCGAATCCGAGGGGGTCGTGCCGGACGTGGTCACGCTGGCCAAGGGCCTGGCGGGCGGCATCCCGATCGGGGCCATGCTGGCCAACGACGAGGTCGGCCGTGGGTTCGAGCCCGGCTCGCACGCGTCGACCTTCGGCGGCAACCCGTTCGCGACGGCGGCGGCGCTTTACGTCCAGCGCGCCATCGACGATCTGCGGTTGCTGGACCACGTCCGCGACGTGGGGACTCACCTTGGTTCGTCGCTGCTGCGGCTGGCCGAACGGCGCCGCCCCAAGACGCGCGGCGCGCGCGGGCGGGGCCTGCTTCAGGGGCTGGTGGTGGACGTCGACCCGGGCGACGTGGTCGCCAAGGCGCGGGCGCGCGGGTTGCTGGTCACCGTGGCCGGCGGCAACGTGATCCGCCTGGTGCCGCCGCTGGTGGTGACCAAGGGCGAGATCGACGAGGCGATCGAGATCCTCGACGCCGTGCTCGAGGAGGCCCGATGAGCGCCGATCGGCCGAAGCGGTTCCTGGCCTTCGACGATCTGCCGGCCGGCGGGATCGAAGCGCTGCTGCGGCGGGCGGAAGAGCTGCGGGCGCAGCGGGCCGCCCGCACGCCACACGGCACGCGGCCCGGGCGCGTCCTCGGCATGGTGTTCGAAAAGGCGTCCACCCGCACGCGCGCCAGCTTCGAGATCGCGATGTACGAGCTGGGCGGCCACGCGCTGTACCTGGGCATGCAGGGCTCGCAGCTGGAACGCGGCGAGCCGCTGCGCGACACGGCGCGCGTCCTGTCCGGCTACTGCCACGGGATCATGGTCCGCACGTTCGGCCATGACCGCGCCGAAGAGATGTCGCGCTACGCGACGGTGCCCGTCATCAACGGGCTGACCGACCTCATGCACCCCTGTCAGGTGCTGGCCGATCTGCTGACGGTCGTGCAGCGCCGCGGCGGGAGCAGGGACCCGCTGCGCGCGCTGCGGGACGCCAGCTACGCCTGGATCGGCGACGGCAACAACATGGCCAACTCGTGGATCGAGGCGGCCGGCATCCTGGGCCTGGACCTGGCCATCGCCTGTCCGGCGGGACACGAGCCCGACGCGGCGGTCCTGGCGCGCGCGCGGGCCGGCGAGCGCGGCCGCGTGACGGTGGTGCGCGATCCGGCGGAAGCGGCGGCGGGCCGCAGCGTGCTGTCCACCGACGTGTACGCCTCGATGGGACAGGAGGCCGAGGCAGAGGCGCGCCGGGTGGCGTTCGCCGGCTACACGCTGGACGTGGCGCTCTTGCGGGTGGCTTCGCCGGACGCGATCGTCCTGCATTGCCTGCCGGCCCACCGCGGCGAAGAGATCAGCGACGAGGTGATCGAGGGGCCGCAGAGCGCCGTCTGGCAGCAGGCCGAGAACCGCCTGCACGCCCAAAAAGCGTTGCTCGAGCTCATGCTTCCCTGAAGTCGGGCGGCGCGTGGCGCCAACGACGCGCTCAAGACGTGTGTGCTGGCTGCCGAAACTCTGGGGGAGATGAAGCCACGGGACCATGCCGTGCCTGTTGCCGCGCCCGTCGCGCGGCCAGGCCGTCCCGTGACGCGGGAGATCCTCGACGACACCGACGTCGATCCCGTCGACCTGGACACGACCGACCTGATCCCGGTCCAGCCGCTCGGCGGGTTGCCGACGCACCCGATGGACACGGCGGAGATCGACTGGGCACGCGATCGACGGGTCACCGTGATCTCCACGATTCCGGCCGAGCTCGCCGCCGAGATGGCGGTGGCGCGCCCCGAGGCTGAACCCCCGATCGCGGCGGCCGCCCGGGATCCGGCGGCGCCGGTGTCGGCCCCCGCCGGCGACCCCGAACAGCGCACGCGCCGGGTCGGCGATTCGGACCGACAGCGCCTGACGCCGGCGCCCGCGCGCGGCGTCGAGGCGGACGGCGTGGCCCGCCGCCGGCAGAGGGCGGCCAGCTTGATCGACCGGGCGCGCGCGTCGCTGGACGAAGGCGATGTCACCACCGCGGTCGACGCCGCCGAGGGGGCGCTGTGCGAGGCCGACGAGGCGCCGCCGCCCGGGATCGTCGAGGTCATCGAACCGGCGCGCCCGCTGCTGACGCGCGTGTTCGCCGCTTACGTCGGAGCGCTGTCGGAGGTTGCGGTGTTGGCGCCGCGAGCCGCCGAGATCGCGCGCGAACGTCTGGGCGAGCACGAACGCGCGCTCATCGCGCGCATCGACGGAGTGCGCACGCTGGAGGAGCTGTTCGACGGGTCGGGGCTGGGGTCGACGGACGCTTTGCGAATCGCGGCTCGCTTGATTCGGACCGGCGCCATCCGCGTGGTTTGAAAGGGGTGCGCCCGCCGGCCGTGATGTGGTAGGGCACTGGCCCATGAAGATCCTGGTCGCGTACTCCGGTGGGCTCGACACGTCGGTCGCGATCGTCTGGCTCAAAGAGAAGTACAACGCCGACATCGTGGGCTTCTGTTCGGACGTGGGGCAGGGCGAGGACCTGGAGGCCACGCGCAGGAAGGCGCTGAAGACCGGCGCGGTGTCCTGCCACGTGCTCGATCAGCGCGAGGAGTTCGTGCGCGACTTCGTGTTCCCAGCGGTGCGCGCCGGCGCGGTCTACGAGGGCGAGTACTACCTCGGAACGGCGCTGGCTCGCCCCTGCATCGCGCGCGGCATGATGGACGTCGCCGCCCGCGAGGGGGCGACCGCCATCGCCCACGGCTCGACCGGCAAGGGGAACGACCAGGTCCGGTTCGAGCTGGGCGCCTACTGGTTCAACCCGTCGATCAAGATCATCGCGCCCTGGCGCGAGTGGGAGTTCAAGTCGCGGTCCGAGCTGATCGCCTTCGCCGCGGCCAAGAACATCCCGGTCGAGGCGACGGCGGCCAGGCCGTACTCGATCGATCGCAACCTGCTGCACACCAGCTACGAGGGCGGGATTCTGGAAGATCCCGACGCGGAGCCGCCGCCCGAGATGTTCCAGCGGACCGCCGACCCGCGCAAGGCGCCCGACCAGCCGCGCGAGGTGGCGATCTCGTTCGAGAAGGGGACGCCGGTGGCCGTCGACGGCAACCCACTGGGGCCGGCCGCCCTGCTGTCCGAGCTCAACATCCTGGCGGGCGAGCACGGCATCGGCCGGGCCGACGTGGTCGAGGATCGGTTCGTGGGCATGAAGAGCCGCGGCGTCTACGAGACGCCGGGCGGCACGTTGCTGCACAAAGCGCACCGCGCCGTCGCGTCGCTGACCATGGACCGCGAGGCCATGCGCCTGCGCGACACGCTGTCGGTCGAGTACGCCACCTTGACCTACCGCGGCTTCTGGTTCTCGCCCGAGCGCGAGGCGCTGCAAAAGCTGGTCGACAGCGTCAACGAGCCGGTCACCGGCGTCGCCCGGCTGCGGCTTTACAAGGGCAGCGCCGCGGTCATCGGCCGCCGCGCGCCCCGCTCGCTGTACCGGAACGACATCGTCACCTTCGAGGACGACCGGGGCGCCTACGACCAGCGTGACGCGGGCGGCTTCATCCGCCTCAACGGCCTGCGCCTGCGGACCACGGCCCTGGCCAACAAGGGACGCTGAGCGCCGCGCCCGCGTCGGTCAGGCAGGAAGCCTGGGCGCGACGACTCCGCTCGGCAAAGCCCAGCTTGGCCCGCGCGGTCCGTCTGGTTAAAGATCGGGGTCCGCGCTGTCGATGCAGACCACCGATGCAGGGTAGAGCCACCGTGACCGATACAACCGGTCATGGAGATGCGGCACGTGCGCAGGCTGGCGCTGCCGAAGTGCTGGTGGTCGACGACGAACCAGTGACCGCGCGAGGTTATGCGCGGGCGCTGTCGGCCGCTGGGTACAAGGTCAACGTTGCGCACGACGGGCGTGAGGCGGCCGCGATGGCCAAGGCCCACAGCTACGACGTGATCATCAGCGACATCGCCATGCCGGACATGGACGGCCTGGCCTTGCTGCGGACGATCCGCGAGAGCGACCTCGACGTCCCGATGATCTTCATGACCGGCAGCCCGGCGCTGGAGAGCGCCGTGACCGCCATCGAGTACGGCGCGTTCCGGTACCTGGTGAAGCCGATCGCGCCGGAGGCGATGCTGGAGTCCGTGGCGCGCGCGGTGCGCGTCCACAACCTGGCGCGCGTCCGCCGCGAGGCGATGGCGGTTCACGAACTGGAAGGCAAGCCGATCGGCGACCGGGCCGGGCTGGAGGCGCGCTTCTCGTCGGCCGTCGACAAGTTGTGGGTGGCGGCGCAGCCGATCGTCTCCTGGTCGGGGCGGAGCATCTTCGCCTACGAGACCCTGCTGCGCACCGACGAGCCGACCCTGCGCAGCCCGCTGGATTTCTTCGACGCCGCCGAGCGGCTGGGCAAGGCCGCCGAGCTGGGACGCACCATCCGGCAACGGGTGGCGCGACAGATGCGCGAAACCCCACCCCCCGCGTTGCTGTTCGTCAACCTGCACCCGGCCGATCTGGAGGACGACGAGCTCTACGCCGACGACGGCGCGCTGACCCCGTTCGCCAAGCAGGTGGTCCTGGAGATCACCGAGCGCGCCGCGCTGGACCGCATCCACGAGCTGCAGTCGCGCGTGACCCGGCTGCGGACGCTGGGCTATCGCATCGCCATCGACGACCTGGGGGCCGGTTACGCCGGCCTCACCAGCTTCGCGCAGCTCGAGCCCGAGGTGGTGAAGGTCGACATGTCGCTGGTGCGCGGGATCGATCGCTCGCCCGTCAAGCAGAAGCTGGTCCGGTCGATCATCACGCTCTGCACGGAGCTGGGGATCCAGCTGGTGGCCGAGGGGATCGAGACGGTGGAGGAGAGGGACGCGCTCGTCGCGCTGGGCGGCGACCTGTGCCAGGGCTACCTGTTCGCGAAGCCGGGCCGCGGATTCCCGGATCCGCAGTTCGCCTGAGCTCGCGCCGTCGTCGCGCCGCGGAGGACGGCGGCAGGTCAGCGCAGCCGGGCCAGCAGAGCGCCGACCCGCGCTTCGGTCTCCGCCAGGGCGCCGTCATTGTCGATGACGTGGGTCGCGACGCGCGCCTTCTCTTCGGCCGGAAGCTGGGCCTTCACCCGGGCCTCCGCTTCCGCGCGGCTGAGCCCGCCTCGGGCCACCGCCCGTTGCACCTGCCGCTCGGGCGAGGCGGTCACCACGATGAGACCGTCGAAGTCGCGCCAGCGGCCGCTCTCGACCAGCAGCGCCGCCTCGTAGAGCGCCAGCGGGTGGCCCTGGCCGGCCAGGTCGGTCAGCCGCGACGCGCTGGCCTGCTGGATGAGCGGGTGGGTGATGGCCTCCAGGCGGGCTCGCGCGGTCGGATCTCCGAATACGATCCCCGCCAGCTTCTTCCGGTCGATGGCGCCGTCCGGCCCGATGGTCTGCGGCCACGCCCGCGCGATCTCGGCGTTTCCGACCGTGCCGGGGGCCACCACCTCGCGGGCCAGCGCGTCGGCGTCGACCACCGGCACCCCCCGCGCCTCGAACATCCGGGCGACGGTGGACTTGCCCGTCCCGATGCCGCCCGTCAGGCCAAACACCCGGAAACCTCGCGGCATTTGCGGGCAATGCTACCCTACTAGGCCGTGTTGAGTGTTCCCGACGTGACCGACGCGGCCTTCTTCGCGGAGGCGCGCGAGCTCGGCGCCCTTCCGGCGGCGGGGGCGCCCGAGATCGCCATCGCGGGGCGTTCGAACGTCGGCAAGTCGACGCTGCTCAATCGGCTGGCCTCGCGGCGCGCGCTGGCGCGCACCTCGAAGACGCCGGGCCGCACCCGTGGGCTGGTCATGTTCGCGCTTCGGCTGGCGCGCGCGCCCATCCCGGAGCTGCGCCTCGTCGATCTGCCCGGCTACGGCTACGCGCAGGTGTCGAAGGGCGAGCGCGAGAGCTGGGGGCCGTTGATCGAAGGCTACACGCGGCGGCGCGCGTCGCTGGCGCTGTTCGTGATGCTGGTCGACGCCCGCCGCGGCCTCGAGGACGAAGAGCGCCAGCTCTACGAGTGGCTGGGCACCGAGCAGGTCCCGGCGCAGGTGGTGTTCACCAAGGTCGACAAGCTGTCGGCCCACGAGAAGGGCCTCCTCAAGTCCAAAGGCCGGGCGCTGTTCCGCGGCCGAACCCCGATCCTGGCCTCGGGCGAGACCGGCGAGGGGATCCCGCAGTTGTGGGCCGCCATCTTCGAGGCGGCTGCCGCCGTCGCGCCCGCGTCCGGCGCGACAGAGCAGGGGACCTGATGGCCGTCAGCAAGGCCCCCCAGCCTTTCCTGGTCGAATCGATGCGCGCCGCCGATCTGGACGCGGTCATGGAGATCGAGCGGGTCTCGTTCCACGCGCCCTGCGCGGCGCAGGTCTTTTTGGAAGAGCTGGTTCGCGATTGGGCGCACGTCGACGTCGTCCGCGACCTGTCCACCCGCTCGATCGTCGCCTTCGCCAACTACTGGCTGGTGGCCGACGAGATCCACCTCTTGAACCTGGCCACCCATCCGCTGGCGCGGCGGGCCGGGAACGCCTCGCGCTTGCTGGCCCACATCGCCGACTTCGGCCGCCGGCACGATTGCCGCGTCGTCACACTGGAAGTCCGGCGCTCGAACGCCGCGGCGCTGCGGCTTTATCGGCGGTTTGCCTTCAGGCCCGTCGGTGTACGTCCGAACTACTACGCTGAGGACCAGGAGGATGCCATCGTGATGCTGCTGGAGTTGACGCCGTGACGGCGGGCGCCGTCCTGCCGTTCTGGCTGGCGATGGCGACGGCGGCAATCCCGCCACCGCTCCCTGGGGCTCCGGCCGGCGCGGCCCCAGCCGAGCGTCCGATCCGGCGCGTGGAGACCCGGCAGCCGGAGGTCGCGCTGACGTTCGACGCCTGCGCGACCAAGAAGGGCTGGTACGGCTTCGACCGCGACGTGTTCGAGATCCTGAAGCGCGAGCAGGTGCCGGCCACCATCTTCGTCTCCGGCCTGTGGGTCGAGACCCACCCCGAAGCCATGGCCAGCCTGACCGGCGATCCGTTGATCGAGTTCGGCGATCACTCGTACGACCACCCGCACATGACCAGCTTGTCGCTGTCCCGCATGGGGCAGGAGATCGACGAGACCGAGGCGGCGCTGTCGCGCTATGGGCGGCACTCGGTCGCGTTTCGCCCGCCCTTCGGCGATTGGAACCGCCACGTGATCGATCTGGTGCGCGACCGCCAGCTTCCGACGGTCACCTGGGACGTGGTGTCGGGCGATCCGAGCGCGCACGCCACCACCGACGGGATCGTGCGGGCCGTGCTGACCCAGGCTCGCCCGGGGTCGATCATCATCTTTCACATCAACGGCCGGGGCTGGAAGACGCACGAGGCGCTGCCCGAGGTGCTGGCCGGGTTGCGCGAGCGCGGCTTCAAGTTCGTGCCGCTGTCCGCGCTGCTGCGCGGCGACGCGCCCGCGCCGACGCCGCCGCCGGCCATGACGGTCGACCCGATGATGACCCAGGCGGTTTCTCCCTAGCCGTGCGGGCGCGTGTCTCGACGGCTGGTCCGGCGACCGCGCGCGCGCAAGCAGGCTGGATTGCGGCCCTCGAGCCGTGGAAGGGGCTGGGCTACACGGCCGCCGGGCTGGGCCGCTACCTGGCCGGCAAGGGGCGCGAGCGGCGCGTGCGCGTGGTTCGCAGCGGCGCCTCCCAGCCGCTGGGCGTGGCGGTCGTCGACGACGGCGTGCTGCTGGGCGGCTTCATCGCCCTTCTGGCCGTCCGGCCCGACGCGGCCAGGCAGGGGGTGGGGGCGGCGCTGGTCGAGGACGCGCGCAGCCGCGTCGGCCGCCGCCGCCGCTGGCTCTACACGTCGGCGGACGGGAACAACCGCGCGGCCCTGCGTTTCTATCGACGACTGGGCTTTCAGCGCGTCGGCCGCCTGCCTGACCTGATCCGGGCCGGGCGGGCCGAGATTCTGCTTCGGCGGTCGACCGAGGGCGGCCCCGTCGGGTACCATCGGGGAGCTCCATGATTGGCGAGCAGTTTGGCAACTACCGCGCCGTCTCGCTGCTGGGCGAAGGGGGAATGGGCGCCGTCTACCTGGCCGAGCACCCGACCATCGGGCGCCGCGTGGCGGTCAAGGTGCTGCACCGCAACTACGTGCGCGACGAGAACCTGCTGGGCCGGTTCCTGAACGAGGCGCGCGCCGCCAACGCCATCCGCCACCCCAACATCATCGAGATCCTGGACTCGGGCACCATCGCCGACGGGACGCCGTTTCTGGTGATGGAGCTGCTGGAGGGCGAGAGCCTGGGGGCGCGCCTGCGCCGCGCGGGCGCGCTGCCGATCCCGCAGGCCGTCGAGTTCGCGTACCAGACCGCTTCGGCGCTGGGCGCGGCCCACAAAAAGGGGATCGTCCACCGCGATCTCAAGCCCGACAACCTCTACATCGTGCCCGACCCGCACGAGCCCGAGCGCGAGCGGATCAAGGTGCTGGATTTCGGCATCGCCAAGCTGCAGCAGGGGAGCACGGGCGATTCGGTCAAGACCCGGACCGGGACGCTGATGGGGACGCCCATCTACATGTCGCCCGAGCAGTGTCGCGGGACCAAGACCGTCGATCACCGCAGCGACATCTACTCGCTGGGCGTGATCCTGTTCGAGATGCTCACCGGGCAGCCTCCGTTCGTCTCCGAGGGATTCGGCGAGCTGGTGAACATGCACCTCAACGTGCCGGCGCCCGCGCCGTCCAGCCGCAACCCGGGCGTGCCGCCGGCGCTCGACGCCATCGTGCTGAAGATGCTGGAAAAGAACCCCGACCAGCGCTTCGCCGACATGGGCGAGCTGCAGGCGGCCTTGAAGATCTCCGGCGGCACGACCTTCGTCGTGCGGGGCTCGCCCAGCTCGTCACCGGACCTGGCCAACCGTACGCCGGCGCCGGTGGCGCCCAGCAACCCGAGGCTGCGCGACACGACCTTTTCGACCGGCGCGGGCGAGCGGATCGAGGCTGGCCGCCGGTCGCGCGGCGGCCAGTCGATCCTGGTGGTGCTGGGCGTGGCGGCGGTCGGCGTGGCGGCGGGCGTGTTCCTGTTCCGCGACGGCGAGAAGGTCGCGCTGCAGCGCCAGACGCAGATCGTGAAAGAGGCGCAGCCGCGGCCCGCCACCACGGCGCCCGTCGCGAAGAAGGCTTCCCCGGTTCCCATCGCCGAACCGCCGGCCCCCCGGACGGTCACGGTGCGCGTCGAATCCGACCCGCCCGGCGCCAGCGTGGTGAACGCGGCGGGCGGCGGCATCCTGGGCGTGACCCCGCTGACCCTGACCCGGCCGAAGGGCGGCGCGCTGAAGCTGCGCCTGGAAAAGGACGGCTACGACGCCAACACCCACGACGTGTCGCTCGACGGCGACAGCACCGTCGAGCTGACGCTCGAACAGAAACCCAGGCCCCACCGCCCGCGCCCCGCCAGGCCCGCCGAGGACGAACCCGCCAAGCTCTGATCGCGCCGGCGGCGCGCGCCCGGGTCGGGCCTGCTGCGGCCGATCTAATCGTCGCCGCCATCCCGGACGCGAACCAGCCGCGCCACCGGGATCCCGTCGCGCATGTGGCTCTCGACGAGCTCGGGCACGTCTTCCAGCGTCACGCCCACGTACCAGACGCCCTCGGGGTAGACGACGATCGTGGGCCCTTCGAAGCACGGCCCGAGGCAGCCCGTCGGTGTGATGGCGACGCGGCCCCAGAGCTCGGGGTGGCGGCCCAGCCCCTCCTGCAGCGCCGTGGTGACCGCGGACGAGCCGCCGGCACCGCACGACGGCTTGCCTCCGGCCGGCCGGGCGTTTTCGCAAACGAAGAAATGGCGTTCGATTCGCCCCAAGTGGTGCAATCCTTAGCCATTCCCGATGTCCCGGCAAGCTCGAGGACCTGAAACGGCGCCGGCCCGGATGTCGGTGGCGCCGGTGATCCTGGCCATCGTCTTTCCCGCGATCGTCGGCGCGGCGGTCGCGCTGGCCTACTACGGGTACCGCTACGCGGTCGCCTCGTCCGAGCGCAGCAAGGCCTCGCTGATGGAGGGGAACGAGCAGCTGGCGAACCTGCTCATCGAGCAGGTTCAGGACCGGATCGACAAGACGGACGGCGCGCTCTTCGACGAGGTCGAATGGGACGACCTGACCGCCGACCCGCCCGCGACCGTCGACCTGCCGCCCGCGGTCGACTCGGTGGCGATTCTCGACGAGGGGCTGCACATCCGCTCGCTCTACCCGACGCCGGACGCTTCCCGCCGGCGGCGCGAGCTGGATCGCTGGCAAAGCTACGTCCGCGGGCTGGACTGGAAGTCGCTGCAGCCCTGGACGCCCGACCAGACCGGCAACTTCCGCCATCTCCACCAGCTCTTCGAAGGCAAGTCGGTCCTCATCGCCTACGCCGCCAAGAAGACGGCCGCCGGCCGCTCGTATTACGTGGCCGCCAAGCTGGACCTGGGGCTGATCGCCAAGAGCTGGATTCCCGAAGAGATGGACGTCATCACGGGCACCCGCCGGGTGGTCATCCTGGACGAAGTCGCGCGCCCGATCTACGGCGACCCGCAGCCGCCCACGCCGTTCCAATATGAAGAGGCGTTCGGCAAGACGCTCTACGCCTGGCGCATCCAGATCACGCCCCGCAACGTGCAGGAGCTGCGGGCGCAGGCGGACACCGAGCGGCTGCTGGGCGTCCTTTTGGTGCCGGTCTCGACGGTCATCATCGCGCTGGGGCTGGGCGTGGTCTGGCTGTCGGTCCGCGCCGAGCGGCGCGCCTCGCAGATGAAGAGCGACTTCATCGCCAACGTCTCGCACGAGCTGAAGACGCCGCTGTCGCTGATCCGGATGTTCGGTGAGCTGCTGATGACCGGCCGGCACAAGGGCGAAGCCATGACCCGCGAGTACGGCGGCATCATCACGCGCGAGTCGGAACGTCTGGCGCACCTCATCGACAACGTGCTGGACTTCGCCCGGCTCGAGCGCGGCAAGGCCAGCTACAACTTCGCCGAGGGGCGCCTGGAAGAAGTGGTGGAACGCGCGCTGGACGTTTACCGTCATCGCACCGAAAAAGAGAAGTTGCGGCTCACGACCGAGATCGAACCCGATCTGCCCCCGGTGCGCATGGACGAGAACGCGATGACGCTGGTGCTCCTCAACCTGGTCGACAACGCCGTCAAGTACGCCGGCGATGCCGGCGAGGTCGCCGTCCGCCTGCGCCGCGCGCCCGGCGCGGTGGCGCTGTCGGTCGTCGACCACGGGACCGGCATCGCGCCCGACGAGCAGCGGCGCATCTTCGACCGCTTTTATCGCGCCACGTCGGCCCGGGCCCGCAACGTGCGCGGCAGCGGCATCGGCCTGGCGCTGGTCAAGCACATCGCCGAGGCGCACGGCGGCCGCGTCGAGGTCGAAAGCGCGCTCGGCCACGGCTCGACGTTCACGGTGACCTTGCCGGCCGCGCCGCTGGTCACGCCGGCGCCCGACCAGAGGGCCGCCTCGTGACCGGCCCGTTCTCGCCGGTCGGCGCCGCCGCCCAGCGCCGCCGCATCCTGGTCATCGAGGACGAACCGGATCTGGTGCGCGGCCTGCGCGACGCGCTGGAGTTCGAAGGGTTCGAGGTGGTCGCCTCCGGCCTCGGGCGAGAGGGCGTGCGCCTGCTTCGCGAGCGGGGCGCCGACCTGGTGCTGCTGGACCTGATGCTCCCCGACGCCAACGGCTTTTCGGTCTGCGAGGAGATCCGCGCCACCCACCCGCTGGTCCCGGTGATCATGCTGACGGCCCGCTCGCAGGAGACGGACAAGATTCGCGGCCTGGAGGTGGGCGCCGACGACTACGTCACCAAGCCGTTCTCGATCGGCGAGCTGGTGGCGCGCATCAAGGCCATCTTCCGGCGGCTGCACCGCGTGGCGCCCGCCAACGAGGAGATCCGGATCGGCACCGCGGTCATCGACCCGCTGAAACACGAGCTGGCGCGGCGGGGCAAGACGTACCCGCTCTCGTTCTACGAGGTCGAGCTCTTGCGCCTCCTGTGGGAGCGGGCCGGCCAGCCGGTCCCGCGCGAGGAGATCCTGGAGAAGATCTGGGGCGTCTCCGGGAACGCCACCACCCGCAGCGTCGACAACTTCGTGGTGAAGCTGCGCAAGAAGATCGAGGAGAACGCCGCCAAGCCCCGCCACATCGTCACCATCTACGGCACGGGCTACAAGCTGGTCCCGTGACGGGCGGCAGGCAGGGGCCGACCCGCCGCGCGCTGCTGGCGGGCGCGATGGCGGGCGCCGCCGGGACGGTGGCCCGCTCCGCCGGGACGGCTCCTCCCGCGCCGGAGGTGGCGCTGGACGTGGACGTCCACTGTCACACGTTCTGCTCGGCCGATCTTCCCATCGTCGGCTTCGTCGCGCACCAGATCCCGGGGCTGACGGAGATTTCGCGCTTTTTTACCCGCTGGCCAGAGGCGATCGTCCGCGGGCTGCTGGGCGCCGTCACGACGCTGCCAGACGCCGTCGCGCCCGCGGGCGGCGCCGAGCTGGCCACGTTGCGCGCGCTGGCCGCGCAGCCGGGGGCGCCGCTGCCGGCCGTGCCGCCGCTGCCGCCGGGCGCCGCCGAGCAGCTGGTGACCTCGGCGGTCAAATACCTGCCGTTCGCGGTGGGCGCCGAGCAGCGGCGGGTGGTGGCGCGCACGCTGGAGGCGCTGTACCTGGTGGCGCACCCGCGCGCCGCCATCGCGGCCACGCTGGCGCAGACGTTTCCGTCGGTCGCTCTGTTCACGCCGTCGCTGGTCGATTACGACGCGTGGTCCGGCGATCACTCGCCCACGCCGCTGTGGCAGCAGCTCTTGATTCAAGCGCAGATCGCGGGCCTGGCCGTGGCGGGCCGGATCGGGCGCCCGGACGCGCGCTTTCACCCGTTCGCCGCGTTCGACCCACGCCGGCAGGCCCAAGGGCCGGCGGCCGGCAACCCCGACCGGCCGCGCCTGCCCGGTCCCGCCTGCAGCGCGCTGGAGATGGTGGGGTGGGCGGTGGCGTCGGGCGGCTTCCTGGGCGTGAAGGTCTATCCGCCGGTCGGTTTCGCGCCGCTCGACAACGCGCAGCTGCAGCCGGGCTTGCCCTTCGCCGCCGGGCTGGATCGCGCACTGGCGGGTCTCTACGCCTTCTGCGAGGCGGCCGAGGTCCCGGTCCTGACGCACGCGAGCGCCTCCAACGAATACGGGCTGGGGCTGCGGCGGCTGGTCGAGCCGGGGCGCTGGGCGCCGGTGCTGGAGCGCTTCCCCAAGCTGCGGCTGGACTTCGGCCACTTCGGCGGCGACCTGCGCGGCTGGATCGACCAGGCCGTGGCGCTCATCGATCGATATCCCCACGTCTACGCCGACCTGTCCAACTCGGCGCTGGTCTACGACGGCGTGTTCGCCGCTCGCCTGCAGGCCAGGCTGGCCGAGCTGCTGGCGGCCCACCCCAAGCTGAAACGGCGCCTCATGTACGGCAGCGACTGGTGGCTGTCGGCGCTGGACCCGGGCGCCTCGCTCGCGGCCGAGCGGTTCCGGACCGTGCTGGGCGCGATCCTGGCGGCCGACGAGCTGGCCGACGTGATGGGGCGAAACGCGCTGCGGTTCCTGGGGCTGCTCGACGACCAAAACCGGCCGCGGCCCGGGGCGGCCGCCCGGCGCTTGCGCGGCTTTTACGGCACGGCGCCACGCCCGGCCTGGCTCGCCTGACTGGACGGGCCGGCCCGGCGCATCGGATAGTTCAGGTCGTGAAGACGCTCTTGCTCGGGCTCTTCGTCGGGGCCCTGCTGCTGGCGGCGCCGGCCGCGGCGCGCGCGCAGGCCCCGCTGCCGCAGGGGGCGCACCTGGCCCAGGCGGGCGAGCTCTGCTTCCCGGCGCCGCCCCCCGGCCACACGCACGACGGCTTTTACGCGCGCCTGCAGGCGGGCGGCGGCTACCTGAGCGCGCGGCAAGGAACCACCCGCTACGCGGGGGCGGCCGGCATGTTCGGGATGGCGCTGGGCGGAACCGTCTACGCCAACCTCGAGCTGTTCGCGACGTTGCTGTTTCATTTCGCCCTGGCTCCGACCGTCGAGGCCGGCGCCGGGTCGACGGCCGTCTCGGCCAGCACCGTCGAGGACGACGGCGCGGGCGCCGGCCTGGCCTACTACTTCACGCCCGCCAACGTCTACGCGGCGGCGGCGGTGACGGCCACCACCGTCACGCTTTACGACAAGGCCGACAACCGCCTGGCCGGCTCGAACACCGGGCTCGGGTTCCAGGTCATGGCGGGCAAGGAGTGGTGGGTGGCGCGCGACTGGGGGCTGGGGGCGGCCGCCGAGCTGACCGGCGGCTGGATGACCGACGCCGACGCCGGCTCGGTCCGCTGGAACGCCTTCACCTACAGCTTTCTCTTCTCGGCGACGTATAACTGAGACGGATGGTCACCGACTCATCGACAGCCGACGGCGAGCCATCCGCGACGTTGTCGGCCGGCTCGCGGCTGGGCAAGTACGAGGTCCGCCGCCTCTTGGGGGCGGGCGGCATGGGCGCCGTCTACGAGGCGGTGCACACCGAGATCGGCAAGCGCGTCGCCGTCAAGGTTCTGGCGCCGGAGCTGGCGGCGGCGCCGGGCGCGCGGTCGCGTTTTCTCCGCGAGGCCCAGCTGACGTCGAAGATCAGCCATCCCAACATCGTCAACGTCAACGACATGGGCAACGAGGACGGCCACGCCTTCATCGTCATGGAGTTCCTGGACGGTGAGGACCTGGCCCGCCGGCTGGAACGGACCGGGCCGATGCCGGTCGTCGAGCTGGTCGACATCATGGTGCCGGTCTGTTCGGCGGTCGACGAGGCGCATCGGGCCGGCATCACGCACCGGGACCTCAAGCCGCAGAACATCTTCCTGTCCAACGGCCCGCGCGGGGTCGAGCCCAAGGTGCTGGACTTCGGTATCTCGAAGGGGAAGGACACCAACCCGGGCGCGCTGACGGGCACCGGGATGATCGGCACGCCGTTTTACTTCGCGCCCGAGCAGATCCTGGACTCGGCCTCGGCCGGGCCGGCGAGCGATCAATATGCGCTGGGCGTGATCCTGTACGAGTGCCTGGCCGGGCGGCGCCCCTACGAGGGGGACAGCCTGTTTCCGGTGTTTCAGGCGATCGTCGACGCCAACGCGCCGCCGGTCGGCGCGCTGCGGCCGGACCTTCCCGGGCCGCTGCAGCAGATCATCTCGCGCGCGATGCACAAGGCGCCCACGGCCCGGTTCGATTCGGCGGCCGACTTGGGGCGCGCGTTGTTGCCGTTCGCGTCGGTCCGGGCGCGTACGTTCTGGGAACAGGCCTTCAACCAGCCCGGCCGGCCGCCGGTCTCCACGCTCATCGCGCCGCCGGCGGGGTACGCCCCGGGGTCCGGGCGCGCGGTCGCGGCCACGACCCCGATGCCGCGCACGCCGCTGCCGCCCTCCGCCACGCCCGTGCCCAGCGGGACGATGGCGCTGCCGTCGACCGGCGGGGGCGGGGGGCGGCCGGTGGCTGCCCGCCCGTTGCACGGCTCCAGCGACACCGATCTGCGGCCGCGCCGCCGCCGGGGACCGCTCTGGGTGGTGGGTACTCTGGCCGCCGCGGTGGTGGTCGTCGTCGCGGCGCTGGCGCTGCAGCGGGGCGACCGCCGCCCGGAACCGCCTCGCGAAATGCCCCGGCCCGCGGCGGCGGTCGGCGTGGAGCCGCCGCCGGCGCCGCACGCGCCGGCCCCTCCACCCGTCGAGCCCGTCCCGCCGCCGCGCGCGGCCGAGCGGGTCAAGGCGTCGGCGGTGGATCAGCCGGCGCGCCCGGCGCCTGCGGTCGAGCGCAAGCCCCCGCCGGTCCGTCGCGACAAAGCCGCCAAAAAGGCGGCCGCGCCGGGGCGGAGACGGGAACCGGCGCACCCGTCCCGCGAGCCGGCCGCCGCTCCGTCGGAGGCGCCCCGCATCGTCAGCCCCAACGACGCGCCCATCCTCGAGTAGCCGGCCGCCGGTCTGGGCTTTGCCGGGCGGAGGCGGCGCGGGATTCCGCAGGCCGCGCGCGCCCGGTCGCCGTCCGACCGCCCCCGGGTTCCGGAGGCCGGTTCGTGTTATGAACCCGGCGCATGTCCGAGGGACAAGTCCGCGTCCGCATCGCCCCGTCGCCCACCGGCGACCCGCACGTCGGGACCGCCTACATCGCGCTCTTCAACTACGCCTTCGCCAAGAGCCGCGGGGGGAAGTTCATCCTGCGCATCGAGGACACCGATCGCGCGCGATCGACGGCCGCGTCGGAGGCGGCCATCCTGCGGGCGCTGCGCTGGGTCGGCCTCAATTGGGACGAGGGACCGGACATCGGCGGGCCGGTCGGGCCGTACCGCCAGTCCGAGCGGGCCGACATCTACCGGCGCGAGGTGCAGACCCTGATGGACAAGGGGGGCGCCTACCGCTGCTTCTGCACCTCGGAACGGCTGGAGGCATTGCGGCACGAGCAGCGCCGCCAGGGCCTGTTCGTCGGTTATGACGGCCTGTGCCGCGGGCTCCCGCGCGAGGAGGGGGAGCGGCGCGCGGCGGCCGGCGAGTCGTTCGTGGTCCGCATGGCCATGCCCCGCACCGGCGAGACGGTGTTCGTGGACCGGCTGCGCGGCGCCGTGAAGTTCGAGAACGCGCAGATCGACGACCAGATCCTGCTGAAGGCGGACGGCTTCCCGACCTACCACCTGGCCAACGTCGTCGACGACCACCTGATGGAGATCACGCACGTGATCCGCGCCGAGGAGTGGCTGTCGTCGACGCCCAAGCACGTGGTGCTGTACCAGGCGTTCGGCTGGCGGGCGCCGGAGTGGATCCACATGCCGCTCCTGCGCAACGCCGACAAGTCGAAGATCTCCAAGCGCAAGAACCCGGTGTCGCTGGACTACTACAAGGACGCCGGCTTTCTGCCCGAAGCGCTGATCAATTACCTCGGCACGATGGGCTGGTCGATCTCGGGCGATCGCGAGAAGTTCACGCTGGCCGAGATGGTGGCGGCGTTCTCCTGGGACCGGATCAGCCTGGGGGGACCGGTGTTCGACCTGGTGAAGCTGTCGGCGATGAACGCGCTTTACCTGCGCGAGCTGCCCGACGGCGAGATCGTCCGGCGGCTGCGCGACTGGCGGCTGTCCGACGAGAAGCTGGCCTCGCTGGTGCCGCTGGTGCGCGAGCGGATCCAGCGCCTGGACGAGTTCCTGCCGCTGACCGGCTTCTTTTTCTCGGGCGACATCGACTACGCGCCGGTGGGCAAGGAGCTGATCCCGAAGAACCGCGAGACCAAAGACGTCGTCGAGGTGCTGAGCGCGTTCTCCGAAGAGCTGGACGTGGCGCGCGACTTCTCGGTGGCGGGGCTGGAGGCGCTGGCGCGCGGCTTCGCCGAGAAGAGCGGCTGGTCGAGCAAGGAGCTGTTCATGCTGCTGCGGCTGGCGGCGACGGGGAAGAAGGCCACGCCTCCCCTGTTCGAGACGCTGGTCAATCTGGGGCGCGAGCTGGTGCGCCGGCGAATCCGGCAATGCGTCGTCGAGGTCAAGAAGCTCCCGCGGTCCTGAGCGCCGGCGACCCCTCGGCGGGGCGGCTGCGCCCCGGCGAGCCGCTGGGCCTCTACGTCCACTTTCCGTTCTGCTCGGTCCGCTGCCCGTACTGCGATTTCGCTGTCGAGCCGCTGGAGGCGGGACCCGCGAACGCGGCGGCCGCCACGGGCGCGCGCGGGCCGACCCTGCCGGCGCGGTGGACGGAGATTCCCCACGACGCGTACGCCGACGCGGTGGTCGGCGAGATCGGGGCGCGGGCCGGGTGGTTCGCCGGCGCCGGGCCGCTGGTCTCGATCTACTTCGGGGGCGGCACGCCGGGATTGTGGCGGCCGGACGCGCTCGGGCGCGTGGTGACGGCGGGGCGGGCGATTTTCGGCGCGGCGGCCGGCGCGGAGCTGGAGATCACCGTCGAGGTGAACCCGGGCGACGCGGAGCCCGAACGCCTGCGCGCGCTTCGCGCCGGCGGGGTCAACCGCCTGTCGATCGGCCTGCAGGCGCTGGACGACGGTCTGCTGGCGGCGCTGGGCCGCAATCACGCCGCGGCGGCCGGCCCGGCGGCCGTGCAGGCGGCGCGCGCCGCGGGCTTCGACAATCTGTCCGTCGATTTGATGTTCGGCGTGCCCGGGCAGACGCTGGACGGCTGGCGGCGCGACGTCGACCGGGTCATCGCGCTCGGGCCGGAGCACGTGTCGGCGTACGCGCTGACCGTCGAGCGCGGCACCACCTTCGGCGCGCGCGAGCGCCGGGGCGACCTGCCGCGCCCCGACGACGAGACGGTGGCGCGCATGTTCGAGCACGGGCGGCAGGCGTTCCAGGCGGCGGGCCTCGGCCCGTACGAGGTCTCCAGCTACGCCCGCGCCGGGCGCCGCGCCCGGCACAACCAG
Organism: Myxococcota bacterium; assembly: GCA_025934105.1. GTDB lineage: Bacteria > Myxococcota_A > Polyangia > Fen-1088 > Fen-1088 > JADGRB01. The sequence goes on along the minus strand of JAICYS010000011.1, from coordinate 8,268 downwards.
CTCTACTGGGCGCTCGGTCCGTACCTGGGCGTGGGCGCCTCGGCCGCCTCGTTCCGGCCGCTCGAGGATGGGACCGGCTGGCGCTTTTCGAACCCGCGCGCGACCGAAGTCTACCTGCGGCAGGCGCGCGCCGGGCAGGTGGTGGCCCGACACGTCGAGCGCCGCAGCGCCGCCGATCTGGAGAACGAAGCGCTGTGGCTGGGGCTGCGGAAGGCCGACGGCCTCGACCGCGCGGCCCACGCCGCCCGCCACGGCCGCGACCCGGTGGCCGGCCGCGACGCCCCCGTGGCCGCGCTGGTGGCGGCCGGCTGGCTGGCGGTGGACCCCGGGCGCCTCACACTGACGCCGGCCGGCGTCCTCTTCGCCGACGAGGTCGCCGCCCGGCTCTGGCGGTGAATGGCGGCGGCCTTCCCGCCGGCGTCGCGCGCTTCAGCCGGTCATCGCGACGGCGGCGTCGGCGCCGGGCGGCGACGGCTCGGCGGGGGCCGCCAGCGGCGCCGGGCGCCCGCCCGCCAGGTGCGACGTGTCGGCAAACGCCCGCAGCGACAGCGCGTCGCCCTCGAGGTCGATCCGCGTGACCGCCGCGACCGGCCAGTCGACGGCGCGATAGCGACGGATCTCGAAACCCAGCAGGCGGCAGAACAGGATCCGCAGGGCCGCCTTGTGGGACACCACCAGCACGTGGCCGTGCGGGTGCCGGTCGCGCACGGCCTCGATGGCGTCCAGCGCGCGGACGGCCACGTCGCCGGGCAATTCGCCCCCCGGCGCGCCGATCGACGGGTCTTGCAGCCAGCGCGCGAAGTGCTCCGGGTCGCGGGCGGCCGCCTCGGTCTTGGACAGCCCCTGCCAATCGCCGTACGAGATCTCGTCGAGCCGGGGGTCGCGCCGCACCTCTACCCCTACGCGGGCCGCCAGCGGGGTGGCGGTGTCGACGGTGCGCGTCCGGCTGCTGGTCACGATCGCGTCCCACGGCACGCCGGCGTATGCGTCGGCGAAGGCCGCCGCCATGGCCCGCCCCTCGGCCGTCAGCGGCGCGTCGATGCGCCCGCAAAAACGGTTGTGGTGGCTGAACGCCGTCTGCCCATGTCGCAACAGATAAAGGCTGAGCACCTGCCGACCCTCCTGCCGCGCGCGGTCCCCTCGTCCATTCAACCCGTTCCGCCCCGGATGTTCCGTCGCGCTGCCCATCCCAGCCTGGCCAATACAAGCCCCGTACCAGGCCCGAGCTCCGCACGAATCCAACCGCCGCGTACCCGGACCCGCCCTTTCGGGTAAGCCCGAGTTACGCCGCCGTAACGGGCGGCTCGAACCGATGCCGTTCGGTCGAGCCGCCAGCGCACCGGTCGGCCGCCAGCGGCCGGTCGACCGCAACGTGAGCTGTCGCGGTCAGTACTTGGCGTTGCGCGCCAGCTCGAGCGCGCGCTCCTGCCAGTAGTCGCCGGCCTTCGGGCCGCCGTTGCAGGCGCCGTCGGACTCGGACGGCTTCTTCAGCCAGAGGTAGGCGTCCACCAGCTTGTCGCTGGTCTCGGCCGTCGGCGGCGAGCCCAGCGCGCGGCCGGGCGGGTTGCACCAGCAGTTCTCGTCATCGGGGCCCTTGCAGTCGGTGGGCGCGCCGTTGCCGTTGCGGCTGGTGTCGATCACGAAGTGCTTGCCGCCGAGGAGCTTCGAGATCTCGGTGCCGTACTTGATCTCCTCGGGCGTGGACTTGTAGTTGGAGACGTTCAGCGCGAAGCCCTGCGCCTCGTCGACGCCCGCCTGCTTGAGCAGGGCGGCGTCCTCTTTCGCCGGGAGCCAACCCGAGTGGCCCGCGTCCAGATAGACCGCCGTGTTGCCCAGCGACTCGAAGGTGTGCACCGCGAACCGGAGCAGCTCGAGCCGCTCTTTCTGGGCGGCTTCGGTCATGCAGTCCTTCTTCTTCATCAAGCCCAGCGAGTCGGGCTCGACCACCACCACCGCGCGCCGGCTGCCGATGCCGGTGGCGAAGGCGCTGATCCACTTCTTGTAGTCGTCGGCCGTCTGGACGCCGCCCTTCGAGTACTGCCCGCAGTCGCGGCCCGGCAGATTGTAGGCGATGAACAGCGGCAGCGACCCGGACTTCGAGATGGTCGTGACCCGGCGGCGCACCCAGTTCTCGACGTTGGGCGTCCAGTCGCCGATCCAGTCGGCGCCGCCGTTGTCGGCCACCTTGGCCAGCAGCGCGGACGTCTGGGGATCGGTCTTGCTGAACAGCTTGGACTTGAGGTGGGCGGGGGAGTAGGGATCGACCCACTTCAGGTTCACGCCGGCGAAGGGGTTCTCTCCCTTGTTCCAGGCCGGCAGGAACTGCTTGGTGTCGTCGGGGCTGATCGGGCGCCGGTGGGGCGCGGGGCTGCCGGCCGTCGTGGCCGACGCCGTTCCCGCGGCGGCGCCGCCGGCGTTGTCGGACGAGTGCGCGCACGCGGCGGCGAATAGGGTCATAGAGAACGCCAGAATCAGGGGCTGCTTGGGCGACATCGGTCCTCCGGGCGGTTGCTAGCATGAAAGAGTGCGCAGCCACAAGCCGCGGCCCCTCAATTCACACCGTCCGTCACGCGTCTCGAACTTGCGGCGCCTTCCGCGCGGCGGACGAACTCCCCCTTGCGCGGTGTTCCGTCGCCCGGGCGCCAGCCCTGTGCCGTCAGAACCTGATAGCCGCTGAAGGCCATGGGCCGGGTGACGATCGGGTCGAACGACGACAGAAAGCCGATGTGAACGTGCGGGGTGCCGGCGTTTCCCGAGTTGCCGCACCTCCCGATGGCGTCGCCCCGGCGGACGCGGTCGCCGGGCTGGAGGGTCACCGAGCGGGCCGCCAGATGACGGAACTCGGTGTACTCGCGCGGGGCGTGCCGGAGGATGACGTAGTTGCCCTCGTCACGCCCTTTCACGTAGCTGGGCCAGGCGCGCGCGTGTCCGGCCGCGGCCACCACCACGCCGTCGGCGGGCGCCAGCACCGGCCGCCCGTAGCAGGGAAACCGCGCCAGCGGCGCGCCGTGCGGGGGCTCTGGGGTTCCGGCGCGGACGGCGGGGACGAAATCCAGCGCGAACGTCGCATAGCCGGTGTGCGTGTCCGCGTCGAAGCCCTGGACGACGCCCCAGATGCCGGTGAAGGGCAGCTCCAGCCGCGTCGACTGCGGGGGCGGCGCGCGGTCCGGTCCCTTGCCGGCGCGCAGGCGCGACCAGGCGGGCGCGGCGGCCAGCGTGGCGGCGACGAGCAGGAGGGCCGGCCCGCGACGCTTCATCGCCGAGAGCGGCGCAGCCCTTCGAGCGCCCGCTGCCAGAAGGTGTATCCCAGCCGCTCGCCGTCGGAGTCGGGGCCGCCCAGGCGCACCGACGACAGGTGAAGCACCGTGGGCAGGAGCGCGTGCCGCCGCGCCGCGGACCAGGGCCGGACCGCCTCGGCGACCCGGGCGCGCAGGCGCCCCAGCGCTTCGGGGGGAGCTGCGCTCAAGGCCGCGCGCAGGGTTCGCGCCTCGGCCCGGAACTCCGCGTCGGCCAGGGAGCGCTGCTCGGCGCCGGCGTCCGTCGAGGTCTCGGCCGCGGCGCGCCGTCCCGCCGCCGCCGCCTCGCGCTCGGTCGGGTCCAGCCCGAACCCGGCGGCCAGCGTGTCGAACAGGCGGGCCCGCGTGACCGCCCGATGTTCGGGCTGGTCCCCGTCGTCCGCCAGGAGGGTCAGGACCGCCTCGCTGTCGGCCGCGAAGATCTGGTGCAGGCCGGTCATCTCGTCCACCCGGAACCGCCCCCGCTCGGGGAAGTACTCGCTGGTCTCGATCGAGGTCACCGCGCCGGCCACCCGGGCGCCGGCCAGCGCCCCGCGCAGGCGGTCATCGAAGGCGGCCAGGGCGTCCTGGCGCGCGTGGGCCCGGAGCCGCAGGTGGGGCCGCCGGCCCGGCCCGTCCAGGTAGCGCAGGAAGAACCAGGCCTCGAGCTCGCCCCGCGCGCGCGCCGCCTCGATCGCCGGCCGCACGATCTGCAAGAGCAGCGGGTCCTGGCAATCGGCGGCGCCGAAGACCTTGAACGTTCGCCAGCCGGCCAGCGGCGGCGCCTCGCGCGGCGGCGGCACGCGGTCCAGGTCGGGAAGGGCCCCGGCGCTCGCGCCGGTCCGGACCACCGGCACGACCAGCTCCAGGCGGCGCCCGTCTCGATCGATGGTGGCGTCCAGCGGCGGCCAGATCTCGTGAACGCGGTCGGCGCCGGCCAGCTCGGCGAGCGCCGACGGCGCGTCCAGGTCCACGGGGAGCAGCTCGTCGCCCGCGCCGACCTGGACGTGCCGCGGGACACCGGCGGCCCGGCGCCAGCCAGCCAGTCGGGCGCGGCTGGCGCGGCGTTCGCCGAGCTCGCGCGGGACCCGCCAGCTGGCGGGCGCGATCACGAATCCCTCCAGCGTCACCCGGGGGAGCTTCTCCAGCGCGGCGAGCGGTCCGGGCGCGAACGCCCAGGGCGCGTGTTGCCGCTGCAGCGTCCAGCCGACCGCCAGTCGGGCCGCGCCGGGCGGGGCCGTCGCCGACCGCACGCGGGCCAAAGGGGAGGGGACCACCGCAGCGCCGCCGGCGCGCGGGCGCAGCGACAGGTCTTGGGGGAGCGCCGGATCGGCCACCAGCGCCAGCTGGCCCAGCGTCACGTCGTCGGGGCCGGACCAACCCGAGATGGCCAGCGCCCGGGGGCGGACCGGCGGATGCGCGCAGAGATCCGCCAGGTCCGCCGAGGGAGCGAAGGCGACGTCCAACCGTTCGGCGTCGCCGCCGTTCGTTTCCGCGGCGGCGATCTCGGCCAGCGCCTGGCGCGCGCCCGGCCCCAGCGCGTGCCCGAAGCGCCCCAGGGACGATCCGGCCGGCCCGTGCAGGCCCAAGAGCCAGCCGTCACCTGCGCGCGCGCCCGGCGCTGGGGTCATGGGCGTCAAGAACAGCTCCGCCGTCGCCGGCAGCGGCGCCGCGCCCCCGTCGCCCAACGCCTCGGACAAAGCGGCGCCGTCGAGGGCGGCCTCGGGGACGCCCCGGCGCGCGGCGTCGGCGCAGGCTTCGGCCAGCAGGGCGACGACGCGGACGTCGGGCGCGCCGGGAGCGTCGTCCTCACCCTGGTCGATCGACACGCCGTATCCGCCGGTGGCCAGCGCCTCCAGGTCGAACGCGCCGGCGCCGTAGATCTCGGTGCAGGCGTCCAGCGCGTCGGCCAGCTCGGACGAGGCCAGCCGTTCGGCGGCGGGGGGCGCCAGCGCCTCTTGCAACCGGAGCAGCAGCGGAACCAGCCGGGCCGCGCGGGCGACCGGCGCGCGCGGGATCCGGGGCGGGCGCGGGGGGCGATGGAGCAGCACCGCCTGGAACGGGCGGCCGGCGCGTCCCGGTAACCCGTCGAGCGCCGCCCGACCGCCGGCCAGGTCGCCGTGGCAAAGCGCGGCGGCGGCCGCGGTCAGCGCCGCGCCTTCGGCCCGCAGCCCCAGCGCCGCCAGACGCTGGGCCAGGAATTCGTGGGGAGGCGGCCCGACGAGCGGCGGCTGGAGCTCGCTGTGCAGGAGGCCGTCGTCGACCAGCGCCAGCAACAGCTGGTCCGCGTCGTCGGGATCGCGGTGGCCGAGCGCCGTCCGCAGCGCCGGCCACGGGGTCCAGCGCGCGGCGGCGTCGAGGAGCGCGTTCAGCTCGTCATCCAGCTCGACCTCGCGTGCCTGGCCGAACGGCTCGGCGCCGCCGCCGGGCCCGATCCACCAGGCCAGGTCCGGCGCCCGCAGCACCGACGGGGCCAGGCGCAACCGCACCCGCTCCTGCACGGCCGGCTCGTCGAGAAGCGCGCGCGCGGCGGCGGCCAGGCGCGCCCATCCGGGCGCCAGCCAGGCCTGGGGCGTACCGGTCGCCACGTCCCCGCGGGAGGCCAGCCGCCCCAGGCAGACGCCGGCCAGGAGGCCGGAGGGCGTCGGCCGGAACGCCGCCCGGCGCGCGTAACGTTCGAGGGCCCGCGCGCGAGCCGCGCCCGGCTTGGCCGCGGCCAGCGAGGGGCTGGCCAGCGCCACGGCATCCGGCCCCAGCGGGTGCCCGAGCAGCGCGCGCGCGCCGCGGCGCAGGTCGCGCGCCGGCAGCAGCGGCGCGCGGATGAGGACGTGAGGCAGCGGCGTGTACACGCCGCCCGGAGATTACTCCCCTTCTTTACCGAGGATCGGGCTGGCGGACTGGGGCCGCTCGATCGGCTGGAGGGACGACTGCGGGCGGGTGGGATCGTTCAGATCGCCGGCGCCCGGCAGCCTCTCTTCCTCAACGCGGCCGAGGCTGACCGCGTCCAGGTTCTCCCCCATGCAGGCGTCGATCTCGGCGGTCAGCTGGGTCACGCGTTCGTGCGCGCTGTTGATGATCGCGAACTGCGATTGCATGACGATCACCTGCGACTTGAACGAGCGCAGCATCAGGTAGCGCGGCTCGGTCAGCGAGATGACCTGCTTGATCTGATCGACCTTGTCGTCGATGCAGGTCATGCGAATGATGTCGTGCGTCCGATAGGCCAGGATCTTGACGTCCTGGGCGTGGTCGATGGCCCGCCGCATCTGTTGATCGTAGGCCGCCGCCATCGCCAGCATCTGCTCGGGCGTGTAGTTTTCGATCTGCTTGGTCAGGCTGCTCTCGCGGGCGGCCTCGCCTTCGCTCACCAGCTGCTGGGCGATGGTCTGCTCCAGCGTCGGTCCGGTCGGAGAGGTGGCTTCCTCGGCCGCGTAGACCACGCCCGCGAGCCCGCACACGGCGACGCAGACCTTGAGGATCCTCCCTCGCATGGAGGGAAGCATCGGCGGACGGCCGCGTCACATTGAGCAGACTGGGATGTCACGAATGTGACGAGACGGACCGGCGGGCTCAGGGCATGCGGCAGCTCTCGGCGCCGGCCGCCGGGAGGTAGCAGTTGTTGGCGTAGTCGATCACCATGCGGTCGGTGTTGAACCGCCAGCCGAGCGTCCGGATGGTGCGCTTCATGCGCTCGACCCAACCGTGCGGCACACCGTGCTCGTCGCGGTCGTAGTAAAGCGGGATGATGTCCCTCTCCAGCGTCTCGTAGAGCGACTGGGCATCGCGCCGGTCCTGCTCGTCGACGGAGACGTGCGTGATGCCGTCGCCGATCGCGAACCCGTTCAGGCCGTCGTACCCCTCGGCCCACCACCCGTCCAGGACCGAGAAGTTGAGGCCGCCGTTCAGCAGCACCTTCTGTCCGCTGGTGCCGCTGGCCTCCTGCGGCCGCCGCGGGTTGTTCAGCCAGACGTCGACTCCCTGGACCAGGTGGCGCCCGACGTTGATGTCGTAGTCCTCCACGAAGATGACGTGGCTTTTGAGGTCGCTGCTGAGGGTCGCGTCGTGGACCGCCCGCAGCACCTCCTGCCCGGGGCGATCGGCCGGGTGGGCTTTGCCCGCGAACACCAGCTGCACCGGGCGGGCCGGGTCCAGCAACAGGGGCCGCAGCCGATTGATGTCGCTCAGGATCAAGCTGGCCCGCTTGTAGGTGGCGAACCGGCGCGCGAAGCCGATGGTCAGCGCCTCGGGATCCAGCGCGCTGGCGGCGGCCGTCACGAACTCTTCCGGGTAGTCGGCGCGCCGCCGCTGCTCGGAGACGCGCCGGCGGACGAACTGCACCAGCGCCGCCTTCAGCACCCGGTGGGTCTCCCACAGCTCGGCATCGGGAACGCTGTCGATGCGGCCCCACACGTGCGGGTCGGCCAGGTGCTCGCGCCAGTCGGTCCCCATGTACTTCGTGTAGAGATCCTGCATGGCCGGCGCCAGCCAGGTCCGAACGTGCACGCCGTTCGTGATGTGGCCGACCGGCACTTCGTCCTCGCGGTGGTGCGGCCACAGCACCTGCCACGACTTGCGCGTGATGCGTCCGTGCAGCGCGGAGACGCCGTTCGCGTAGCGCGACATCTTGAACGCCAGCACCGTCATGCACAGCGCCTCGCGGTGGTCGTCGGGACGAATGCGCCCCAACCCCAGGAACTCGGGCTGGGACAGCCCCAGCGACCGGCGCAGCGGCTCGAGGTGGTCGTCCACCAGCTCGGGCGGGAAGCGATCGTGGCCGGCGTCGACCGGTGTGTGCGTGGTGAAGACCGTGCTCTGCGCGACCTCTTGCGCGCAGGTCCGGAAGTCGGCCCCGGTCTGCTCCATCAACAGCCGCGCGTACTCCAGCGTCGCGAAGGCGCTGTGCCCCTCGTTGAGGTGCAGGCCGCCCCAGTGGATGCCCGCGGCGCGCAGCGCGCGGACGCCGCCCACGCCCAGCAGCAGCTCTTGCCGGATG
>JAICYS010000008.1 GCA_025934105.1 Myxococcota bacterium | reverse complement strand
GCCGGCGCGAGCGGAGCGGCCGGAACGAGCGGAGCGGCCGGCGCGGGCGGGGCGGCCGCCGTGACCTGCACCGGCCACCAGCTTTGCATCGAAGCCACCTGCGTGACGAGCAACGGCGGCCAAATGACGGTCCAAGTCGACGTTGTCAATGCCTCGCCGATGAGCCTGCCGCTCAGCAACGTGACGTTTCGCTATTGGTTCACGCTGGGCGAAACGACGGATCCGCCCACGCTGGAAATCGATTACTGGATGTACAACTCCAGCAACATCACCTGGAAATACGTCCCGGTGTCGCCGGCCGTCACCGGCGCCAACGAATACCTGGAGGTCGGGTTCAAATCCGGCGCCCAGACGCTGCCGCTCTACACCGACAGCACCAGCATCCAGCTGCGCATGCATGCGATCGGGTTCAGCAACATGTTCGACGTTGGACCCGACTACTCGTTCCAGAAGTGCCCCAACGGCCAGACCTCGATGACCGGGCCGGTGAACCCGACGGCGACCATCACCGGTTACGTCAAAGGCGTCCTGGCCTGGGGCACCGAGCCGCAGTGACGGCGCCGCGCCTTCCGACGAAACCCCTTTCGGGGTAGGGTCTCGACGCCGGCCGGCGGCATGCCGGCGCCCCCGCTCCCCCCGAGGACTCGATGCCCGAACTTCTTGCTCGTCATGGTGCGTCCGCTCGACGCTCAGACAGGAACCCTGAAAGGGCTTCTTGCGCCCCCCGCGACGGCTCAGGGGGGCCGGGCGCAGCTCCGCCAGGGCGTTGTGCGCTGTCCCTGCTCGTGGCGCTCGCCGCGTGCAGCGGACCGCCGGCGCAAACCACGCCGCCGGCGGCGACGGCCGCCGCGGCCCCAGCGGCGCCGCCGGCCGCGCCTCCGCCCGCCGCGCCCGCGCCGCCGTCCATGATGGACTGGAACGCGGCGCCCACGAACGGTTCGCCGGGTGTTCACGCGCCGCCGCTGTCGGGACACGAGCTGCTGAGCAACAGCACGTTCGACGGCGGCAAGTACATTCCGTGGACGACGTCGTTCACGACGCCGGGCCAGGGCAGCGCGGCCGTCAAGGACGGGCAGTTCTGCATCACCGTGACGAACAAGGGGGTGAACCCGTGGGACGCGCAGGCGCGCCACCGCGAGATGGTCATCCAGAAGGGGCACACCTACTCGCTCTCGTACATGGCCCACGCCACCAAGCCGGTGCAGGTGAAGGCCAAGGTCGGCATGTCGGGACCGCCCTACAAGGAGTACTGGACCGACACCGTCGAGCTGACCACGCACCCGCAGACGTTCGTGGGCGCGTTCACCATGGAGACCGCCGACGACCCGACCGCGGAGCTGGCTTTTCATTTCGGCGGCCCGATGGCCGGCGACACGGCCCCGCCGTACACCGTCTGCTTCGACGACGTTCACCTCGACGACCCGCAGTTCAAGAAGAGCAACAAGCCGACCGCCGAGGAGGCGCCGATCCCGAACCTGTTGGTCAATCAGGTTGGCTACCTGCCGGACCTGCCCAAGCTGGCGACGCTGAAGACCACGCAGGCGGCGCCCGTCAAATGGGAGCTGCACAAGAAGGGCGGCGCGGTGGCCGCGTCCGGCGAGACGAAACCGGCCGGCAAGGACGCCGCCTCGGGAGACGACGTGCAGATCATCGACTTCTCGTCGGTGAAGACGCCCGGCAAGGACTACACCCTGAAGGTCGGCGCCGACACCAGCCATCCGTTCGACATCGGCGCGAACGTGCTGCACAAGCTCAAGTACGACGCGCTCGCCTACTTTTATCAGACGCGCAGCGGGATCCCGATCGCCATGCCGTACGCCGGCGGCAAGCAATGGACCCGCCCCGCCGGGCACGTGCAGGTGCCGCCCAACCAGGGTGACAAGTCGGTCCCCTGCCTGCCGAACTCCGGGTGCACGTACAAGCTGGACGTGAGCGGCGGCTGGTACGACGCCGGCGACCAGGGCAAGTACGTCGTGAACGGCGGCATCGCGGTCTGGACGCTGCTGAACGAGTACGAACGGGCGGCGGCGCGCGGCACCGCCGGCGACTTCGGCGACGGCAAGCTCAACATCCCCGAGAAGCACAACCGGGTCCCCGACCTGCTGGACGAGGCCCGCTGGGAGCTGGAGTTCCTGTTGAAGATGCAGGTGCCCGACGGGCAGCCGCTGGCCGGAATGGTCCACCACAAGGTGCACGACAAGGAGTGGACGGCGCTGGCCACGCGGCCCGATCAGGATCCGATGCCTCGCCTGCTGTGGCCGCCGTCGACGGCCGCCACGCTGAACGTCGCCGCGGTGGCCGCGCAGTGCGCCCGCATCTGGGAGAAGCTGGACAAGGCGTTCTCCGCCAAGTGCCTGGCCGCCGCCGAGAAGGCCTGGACCGCGGCGCAGGCCAACCCGGCGGTGTACGCCGGCACCGCCGCCGTCGGCGGCGGCCCGTACGACGACCAGCACGTCGAGGACGAGTTCTACTGGGCGGCCGCCGAGCTGTTCGTGACCACCAAGAAGGACGTGTACAAGGCGTTTCTCGAGAAGTCGCCGTTCTACAAGAAGGTCCCGCAGTCGGTGGGCGGCGAGGGATTGGCCAACGCCTTCACTTGGGGCGAGGTGGCGGCGCTGGGGACGATCTCGCTGGCGGTGGTGCCGAACGTGCTGCCACCCAAGGACATCGACGACTGCAAGGTCGCCATCGAAGCGGCCGCCGACGCCTTCGCGGCGCTGGTCGACCAGCAGGGTTACCGCCTGCCGTTCAAGCCGGGCGTCAAGGGCTACCCGTGGGGGTCGAACTCGGCGGTGCTGAACAACGCGATCGTGCTGGGGCTGGCGCATGATTTTTCGGGCGATTCGAAGTACCTGCGCGCCGCCGCCGAGGCCGTGAACTACGTCCTCGGGCGGAACCCGCTGGACAAGTCGTACGTCACCGGCTACGGCGAGCGGCCGCTGGTGAACCCGCACCACCGGTTCTGGGCGCATCAGGCGAACCCGGCCTTCCCGCCGCCGCCGCCCGGCGTGCTGGCGGGCGGGCCGAACTCCGGATTGCAGGACCCGTACGTGCAGGCGGCCGGCCTGCAGGGGTGCGCGCCCGAGAAGTGCTACGCCGACAACATCGAGGCCTGGTCGGTCAACGAGGTGGCGATCAACTGGAACGCGCCGCTGGCCTGGGTGACGGCGTTCCTCGACGAGAAGGCCGGCACCGGCGCCCGGTCGCACGGCAAGGGCCACGCGGTGAAGGCGGCGCCGCCGCCCAAGCCGTAACCGCGGCGGCGGCCCGGCGAAGGCCGGCGCTTATTGGGTCATGTCCCAGAAGTTGCCGGTCATCGCCAGCATCGACAGGACGCCCCAGGAGGCGTGGAAGTAGCTGAACACGCCGCTCAGCTTCATCGCTCCCTGGGTGGTGTCGGCCCAGACGGTCTTGTAGGTGATGTCGCGGAGCGTGTCGTTGCCGGCCGCCATGGCGGCCACGCCCGCCGGTCCCAGGAACGCCATCCCGGCGGCGTAGTTGCCGAGGGTCCCGTCCGGGTTCATGCCGGCCGGCGTGTAGCCGTCCATGATGCCGGCGGTGGTCGTCGCCGACGACTTGGACGCGTAAAACGCGGCGATCAGCGCGGCGTACATCTTGGCGAGCGGCTCGCCGTTCAGGCAATAGTCCATCGCGATCCGGAACGGGGTGCGGCAGGCGTCGTAGCCAAAGTTGGGGCCGCTGCCGTCGCTGGTCGGGCCGGCGATGCCCATCCCCGACGAGGTGGCCCAGTTCGGCACCAGGCCATACTGCCCGGACACGGCGGCGATGATGCTGTAGCTGGTCTCGACGACGCTCATCCACTTGGTGTTGCCGGTGGCCTTGGCGAAGGCGCGGTAATACGAGGGCGCCAGGTAGGACGGGTTCATCTCACCGGCGCCGCCGAAGTTGTCGCCCGGCTTGAGGACGTTCGAACCGTCGACCTCGTACTGCAGGATGGCGTTGATGAGGGCTGTGGCGCCGGTGGCGTAGCTCGCCTGGGTGGGCCACTGTTTGCTGGCCATCAGGAGCGCGTAGGCCATGTCCTCGTCGCCGTCGGTGGCCGCGCCTCCGCCCGAACAGCTGCCCGAGCCCGCCGGCACGCACCAGGTCATCAAGCCGTGGCCGTCGTTGTGCATCTTCGCGTACGCCCAGAGCGCGTCGAAGGTCGTCTGGTCGTTCACGAAGACCGCCATCAACATTCCGTAGCCGATCCCTTCGGATACGGTGTCGTTGCCGTTCTCGGGCCGAACGACCTTGGTGCCGTCGAAGAACTTGGTCTTCCAGTTCTGGTAGGCCTGGTAGACGTCGTCGGTGTCGTAGACGGGGAAGTTGCAGATCGAGGAGGCGTGGCCCTGCGGAAACGGGAACGTGGCCCCGGCCGTCTGGGCGTAGCTCTTGGGGTCGCCCATGACCATGGCCGCGCCGGCGCCGCCCGTGCCCGTCCCTCCGGGGGTGCCGCCGCTGCCCGATGCTCCGCCGCCGCCCCCGAAGCATCCCGCCGTGAACCAGATCGCGCCGAACAGAAGTCCAACTCCGGCGGAGCCGCGCAACATCAACAAGCCTCCTGGATAAGGAAATGAGAGCAGAAAACGGGCCCGAACGCTGCGGGCCAGCCGCTTGACGGGGGTAAGGTCGGGGAAGATACTACACCGATTCTCTCTTCCCCAGGCGGTCTGCGTTTGCCGCCGCTCCCCTCCCCTCTCCAAACGCAACCGATCACACGAGGCCTAAAAGGATCATGAAAAAGCTCACTCACTCTCTTTGCATTTTGACGGGCGCGCTGGCGCTCGCCACCGGCGCCTGCAGCTCCAGCAGCCCGGCGCCCGCGTCCACCGGCTCCGGCGGCTCCGGCGGCTCCGGCAGCGAACACCCCGGCGAGATGCTGATCAACATCACCAACACCGGCTTCGCGATGGATACGACGACCGGGATCATCGGCGCGCTTTACGCCTACGGCGACAGCGTCGGCCCGAACGCCAACCTGAGTGGCGACGACCACGAGAACAGCGACTGCGTGAAGAAGGGCGGCTTCGACATCACCAAGTGCTCGAAGATCGACACCCCGACGCCGGGCCAGCCCTTCGACGCGGACGCCACCACGGGCGCGTTCTGCACCAGCGGCACCGCCGCGCAGGTGCTGAACGGCGCCAGCGGGACGTCCGATTATTCGGACATGTGGGGCGCCGGGATCAGCCTCGACCTTAACAACCCCGGTGGCGACGCCGGCGTGAAGATGGATTGGAACGGCAGCAACTACAAGGGCGTGGCGTTCGACATCACGCCGGGCCCGGGCGCGACCACCATCCCGACGGCCGATATGCGCGTGAACTTCCCGTACACGGGTGAGCACGGCACCGACTCGCCCTACTACCAGGGGGCGCTCAAGTCGAACTCGGGCCTGCCGGGCAAGGGCGGCCACGTCGTCATCCACTGGACGGACGTCGGTGGCCCCATGTACCTGAGCACGCAGAATCCGCCTGTCGATCTGACGAAGTACGCGTTCGACGTCACCAAGATCCAGTCGATCCAGTGGCAGGTGTTCACGAACATCAACATGTCGATCCCGTACAGCTTCTGCATCAGCAACCTGTCGGTCTTGACACAGTAGCGACCGGTGTGGCGCCGCTCGGCGCTGCTGCGGGAACAAAGGGCCGTTCGCCTGAAGGCGAGCGGCCCTTTTTTTGCGCGAACATCGATCGGTGGGGACCGTCGCGGGGCACCAGCTCCGGATTCAGCGCGGCGGGACCGCGGGAATCCGGATCGCCACCGCTGAACGCAAAGCGCGAGCTCCGCGCTCGGCGCGTGGAGCTCGTCGTGCGGCGGCCGCTCAGACTTCGCAGTCGATGATGACGGTGGCGCCCGGGGAGGCGTAGGGGACGAGGTCGCCGGCCAGCGGCTTGCCGTCGACGGTCAGCTTGGGAGCCCCGCCCTTGCCGCTGTTCTTGACGTTGATGCGGTACTCGGCACCGCGGCACTTGCGGGTGACGGTGAACTTGCCGACCTCGCCGCCCAGGCAGGGGCGCACGCGCAGGCCCTCGTAGTCGGGGCGAACCCCCAGCAGGTACTGCGAAATGGCCACGAAGTTCCAGGCCGCCGTTCCGGTCAACCACGAGTTCTTCGCCTCGCCGTGGCGGACGGCGTCCTTGCCGGCGATCATCTGCGCGTAGACGTACGGCTCGAGCCGGTGCACCTCGCTGATCTCCTCGAGGTAGGCCGGCGCGATCTTCTTCCAGTAGTCGAACGCGCGGTCGCCGCGGCCGATCACCGTCTCGCCGATGATGACCCACGGGTTGTTATGGCAGAAGATGCCGGCGTTCTCCTTGTAGCCCGGCGGGTACGACGAGATCTCGCCCAGCTCGACGTGGTACTCGCTGTAGGGCGGGTTGTTGAGGACGATGCCGTACTTGCTGTCCAGGCGCTCTTTGACGGAATCCAGCGCCTTTCGGGCCTGACCCCCCTCGACGCCCACGCCGGCCATCACGCAGAAGCCCTGCGGCTCGATGAAGATCTGCGACTCTTTGTTCTCTTTGCTGCCGACCTTGTGACCAAAGAAGTCATAGGCGCGCAGGAACCATTCGCCGTCCCATCCGTGCTCGAGGATGGCGGCGCTCATCTTGGCCGCCTCGCCGCGCGCCTTCTTGGCCTCATCGGCCAGCCCGCGCTTCTGGGCCAGGTAGGCGTAATCGGGCGCCACGCCCACGAACATGCCGGCGATGAACACCGACTCCGCCGTGCGGCCGGTCCGGTTGCCGGTGGTCTGGAACGATTCGTCCGGCGTCTCCGAAAAGCAGTTCAAGTTGAGGCAATCGTTCCAGTCGGCGCGGCCAATCAGCGGCAGGCCGTGCGGCCCCAGGTTGTTCAGCGTGTAGTTGAACGACCGCTTGAGGTGCTCGAACAGCGAGGTCTTGGTCTTGGGATCGTTGTCGAACGGCACCTGCTCGTCGAGGATGCCGAAGTCGCCGGTCTCGCGGATGTAGGCGGCGACGCCGAAGATCAACCAGAGCGGGTCGTCGTTGAATCCGCTGCCCACGTCGTTGTTCCCGCGCTTGGTCAGCGGCTGGTACTGGTGATACGCGCTGCCGTCCGGGAACTGCGTGGAGGCGATGTCGATGATGCGCTCGCGCGCGCGCTCCGGCACCAGGTGAACGAACCCGAGCAGGTCCTGGTTCGAGTCGCGGAACCCCATGCCGCGGCCGATCCCCGTCTCGAAGTACGAGGCGCTGCGCGACATGTTGAACGTCACCATGCACTGGTACGGGTTCCAGATGTTGACCATCCGGTTCAACTTCTCGTCGGACGACTCGACGGAGTAGTTGGACAGCAGCTTGGACCAGTGGTCGGCCAGAGCCTTCATGGCGGCCGCCACCTGCTCGGGCTTGCTGAACTTCTCGATCAGCGCGTGGGCGCGCTTCTTGTTGATGACGCCCGGCTTCTCCCATTTGTCGTCGCGCGGGTTCTCGACGTAGCCCAGCGTGAAGACGAAGGTCTTCTCTTCGCCCGGCGCCAGCGTGACGTCGAGGCCGTGCGAGGCGATGGGCGACCAGCCGCTGGCGACCGACTTGGCCGACTCGCCTTTCAGGGCGACGTCCGGCGCGCTCCAGTCGTTGTAGAGGCCGAAAAACGTCTCCCGGTCGGTGTCGAAGCCGGCCACGTCGGCGTTCACGTTGTAGAAGGCGAAGTGGTCGCGGCGCTCGCGGTACTCTGTCTTGTGGTAGATGGTGGCGCCCCCGCGCTCGATCTCGACCTCGCCGGTCGAGAAGTTGCGCTGGTAATTCGTCATGTCGTCGTAGGCGTTCCAGAGGCACCACTCGATGAACGAGAACACCTTCAGGCTCTTGGGGACCGAGCCGGTGTTCTTGAGCCGCAGCTCGTGCACCTCGGCGGTGTGCCCCGGCGGCACCAGCATGAGCAGCGACGCCCGCACGCCCTTGCGCTCGCTGGTGATGCGCGTGTAGCCCAGGCCGTGACGGCACTCGAACGAGTCCAGCGCGGTCTGGGTGGGCGCGAAGCTCGGATTCCAGACCTCGCCGCCGTCGTTGATGTAGAAGTACCGGCCACCCACGTCCGTCGGAACGTTATTGTACCGGTAGCGCATCAGCCGCCGCAGCCGCGCGTCGCGATAAAAGCAGTAGCCGCCCGCCCGGTGCGAGACCAGCGCGAAGAAATTCTCCGACCCCAGGTAGTTGATCCACGGGTACGGCGTCTTCGGCGTGGTGATGACGTATTCGCGGCTCTTGTCGTCGAAATATCCGAATCGCATCGCGCGCTACTCTACAAAAAAAAGGGCCCGCGAAGGGCCCTTTTGATGTTCCGCGACGCGAGCCGCCGGGCCAATGCCCGCCGGCCCTCACGCGTTCACTGGCAGATGAACTTCAGATCGTCGATGTAGATGTCGTAGTTGGCCCGCGGAACCTTCACCTGGAACTGCACGCCGTAGAGCTTCTCGGGCGTGATGTGGTGGCGCAGCGGGTTCCCCCAGCCGACCTCCTGCTTCATGCTCTTCCAGGGGTAGATGTAGAGCTTCCAGTCGGTGGTCAGGTTCAGGTCGCCGCCGAAGTCGTTGAAGCACTCGGTGCAGACGCCGCCGTCCGGGTCGGTGTTCACGTCCGGCACCTTCAGACGCACCTTGCCGGTCGAATCCGGGCCGCGCTTGGCCCAAAACGCGATGCCGGCGTACCGGGACGCGTCGTACGGCCCCTTGGGGTCGATCAGGTTGGTGCCCATCCCCGAAAACACGATGGCGCCCGTGCCGACGGTGCCGTGGAAGCGGGCCGCGTACTTCGAGTTGTGGCCGCCCTCGCTCATCGCGAAGGTGCCGCCCTCTTCACCGGCCGGCGGGTCGACGGTGGTCGTCCCCTTGTCCTTGAAGGTGTACCAGTAACCGCCCCGGTCGCCGATGGGGAGGTTCTGGTTGTTGCCGTCCTCGCCGTCGTCGATGAGGCCGTCCGGGCACTCCTTGAATCCGGCCAGCGCGGCCGGCACGCCGGCAGCGGAGGCGTTGCCGCCGCCGATCGAGGCCGCCGATCCCGGCGTCGCGCTGGGCGCCTGCTTCTCGGGGATCACACACCCCATCGCCAGCAACGAGCCGCCACAGAGGCCCAGGAACAGTTTCATTGCGTCGCTCTTCATTGTCATTCCTCGTTTCGAACGAACGGGCCGTTTTAGAACCAGATGATGGCCGCGATCTGCGCGGCGTTCTTGTCGACGCCCAGCTGCGAGCCGCCGTTTTGCGAGTTGTAGGGGAACTGCGAGCCGCTCATGAAGCCGGCCACCGCGCCGATACCCGGCTCGTAGTCCGAGCCGTAAAAGTAACGCGAGTACTGGATCATGATCTGCTCGTGCGTGACGAACGCGGTCTTGAAGATGAGCCGAGGCGAAAGCACGGAGAACGACTCGCCCGACCGATCGAGGTTTGGCTCGACGACGTCGTAACGGCCGCCGATCCCCAGCCAGGGCAGCGGCGTATACGTCCATTCGGTGCCGTACTTGAGCTTGTTCTGCTTGTAGGCCGCGTTCGAGGGGTTGACGTGGTTGAACATGCCGAAGATGGTGCCGATGATGTCGACCCCATCGCCCCAGAACGCCTGCGGGTAGTGGAACAGCTGCCCGAAGCTGAAGCTGTACTGCAGCTCCACGCTGTCGATGGTGCCGGTGACCGGGTCGGTCGCGCCGGCCGGACCGAAGTAGTTGTCGTGGAGCTGCCAGCCGCCGAACGAGTGCAGCACCTCGATGGCGTCGGCCAGATACAGCGCGTTGGTGGCCGACAGGTGCGAGTACCCGATGTAGCCGTCACCCAGCACGCCGCCCAGGAGCTTCAGGTCGGCGCCGCTGATCACGATGCTGGGCTTTGCGGCCTGCGGGTCGCGCGCGCCCATGCCGGCGCCCGGCGCGTCCCACGCTCCGCTCGCGCCCTGATACGAACCCGCGCGCTCGTTGTCGTTCGCGAAGACGTTGATGTAGTGGGCGCCAAGGATCCACTGCTTCTTGTAGACCGCGCCCGCGTGCAGGTGACCCACGAAGGTCGACTCCTGCGGGACCGGCCCCGGGTACGGCTCCCAGGCCGGCAGCTGCTGATTGGCCGGCGTCCCCGCGCCCGGCGCGCCGGGCGCGCCGTAGAACGGAATCGGCTCCAGCTTGCCGCCGAACCCCCCCTCGGCCTCGAAGGTCCAGTCGTTCCAGTCCTGGTCGAACGTCACGGTCAGGCCGGCGGTGTGCGTACGGCCGAACAGATAGGTCTCGTAGCGGCCCGCATCGTAGCGCCCGGCGGCCCCGTAGCGGTTGGTATACGCGCCGGCGATCACCGTCAACCGCGCGTCCTCGTCGATGAACTCCGGATACGTGAGGCTCAGGAAGGCTTCGTTGATGCCCAGGTTCGCCTCCAGCCGGCGATAGCCCGAGTCGGTGATGTTGTACGACGCGATCTGGACGGTCGCCTTGGCGCGGTCGTTGCCGTAGTGAAAGTTCAGCTCGGTCCAGGGGCCGACCATGCTGTTCGTGTAGCGCCAGTCGATGTAGTTCGCGTCCGGCACCAGCGGCGGCGTGCGAAGCTGCGTCCCCGCGTCGTTGGTGGTGGCGGTGGCGTTGTTGTCCGGCGTGGTGGGCGGCCCCCACGAGAACCGCAGCGGCGCGCGGAAGTAGCCGGTCACGTCGAACTTCCACTCGCCGGTCGATTCCTCGGTCGGCGGCGCGACGACCTCGGCGGGCGACGTGATCAGGCCGCCGACCTGGGGCGCCTCGGGGTTGAGCCCCAGGGCCGGGCCGCTACCGCCCTTCTTCTTGGTCGCCGCCGCCCCCTGCGTCGGGTTGGCGGGCGCGTTGCCGGACGCCGCACCGGACGTGTTGTCGGCCGGCACGCTGGCCGTCCCGGGCGTGGGGGCGGCCGCCGCTGCGCCGGCGTTCGGGTTGTCCTGCGCCAGCGCCGCGGCGGACAACGCCGGCACCGCCAGCAGGGTCGAAAGTGTCAATCGAAGGAAGGGAGTCAGTTTTCGCGTCATGGGGATGGACCTTCTCGGTGGGTTATAGAGTCCCCCACTGCACCAGCAGGACTCGATTTTTACGGGTGCTGCGTGCTGCCGTGTCGAATTTGCCGCGCGACGGCGCATGCACGAAGCCAGGGCTGGCCCGACGGAGCTCGTCGCCGGGCGGTGGAGAAACGCTTCCAGGGTTCCAGCAGGAGATCAACCGACGTTGCCAATCTTGAAGACGTCCCAGGCGGGCGTGAAATTACTCACTTTGGCGGGCTGGTTCCAACGGTACACGGCCGGGTAGGTCTGAATCGGCCCAGCCTCGGGCTTCACGATGGCGGTCATGTAGAGTTGCGCGATGGGCGAGCCGTTGGCGTCCTTGGCCCCCTGCCGCCACGACGAGAAGATCAGCCAGTAGTACGTGTTCCCGTCGTACGTCGCCACCTCGGGCGACCACTTGGCCCAGGTGTTGTCGACCCCCGGGCTGGCCGGCTGGCCCGGGCACTTGGGCGGGTCGTTGGCCGCCAGGCGAATGCCCGGCCCGCCGCTGGTCGGCGTCACGTAAAGCTCGGTGGCCGGCTGCATGTACATCCCGCTCCACGTGCTGCCGCCCGCGTCGCTGGTGTTGAGGTCGGCGTGTTCGGCAGCGGCCAACTTGGCGTCGACCTGGTCGTAGACGATGTACGCGTCGTCGAACGACAGCGATCCGTAGTACTGCGCGTACTTCGGGCTGGTCATGTCGTCGAGGCCGGGGATCGGCATCGCCGTCTGGGCGCCGGTCCTGGCGTACGGCACGCGATAGAGGTGCGCCGTGCCGGTGCCGAGGCGGCCGGACTTCACGTTGCTGGTCGCCGTGAACACGATGAAGTCGTCGGCCGGGCGCGGCAGGTGGCTCCAGGAGGGGGCGGCCGCGTACTGGCCGGAGGTGGGGGGGAAAATCCAGTCCCAGGCCATCCCCTTCAGCGCCGTGAACGGGCTCTGGCCGTTCGCGGGAAACGTGCCGTTCTCGAGATCGAACCAGGCCAGTCCCGGCTGTTGGTCCGTGTCGCTGGTGGACGACCCCTTTCCGCCCAGCGGCGCCACCACGACGTGGTCCAGCGCCGCCCAGTGGTTGATCGAATAGGTCGTGATCCCCAGCCAGGGCTGCGCGAACGACTTGTAGCCGCCGGCTCCCAGGAACGGCGGCGGCGGGCGGTGCCCCATGGCGTCGGGCTGCCCCGGCGCCAGCACGCCACCCCACGGATAGTAGTTGTTGAACGAGATGTACTCGCCGTCGGGCGTCGAGGTGTGGCAGCCGATGCACTGCACGGGCTCGGGGGCGAGGCCATTGTCCAGCGTCTCCCAGTCCGAGGTCTGGATGTCGCACTGGAGGACGCCGGCCACCTTGCCGCAGCCCAACACCTGGTCGACGGAGTCGTCGCCCACCTCGAAACCGTAAAGGGTCGTCAGGCCGGCCACCGTGTTGCCGCCGTTGGTCGAGCCCTGCGGCGACCAGTAGACCAGGCTGCCGCTGGCGCCGACGGGCGCGACCGTGAACGAGGCGCTGGTCCCCGTCGACACCGAGCCGTTGTGCGCCGAGAGCACCGTCACCTCGATCGGCATGCCCTGCGTGTGGTTGGCCAGCCCCAGCCACATCGGCTGCGGCATCGTCCAGGTGGTCTTGTCCGTGTACACGATCAGATCCGCGTTCTGGTTGGGCGCGGTGACGTGCAACTCGTAGAGATCGCCGGTCGCGGTCGACGTCCAGCTGAAACGCGGGCGCAGCCAGTTGTTGGGCAACAGCGTGCCCTCTTGCGGCTCCAGCAGGCAGGGGCCGCCGGTGGCGGCGGGGGCGCCACTGAAGATCTGCGCGGCGTTGGCCGGGACCGTGGTCGTCCCGTCGGGACCGAAGGGGCCGCCGGCGAAATCGGTGCAGCCGTCGGGGCACTTCGCGGCCGCGGCGCTGCCGCCCGCGCCGCTCTCGCTGCTGCCGCCGCTGCCCATCGACAAGCTGCCGCCGCTGCCATTCGTCCCGGGCGACCCGCCCGTCGCCCCGGCGCCGGAGGGCGCCGACTTGACGCCCGCGCACGCCAGCAACAGGCATGACGGCGAGACGAATAGGGCCAAGCGGACGCGCTTCATCAGGCTAGCCACGGCCCCACCCCATGTACGGCATGTACGGAACGATGGGACTCGCAGCACACAACCATAGGCAACCCCTGCGAGTCAAGCCGGGGTCCGACCCGTGCCAAGCCTCTGTCTCGCCGCGATTTAGCCGGGTTAGAACCGATGCCGTTCACTCGCCGCCCGGCCTGACCGGCGGCCCGCTCGTCGGCCGCTGGCCTTGACCGAACGGCCCTGGGTCAGCGCAGCGTGCCCAGGTTGCGCGCGGCTTCCCGGAACGTCGCGACGGCGGCCGTGGGGCGGCGCACCAGGTCCGGGTCGGCGAAGTCGACCGAGAACAGACCGAACCGGCCGCGCGCGCCGTGCGACCACTCGAAGTTGTCCAGCAGCGACCAGAAGATGTAGCCGCGCACGTCCACCCCGTCGGCGCGCGCGCGGTCGACCGCATAGAGATGCGCGCGCAGGAACTCCGGTCGGATCGCGCCGCCCGCGTCGGCGACGCCGTTTTCGGTCACCAGCAACGGCCAGCCGCGGTGGCTGTACCGGAGCAGCAGCCGATAGAGACCCTCTGGGTAGATCTCCCAGCCGAGGTCGCTGTGCGGGCGATCGTCCGCCGGCAGCGCGCGGTAGGGCGGCGAGCCCGAGAGCCGGCCGACCACGCGGTCGCGCGTGTAATAGTTGATGCCCAGGTAATCGAAGCTGCCGGCCAGCGGAGGGAACGGCTCGTCGATGTCCGCCACGCCGGGGAGCACCACCCGGATGCGGCCCAGGGTGACGGCGTCCAGGAACGACTCGTCGTAAAACCCGTCGGCGGCGCCCGCCACCAGGCCGTCCAGCGGGCTGGCCGACGCCGGGTCGAAGATCCGGAGGTTCTGGGCGATCCCGATCTGGGTGGCGCGTTGGTCGCCGTCGGCGTCGGTACGGTCGTTCTGGCGGAGCGCCAGCGCCATCAAGCCGTGGGCCCGCATGAGGGCCGCCATGACCCGCGCCGCCCGCGCCGGATCGCGTGCGCCCGGCGGCCACTGGCCGGCCAGGTAGCTCTTGGCGACCAGCACGTTCGGCTCGTTGATGGTGCACCACCAGTCGACGAGGTCACCGAACGCGGCCCCGGCGCGCCCGGCGAAGGCCGCCAGCGCCGCCGGCGTGCCCGGCCAGTCCCAGCCGCCGCGCGCCGCGATCCAGGTCGGCAGCGTGAAGTGGTAAAGGGTCACCATCGGCGCCACGTGCGCCGCCCGCAGCGCCGCGAACATCTGCCGGTAGCGCGCCGCCGCGGCCGCGTCCCAGGTCCCCTCGGCCGGCTCGAGGCGGCTCCACTCGACGCCCAGGCGGTAGACGTTCGCGCCCAGCACGCGCAGGGCAGCCACGTCGGCCGGCCAGCGGTTCCAGGAGTCGTCCAGCCGATCGGCGGTCAACCCGTCGGCGACGTGCGGCCTGCCGTCGGGGTAGCGTCCCTTCTCCCAGGCCGTCCAGTCGTTGTGGTTGCCGCCCTCGATCTGATACGCCGACGTGGCCGCGCCCAGCAGGAACCCGGGCGGGGCGCCGTCCAGCATCCGGTGCGCGGCGATCTGAGCGGGCGTGAACCGCAGCGTCTCGCGGCAACCGGCCGCCAGCACCAGCGCCAGCGCCAGCGCGAATTTACTTGGCGATCGCTTCACAGACGAACGGCCGCATCGAGGTCTCGGTGCGGTCATACCAGGTCCCGTCGGACGCGATGGCGCCGCGGTGATCGCACATGCAGCTGGTGCTGGGTCCCGGGCCCATGCAGCCGGTGCACGCGTTGTCGGGTTGGCTCCGATTCCAGTTGTGGTACGTCCAGGGCTCGCCGGTGATCCAGGCGTAGTCGCCGCCGCCGTTGCGATCGTCCAGGGCCGCTCCGTCGGTCGCGCCGATGAACACCTGGCCGGTCATGCCGATCCCCGTGAACAGACCCACGCCGGCCACGAAATCCACCACGAAGGCGTTCTCGCTCTCCGACAGGAGGGTCACCAGCGTGCCGCCCTCGTTTTCGCAGACGGTCTCGGCGCTGTTCCAGTCGATCTGGTTGCCGTGAACCCAGTAGCAGTGCAGGCGGCCGTCCGTGGGCGTGGTGAACGACATGCCGGCCGGGAACGAGGCGCAGCTCGGAGGATGGCCGCCGGAGCCGCCGCGGCCGCCGGTGCCGTTCATTCCGCCGGTGCCGCTGTCGCCCCCGCTGCCGGCGGCGCCACCCATGCCCATGCCGGCGCCGCCCGCCGTCCCCCCGCTGCCGTGGCCTGCTGTGCCGCCAGCGCCGACCACGCCGCCAGAGCCGACCACGCCGCCAGAGCCGACCACGCCGCCAGAGCCGACCACGCCGCCAGAGCCGACCACGCCGCCAGAGCCATGGCCGCCGGTGGCGACCGTGCCGCCAGAGCCGACGCTGCCGCCGGCGGCCCCGCCGCCATGGCCGCCGATGTGACCGGCCGAGCCGCCGTTGCCCTTGATGCCGCCGCCCACGCCGCCAGAACCGCTGACGAGTCCCGCGTTGTCGACGGAACAGACCGTGCCGAACAACACCAGTGCCGCGAGCCCCGCGACGGCCGCGAGCGCGGACCGACCCCCCCAAGCGAACATCGGGGTTAGAATATCACGCGATGGCGTGGCGCCGACTCTGGTCCTTGTTGCTGTTCGTCCTGGTTCTCGCCAGCCTGGGCGCATCCGCCTATCTTTATCGCACACTGCGGCAAGAGCAAAGTGCGCGCGCGAAGCTGGAAGCGGAAGTCGCCGCCATCGGGCCCCGTTTCGATCAGTTCAAGCAGGCGGTGCGCGACGTGGACCGGCGGCTGTCGGCGACGGTCTTTCAAGAGGTCGACCTCTCGGCGACCGGGTGGCAGCCGATCGCCGGGGGTTTCTACGTCATCGATCTGGCGGCCAGTCCGGCGGGCAGCAACACCCGGCTCACGGGCAAGGTCATCAACCCGACCTCCGTCACGCACGACAGCGTGCAGGTCTCGGTCCGGCTGGACGACAAGAAGGCCTCGTTCACGCTGGCTCACCTGCCCCCCGGCGTCGCCCAGCCGTTCGACGTGACCGTCCCGGGCGCGATCCCGCCCGACCGCCGCGCCTATTTCGCCGTCGAAGGGTCGACGATCAGCTTCTCCAGCTCCAGCACGCGCAAGCGCCCCGGCGGCGAGCCCGTCGACACCGACAAGCTCCTCAAGTAGAGCGCCGCGACGAGGGGGTTGGGCCGGCCTCGACGAGAGGTCAGCCCTGACCGCGCGCCACCGTGTAGGCGGTCATGCTGACGATCGTGTCGACGTTGGCGTCGCGCGGCAGGACCGCCACCGGCTTGTTCACGCCCAGCAGGATCGGTCCGATGGCGGTGGCGCCGCCCAGCGCGGCCAGGACCTTGTAGGCCGCGTTGCCGGCGGCCAGCGACGGGAAGATCAGCACGTTGGCGGCGTCGGTGAGCCGCGTGAACGGAAACAGCTCGTGCATTTTTTCCGGCTCGACGGCGATGTCGGCCTGCACTTCACCGTCGATCTCCAGGTCGGGCCGCCGGCGTCGCACGATCTCGACGGCGTCGGCCATCTTGCGCGATTCGGGGTGCGGCGCCGAGCCGAAGTTCGAAAACGAGATCATCGCGATCCGCGGCGTCACCTCGAAGGCGCGCGCGGCGTCGGCGACCTGGATGGCGGTGTCGGCCAGCGTCTCGGCGTCCGGGTCGATGTTCACGGTGGCGTCGGCGAAGAACTTCACCGTGTTCTTGAGCAGCATCATGTACATGCCGGTCGCGCGCCGGACGTCGGGACGAATGCCCAGCACCTGCAGCGCCGGCCGGATGGTGTCCGGGTAGGGCGCGGTCAGGCCGGCCACCAGGCCGTCGGCGTGGCCGGCGCGCACCATCATCATCCCGAAGTGGATGCGGCGGTTGACGAGACGGGCGGCGCTGAGCGCGGTCACCCCTTTCCGGCAGCGCAGCGCCAGATATTCATTGGCGTACGTCGTGTGGTGGGGCGACTCGGACGGGTTGACGATCTCCGCCCCCTCGAGGTCCAGATCCAGGTCGGCCGCCCGCTGCCGGATCTTGCGCTCGCTCCCCAGCAGGATCGGCCGGGCGATCTTCTCGTCCAGCACGATCTGGCAGGCCCGCAGCACCTTGATGTTGTCGCCGTCGGGGAAGACGATGCGCTTGGGCGAGCTCTTCGCGCGCTGCACGATCTGCCGCATGATGGTGTGCTGCACGCCGCCCAGCCGGCGCTGCAGCTGCTCGCGGTACTCCTCGATCTCCAGCGGCAGTCGGGCGGCGCCCGACTTGATGGCGGCCTCCGCCACCGCCGGGGCGCACCACCAGAGCACGCGCGTGTCGAACGGCTTGGGGATGATGTAATCCGGACCGAACCGGAAGGCGCGCACGCCGTACGCCTCGGCGACCGAGTCCGGCACCGGCTCGTGCGCCAGCGCCGCCAGCGCGCGCGCGGCCGCGATCTTCATCGCCTCGTTGATCTCCTTGGCGCGCACGTCCAGCGCGCCGCGGAACACGTACGGAAATCCCAGCACGTTGTTGACCTGGTTCGGAAAATCGCTGCGTCCGGTGGCGACGATGGCGTCGGGCCGCGCCGTCTTGGCGTCGGTGTAGCTGATCTCCGGGTCGGGGTTGGCCAGCGCGAAGATCAGCGGCTTCGGCCCCATCGTCTTCAGCATCTCGGGCGTGCAGAGGCCGGCCTTGGACAGGCCCAGGAACAGGTCGGCGCCCTTGAGCGCGTCCGCGCGCGTGCGGGCGCCGTCGTCCTTGCGCGCGAACCGCGCCTTCCACTGGTTCATCCCCTCGCTGCGCCCCTCGTAGATCACGCCCACCGAGTCGACCATGGTGATGTTGTAAAGCGCGATCCCCAGCTCGACGTAAAAGTTGGCGCAGGCGATGGCCGACGCGCCGGCCCCCGACAAGACCACCTTCATGTCTTTCAGCTTCTTGCCGGCCAGCTCGGCGCCGTTCAGCAGCGCCGCGCCCGAGATGATGGCCGTGCCGTGCTGGTCGTCGTGGAAGACCGGAATGGCCATGCGCGCCCGCAGGCCGGCTTCGATCTCGAAGCACTCGGGCGCCTTCAGGTCCTCGAGGTTGATGCCCCCGAACGTCGGCTCCAGCGCCGCCACCGTGTCGATGAACCGCGCCGGCTCGCGCGCGTCGACCTCGATGTCGTAGACGTCGATGTCGGCGAACTTCTTGAACAGGCAGGCCTTGCCCTCCATGACCGGCTTGCTGGCCAAGGGGCCGATGTTCCCGAGGCCCAGCACGGCGGTCCCGTTGCTGACCACCGCCACCAGGTTCCCGCGGGCCGTGTACTCCCAGCCGGCTTCCGGGTTGGCCGCGATCGCCAGGCAGGGCTCGGCCACCCCGGGCGAGTAGGCCAGCGACAGATCCCGCTGGGTGACCAGCGGCTTCGTCGGGACGACCTCCAGCTTGCCGGGGCGACCCATGCGGTGATACTCGAGCGCGTCCTGTTTGCGGATCATGTCCGCGTAAACCCTAACAGGCTTCTCGCGGCGCGGCGATTCGCTGGCCTCCGATCCCGGCCTGCGGCCGGCAGACGTCGCTCAGCTGACCTGCGCGCGCAGCTTCTTCATGCGGGCGCGGTGAGCCTTGACCGTGTACTGATGGGTCAGGGTCGCCGACGGCGGGATCACCATCTGGCCCAGCGTGCGGACCGGGTTGGTGATGCGGTCGCCGACCCTCACCTCGAAGTGCAGGTGCGGCGGGGAAACCTTCACGCCCGTGCGCCCGACGTACCCGATGAGCTGGCCGGCCTTGACCTGATCCTTTTCGGCCACCACGTAGGACGCGAGGTGCATGTAGCAGGTGACCACGCGGTTCGGCTCGGGCTTGTGCTCGATGCACAGATAGATGCCGCCCACCGACAGGCGACGGTGCGCCCAGCGGCCGATCTGGTCGGGCGGGATGGGCCCCTTGCGGAGGTGGCCCGGCGCGCTCACGCCCGCGAAGATGACCGTGCCGTCCGCCACCGAGCGCACCGGCTCACCGATGGTCCCGGCGATGTCGAGCCCGCGGTGCTTTCGCACGCCGCCTTCGCGGTCGTCACCCGGGCCGCTGGTCGCGACCCGCGGCGGCGCCTCCAGCGGCGAAACGACGGTGATGCCGATGGGCGCCTCGCGCGTGACCTCGGGCGTCTGGTTGTAGGCCGCGATCATCCGGCGGCGCGCCGTCAGCACCAGATCCTCTTGCCCGCTGGAGCGGACCTCGTCCCCCCAGATGAAGTGAGCCACCCCGGTGCGGTGGGCGACGCCGCCGAACGACTCGTCCAGCTCTTTGTGGCGGGTGTTCCACATCTCGAGCAGCGCGGCGGCGGTGGCGAGGCTGTTCGCCGGGTCCATCAGCGCGCGCGACGTGAGGTGGCCCCGATCGACGGGCGGTTCCGGCGCGCCGGGGACGCGGTACATCGACGGCTCGATCCCGAACAGCCCGTACCGGCCGTCCTTGTGGAAGGACGGATCGCACCGGGTGTTGAAGTAGGCCAGCGCGGCCAGCGTGAACGGGTCGGTGTCGGCGGC
Organism: Myxococcota bacterium; assembly: GCA_025934105.1. Taxonomy (GTDB): domain Bacteria; phylum Myxococcota_A; class Polyangia; order Fen-1088; family Fen-1088; genus JADGRB01. The sequence goes on along the minus strand of JAICYS010000008.1, from coordinate 34,851 downwards.
GTCGGCGGCTGTCAGGAGCTGGGCCGACAGGGCCACCTTGGCGGAGGTCGCGTCCACCCCGCACAGGTGAGCGTACGCAGCCTGGAACTTGCCGGCGTCGACCGGCGACGGAGCGGCGGGTTCAGCCGGCCAGGTGGCCGGGTTGCGAAGCTGGTGCGCCGGCTTGGGCTCGACGCTGGGCGCGCGCGCCGGCCACGGATGCGCGGCGGCCACGCCAGCCGTGCCGGCCAGCAGCGCCATCGTTCCGAGCGCGCATTTGGCGCGACGCAGAATGCCCCCCATGCGTCAAGGGAATATAGCCCGCCAACGGGGGGAGAAAACACCCCTAAAAGTGGTCAATTCCGCCGCGGGCGGTCAATGCCGGCACAGAAACACGCAGCCGCAGTCAGCTTCGCCCCCGATGATCCACTTGCCGTCGGGCGAATAGCCGACCGACGAGACGTCGTAGTTCGCGCTCGGGTCCTGCTCGTTGCCGGTGTGCGCGCGCGAGGCGGTCGCGTACGTGGTGACGCTGCCGAAGTAGCCGGCGCCGACCACCAGCTCGGAGCCGTCGCGCGAGAACGCCAGCACGTCCACCCAGTCGCTGTTGCCGCTGGTGACACTGTTCACCTCGATCGAGGGCGCCTGCTTGGCGCCGGTGATCGGGACCGGCCAGAACTGCACGATTCCGTCGTCGCCGCCGGTGGCCAGCAAGGTCCCCGTCGGTGAGAACTGCGCCGTCTCCGCGTACGACTGGTCGGACGTGACCAACAGCGTGGTCGGGGCCGAGAACCCGGCCGCGCTCAGCGTGTAGACCAGGGCGTTTCCGGTGGTCGTCGTGACGGCGACGGCCAGCGCGCCGGCCGTCGCGACCGGTGACACGCCCAGCGCCCACCCGCTGTCCAGGGCCGCCGTGTGCAGGGCGGTCGCGCTCGTCACGTCGTGGACGTAGACGTGGCTGGACGTCGGCGTGAGCGAGCTGTCGGTGTCCAGCGTGATGACTTGCGTGCCGTCCGGCGAGAAGGCCACGCCGTAGACCATGCTCGCCACGGTCAGCGTCCGCACCGCCGTCCAGGTGCTGACGTTGACGATCTGCACGCCGCCGTCCTGGCCGATCGCCAGCTGCGTCCCGTCGGGCGAGAAGGCCACGGCCCCCAGACCGGTGCCGGTCAGGACGTGGCCTTCGGCGGCCATCGTGCCGTCGCTGCCGATCGTCCAGACCTTGGTGCGCCCGTCGGTGCCGCTGGTGACTGCCAGGCTGGCGTTCTTGGGCGAAAAGGCCGCGCCGTAGATCGCATAGTCGTTCGTGCAGGCCGACGTCGCGCACTGGCCGGCGTCGCCGTGGTCGTACTCCGAGCAGGTGCTGATCCCGCCGCCGCTGGAACCTCCGGCGGGCGAGCCGCCGGCGCCGGAGCCCGAAGCGCCGCCGTGGCCGCCCGCCGCGGAGCTGCCGCCCTTTCCGGGATTGCCCGCCGTGCCGCCGCCGGCCGCGCCGCCGCGGCCAGGCATCCCGCCGGCGCCCCCCGCCCCACCCGTGCCGCCGGCTCCCGTGGTGCCGCCCGTGCCCGTCGTGCCGCCGGTTCCGCTGGTGCCCGCGCCGCCCGAGCTGCCGCCGCTGGCCGGGCAGCCGGCCGCGCTGGGTGACATTTGAATGGTGACCGGCCCGGACAGGCCGCCGGCGGAGGCGATGTCGACCTGCCCGCTGCCCGTTTCGCCGCCGCAGTTCGGCATTTGCGACGACCAGGCCAGCACGCTGATGGGCTGAATCCCCTTGAGGCTCGACGGGACGTAGACGCCGAAGCTGACGCCGCTGGCCGGAAGCATCTTGCCGGGCAGGTCGAAGATCTGCTTGTTGCCGCCGACGTCCACGCTCGCCTTGTCGACGCCGGGATCGTCGGCGCCGGGCTGCAACGTCACGACCACCAGCGATTCCTTGTCCTTGCAGCCGGCGACCGCCGCCGCCGCGCCGCAACCGGCGAGCAGCAGCAGGCCCAGCAGCTTCCGGCGCGCGTTCACTTGCACACCAGCCCGGTGACGCCCGGCGCGCTGCAAGCCGGCCGATCGGTGCCGCTGCCGAGGACGACCGCGGTCACGACGCCGCCGGCCACGGCGGCGCCGATGATCGTCCAGAACCACCAGCGCGTGTACACGGGCGCCGACTGGGCTTGGGGCGCCGGGCCGGGCTGGCCGACCAGCGTCCCGCCGGACTGCGGCTGGAGGGAGGGATCGCCGGCTGGATAGGTGCCGGGCGGATACGTGCCGGACGGGTACGTGCCGGACGGCGGGTACGTGCCGGACGGGTACGTGCCGGACGGCGGGTAGGTGCCGGGCGGGTAGGTGCCGGGCGGGTAGGTGCCGGCCGGCGGCTCCGTGCCGGCGGCCGCCAGCGGCTGCACCGGTGGCGGCGTGGCGTCCGGCGGCGCGGCGGCCGCCGTCGGGTTGGCGGGCGGAGCGGTCTGCGGCGGCTGTGGCTGCTTGGCCTGCTCGTCGCGGAGGTCTTCCATCTCCTTGATGTAGCCGTTGATCTCCGCGCGCTCGTCGGTCGAGATCTTCTTGCCCTTGGCCAGGTAGTCCTTGAAGGCGTCGATGGCCTTGTCGGGATGCCGCAGCTTCTGGTGGCAGCGGCCGATGTTGCGCAGGTAGATCGGGTTCAGCGTCTCGGCATACAGCTTGGCGAACAGCTCCAGCGCGTCGTCATAGCGGCCGGCGGCGAAGTCCTCGCGGGCCTTCATCTCGGTCGCGTGGTCGGCGCGAGCCGCGCTCGACAGCCCCAGCAGCGCCACCACGATCAAGCCCAGCAACGCTCCCCGACGTTTCTCCATCGACCTTCGACAGTAAGGCGGCCCCGGCACCCGAGTCAAAACCCGCGATCGCAGGTACGATGAGCGGATGCCCCGCCTCGGCGACGTCGACCTACACCTCTTCGCCGAAGGAACGCACGCCCGCGCTTACGAGCGTCTGGGCGCGCACCTCACCACCGAAGGCGGGCGCCTGGGGGTGGCGTTCGCGGTCTGGGCACCCAACGCGGCGCGGGTCTCGGTCATCGGCGACTTCGAGGGCTGGGGCCGCGCGCCGGCGCCGCTGCAGCCGGTCGGCGCGTCCGGCATCTGGTCGGCCTTCGTCCCGGGACTGGCCAAGGGGACGCGCTACAAGTATCGCATCGAGTCGCGCCACGACGGCTACCGCGTCGACAAGGCGGACCCCTACGGCATCCGCTGCGAGCTGCCGCCGGCCACGGCGTCGATCGTCTGGGACCTGGACCACGACTGGGCCGACGGCGACTGGATGCAGGCCCGGCGCGCGCGCAACGCGCTGGACGCGCCGCAGTCGATCTACGAGGTGCACCTCGGCTCGTGGATGCGCGTGCCCGAAGAAAAGAACCGCTGGCTGACGTATCGGGAGATCGCGCCCAAGCTGGCGGCCCACGTGCGCCGCTGCGGCTTCACGCACGTCGAGCTGCTGCCGATCGCCGAGCACCCGTTTTATCCCTCGTGGGGCTACCAGGTGACCGGGTTCTTCGCGCCGACCGCCCGCTACGGCACGCCGCAGGACTTCATGTTCCTCGTCGATCACCTGCACCAGGAAGGCATCGGCGTGGTCCTCGACTGGACGCCGGCCCATTTCCCCACCGACGAGCACGGCCTCATCTACTTCGACGGGACGCACCTCTACGAGCACGCCGACCCGCGCCAGGGCGTGCACGCCGAGTGGGGAAGCGCGATCTTCAACTACGGCCGAAACGAGGTGCGCAGCTTCTTGCTGTCGAACGCCACGTTCTGGCTGGACCGGTACCACATCGACGGACTGCGCGTGGACGCGGTCGCGTCGATGCTGTACCTGGATTACGGGCGGCGGGGCGGCGAGTGGGTCGCCAACCGCTACGGCGGCAACGAGAACCTGGAAGCCATCGAGTTCCTGCGGATGTTCAACACCGCCACGTACCGCGACCATCCCGACACGCAGACCATCGCCGAGGAGTCGACGTCCTGGCCGGGCGTCTCGCGCCCCACGTACACCGGCGGCCTGGGCTTCGGCCTCAAGTGGGACATGGGGTGGATGCACGACACGCTGGCCTACTTCAGCGGCGATCCGATCGGCCGCCGCTACCACCACCAGCGGATCACGTTCCGCGGCATGTACTTTTGGAGCGAGAACTACGTCCTGCCGCTGTCACACGACGAGGTCGTGCACGGCAAGCGCTCGCTGCTGCAGAAGATGCACGGCGACCTGTGGCAGCGCTTCGCCAACCTGCGCCTGCTCTATGCGCAGATGTGGGCCCAGCCCGGCAAGAAGCTGCTGTTTCAGGGGGGCGAGATCGGCCAGTACGACGAGTGGGCGCACGACCGCAGCGTCGACTGGCACCTCCTGGGCGACGACCCCCTGCACGTCGAGCTGATGACGCTGGTGATGGAGCTCAATCGCCTGTACCAGCGCGAGCCGGCGCTGCACGTCTACGACGCCGGCCTGTTCGGCTTCGAGTGGGTCGACGCCAACGACGACGACAACAGCGTCTACACCTTCCTGCGCAAGGGGCGCGCCCCCGACGAGGTGATCCTGGTGGTCCTCAACTGCACCCCCGTCCCGCGCCACGACTACCGCGTCGGCGTCCCGCTGGGCGGCACCTGGCGCGAGATCCTGAACACCGACGCCAGCGCGTTCGGCGGCAGCGGCCTGGGCAACCTGGGAGCCGTCACCGCCGACGCCCACCCCGCCCACGGCCGCCCCGCCTCCCTGCGCCTGACGCTGCCGCCGCTGGCCGCGCTGTATCTGAAGCCGGGCCCCTGACGCGCGCCGGGGGACGCGATTGGCCGCGCGTCCACGATCGACGCGCACGCTCCACGTCAGCCGCCGGCGGTCACCCGAACCGGATCTCGAAGGCCAGGCCGGCGCCGAAGGTTCGGGCGGCTTCGTCGGCGCTGATGTCGCGGAACAGGAACCAGGCGCGCAGGTCGGCGTTGGGGGCGATCTCGCTGCCGATGCCGAAGCCGAACGGGAAGGACTCGCCGCGGGCGTTCCCCTGGTGAGCGAAGCGCATCCCGAAGAGCGGCCCCAACCAGAAGGTGCGCGTGGCCTGGATCCAGAGGTCGATGGGGATGCTGACGGTGTAGGTGTGATCGTAAAAGAGGATCGGGACGTAAAGGCCGGTGTCGATGCGGATGCTGGCGGCGTGCAGGGCCAGCGGCAGCGCGAACAGCATGCCGAAGCGCGAGCCGCCCTCGATGGGCAGGTAAGCGGCCAGCTCCAGCCCCAGCTCGGCGGCCGGGCCGCGGGCCACCGCCCACTCGAGGTGCAGCTCGGGGTTGGCGACGGTGTCGCCGTTGGTCCCGTAGGTCTCGGTGTCGAAGGCCCGGCCGTACTCGTCGGCCGCCGTGCGGCGCCCCAGGTCGTCGGCCCGGATGCCGGTGCGGATTCCCAGCTCCAACCGCGGCGCGACGCCGGCCTTGAGCTCGAGGTTGAGGCCGAAGCCGGTGCCGCCGTTCGGGTCGGGGACGTGGCCCAGCCCGCCGCCGATGTCGAAGGCGATCTGGCCGTGGGGCACCACCAGGCCGCGCCACACCCAGGGCGCCTCGGCACGCGCCGCGGCCGACCAACCGAACGCCACGAAAATCACGGCCGCGACGCAGGGGGTCCAGGCCCGGCGCAGTCCGACGGGGGAGGGGCGGGACCCTTCGCGGGTTCCGAATGTCGATCGACCCATGGGCGGGTTATACATCCGTCGTGAAGGATCTCGTCCAGTTGCGGCGGCCGAGCCGCGACAGCACGCCGCCGGCCGCCGAACGTCTGGCCTACGTCGAGACGTACGGCTGCCAGATGAACGTGGCCGACAGCGACATGGTGCTGGGCCTGTTGCAGCGTGCCGGCTACGGGCGCACCGACGATCCCTCGCGCGCGGACCTGATCCTCATCAACACCTGCGCGGTCCGCGAGAAGGCCGAAGAGCGCGTGTTCGCGCGGGCGAGCATGCTGGCCCACGCCAAGGCTCGGCCCGACACCGTCCTCGGCGTCACCGGCTGCATGGCCGAACACCTGAAGGACAAGATCCGCGACCGCGTCCCGGGCGTCGACCTGGTGATCGGCCCCGACGGCTATCGCCGCCTGCTGGACCACGTGCAGACCGCGCGCGGCGGCCAGGCCGTGACCGACACCAAGCTGGATCGCGCCGAGACGTACGAGGGGCTCGACGGCGTCGCGCTGGGCGACACGGAGACGGCCGGCGTCGTCGGGCGGGTGACCATCCAGCGCGGCTGCGACAAGTTCTGCACCTTCTGCGTGGTGCCGTACACGCGCGGCCGCGAGCGCGGCGTCGCCCCGCGCGAGGTCCTGCGGCAGGCGCGCGCGCTGGTGGCCAGCGGCTGCAAGGAGATCCAGCTCCTCGGCCAGACCGTGAACTCGTACCGGTACGAGGACGTCGGGTTCGCCGAGCTGCTGCGGGCGGTGGCGGCCATCGAGGGGCTGGCGCGCCTGCGGTTCACGTCTCCCTACCCGCTGGACTTCTCGGACGGCGTCATCGCGGCGATGGCCGAGACGCCGAACATCGCCAAGCACGTTCACCTGCCGCTGCAGAGCGGGGCCGACAGCGTGCTGGCGCGGATGCGGCGGGGCTACGACTACCCGACGTTCCGCGGGTTGGCCGGCAAGCTCCGGGCGGCCATGCCGTCCATCGCCATCACGACCGACCTCCTGGTGGGCTTTTGCGACGAGACCGAGGACGAGCACGCCGCCACGCTGCGCGCGCAGGAGGAGCTGCGCTTCGACGGCGCGTTCACGTTCGCCTACTCCGAGCGCGAGGGGACGACCGCGGCGCGCAAGATGCCGGACACCGTGCCGCCCGACGTGAAACAGCGCCGCCTGGCCGAGGTCATCGCGGTCCAGCAGCGCATCACGGGCCAGATCATGGCGGCGCAGGTCGGCCACCGCGAGCGCATCCTCATCGAGCACGCCTCCAAGCGGAACCCGAACGAGCTGATGGGCCGCACCGAGGCCTTCCGGTCGGTGATCGTCCCGGCGGCGCCCGGCCTCGGTCCGGGCGCGCTGGTCGACGTCACGATCGCGCGCGCGACGGCCGCGACGCTGTTCGGCGCGGCCTGAGTCAGGCGGCGCGGTCGCCGGCCTCGGCCGCCGGGTCGTAGCCCAGGTTCGGGCCCAGCCAGCGCTCGACCTCGGCGACGGTCATCCCCTTGCGGGCGTGGTAGTCGGCCACCTGATCGCGGCCAATCTTGCCGACCGCGAAGTAGCGCGCCGCCGGGTGCGCGAAGTAGAGGCCGCTCACGCTGGCGCCCGGCCACATCGCGAACGATTCGGTCAGCTCGATGCCGGCCGCGCGCTGCACGTCGAGCAGCTTCCAGAGGGTCGCCTTCTCGGTGTGATCGGGGCAGGCCGGGTAGCCGGCCGCCGGGCGGATGCCCCGGTACTCTTCCCGAATCAGCTGGTCGCTGGTGAGCTTCTCGTCGCGCCCGTAGCCCCACTCGGCGCGGGCCTGCTTGTGGAGGTACTCGGCGAAGGCCTCGGCCAGCCGGTCGGCCAGCGCCTCGGCCATGATGGCGTTGTAGTCGTCGTGCGCGGCGCGGAACTTGTCGCAGACCTCGCGCAGGCCGATGCCGGCCGTGACCGCGAAGCCGCCGAGGTGATCGGTGAGGCCGGTCTCCTTGGGCGCCACGAAATCAGCCAGGCAGCGCGACGGCTCGCCGTCGTCCTTGGCGGCCTGCTGCCGCAGGAAATGGAACCGGGTCAGGCGCTGGCCGTCCGCCCCGTAGAGCTCGACGTCGTCGCCGACCGCGTTGGCGCGGAAGAAGCCGTAGACGCCGCTGGCGCGGATCAAACGTTCCTTGATGATCCGGTCGAGCAGGGCGTTCCCCTCGGCGAAGAGCAGGCGCGCCTGTTCGCCATATTTCTCGTGCTCGAGGATGCGCGGGAAGACGCCCTTTAGCTCCCAGGTGTGGAAGAACGGCGTCCAGTCGATGAACGGGCGCAGCGTCTCCAGCGGGACGTCCTCGAGGACGCGGCTCCCCGCGAACGCCGGCGCCGGCAGATCCTCGGCCCGCCAGGTGATGGGCGTGCGGCGCGCCCGCGCCGCCTCGAGCGGCATCAGCTTGACCCGCGGGGTGCCGTGGAGGCGGCGCAGCTCTTCGTAATCGGCGCGGTGCTGGGCGACGAAGGCCGGCTTGTTCTCGGGGCTGAGCAGGCTGGTGGTGACCGGGACGGCGCGGCTGGCGTCCAGCACGTGCACGACCGGCTGGCTGTAGGCGGGCGCGATCTTGACCGCGGTGTGGGCGCGGCTGGTGGTCGCCCCGCCGATGAGCAGCGGCAGCTTGAAGCCCTGCCGCTCCATCTCGCGCGCGACGTGCGTCATCTCGTCCAGCGACGGCGTGATCAGGCCGGACAGGCCGATGAGGTCGGCCTTCTCGGCGCGCGCCCGCTCGAGGATCTTCTCGCACGGCACCATCACGCCCATGTCGATGACCTCGTAGTTGTTGCAGGCCAGGACGACGCCCACGATGTTCTTGCCGATGTCGTGCACGTCGCCCTTGACGGTGGCCAGCACGATCTTCCCCTGGGTGCGCACCGACTGGCCGGCCGCCGCCCGGGCCGCCTTCTCGGCCTCCATGAACGGCATCAGGTAGGCGACCGCCTTCTTCATGACCCGGGCCGACTTCACCACCTGGGGCAGGAACATCTTGCCGGCGCCGAACAGATCGCCGACCACGCCCATGCCGTCCATGAGCGGCCCCTCGATGACGGCCAGCGGGCGCTCGCATTTTTGCCGCGCCTCTTCGGTGTCCGCCTCGATGTACGCGTCGATCCCCTTGACCAGGGCGTGCGACAGGCGCTGTTCGACCGGGGCGCGCCGCCATTCGTCCTCCTGCTTGGCGGCGGCCGGTCCGGCGGCCTCGGCCTTCAGCTTCTCGCCGAAATCGACCAGCCGCTCGGTGGCGTCGGGACGGCGGTTGAGCAGCACGTCCTCGATCAGCCCCAGCAGCGTCCGGTCGATCTCTTCGTAGACCTCCAGCATGCCGGCGTTGACGATCCCCATGTCCAGCCCGGCGCGGATGGCGTGATACAGGAAGGCCGCGTGCATCGCCTCGCGCACGCGGTTGTTCCCGCGGAAGCTGAACGAGACGTTCGAGATGCCGCCCGACACCTTGGCGTGCGGCAGGTTGGCCTTGATCCAGCGCGTCGCCTCGATGAAGTCGACGGCGTAGTTGTTGTGCTCTTCGATGCCGGTCGCCACGGTGAGGACGTTGGGATCGAAGATCACGTCCTCGGCCGGGAAGCCCACCTCGTCGACCAGGATGTGGTAGGCGCGCTCGCAGATCCGGATCTTTTCGGCCAGCGACGCGGCCTGCCCCTGCTCGTCGAAGGCCATGACCACCACCGCCGCGCCGAACTTCAGCACGGCCCGGGCGCGCTCGCGGAACTTCTCTTCGCCCTCCTTGAGCGAGATCGAGTTGACGATCCCCTTGCCCTGCAGGCCGCGCAGCCCGGCTTCGATCACCTCCCACTTCGAGGAGTCGATCATGAAGGGCACCTTCGCCACCTCGGGCTCGCTGGCCAAGAGGGCCACGAACCGCGACATGGCCGCGACGCCGTCGATCATCCCCTCGTCCATGCAGATGTCGATGACGTTGGCGCCGTTTTCGACCTGCTGGCGCGCGATCGCGACCGCCTCTTCGTAGTTCCCGTCCTTGATCAGCTTGGCGAACTTGGGCGAGCCGGCCACGTTGGTCCGCTCGCCGATCATCAGGAACGATCCCAGCTGCTGCGTGAACGGCTGCGAGCCCGACAGGCGGAGCGGGCGCGGCGCTTCGGCCGGCGCGGGCGGCGGCGGCGCGATCGAGTGGCGCGGCGGCCGGTCTTGCAGCGCGCGGGCGATGGCGGCGATGTGCTCGGGCGTGTTGCCGCAGCAGCCGCCGGCGATGTTGACCAGGCCCTCCTCGGCGAACTGCCCCAGGAACCGTCCCATGTCGGCCGGATGCAGGTCGAAGCCCGTCGGCGATAGCGGGTTGGGGAGCCCCGCGTTCGGGTAGCAGGAGATGGCGGCGCGCGATCGGGCGGCCAGCTCCGCCAGGAACGGGTACATCAGATCCGGTCCCAGCGAGCAGTTGAGCCCCACGCTGAGCGGCCGGACGTGCTCGACCGAGTTCCAGAGCGCCTCCACCGTCTGCGCCGAGATCATGGTCTCGCCGCCCCGGCCGACGGCCGCGGAGATCATGATGGGCAGCGATCGGCCGTCCTGCTCGAACACGTCCTGGATGGCGACCAGCGCCGCCTTGGCGTTCAGCGAGTCGAAGATGGTCTCGACCAGCAGCACGTCCACGCCGCCCGCCATCAGCGCGCGCACCTGGTCGGCGTAGGCCGCCCTCACCTGCTCGAAGGTGACCACCCGGAACCCGGGATCGTCGGCGTCGGGCGAGTTCGACAGCGACACCGTCAGCGGCCCGACGGCGCCGGCCACGAACCGCTGTTTGCCGTCGGCGTTGGCGACCCGGTCGGCCCATTGCCGGCACTGGCGGGCCGACTGCTCGTTGATCTCCCAGGCCAGCCCCCTCAGGAACGGGTCCTCGACGATCTTTTGATAGAAGGCCGGATCCTTGCGGCCGCCGTGCTCGCGCGGATCGTCGACGAAGAACTCGCTCTGCGCGATGCTGGTGGCGCCGAAGGTGTTGGTCTCGATGATGTCGGCCCCGGCCTCCAGGAACCGCCGGTGGATGTCGCCGATCATCTCCGGCTGGGTCAGCGAGAAGAGATCGCCGTTGTTCAGCAGATCCTTGCGCGCGTGCTTGAACCGGTCGCCCCGGATGTCCGCTTCCTGCATGGCGTAGGTGCGGATGGTGGTGCCCATCGCGCCGTCGATGATGGCGATGCGCTTGGACAGGAGCTGCGCCAGCGGGTGGTCGTGATGTGGATGCGTCATGAGAGCTCTACGAGGCAACAGGTTTTTGGGCGATGGCCAGCACCACCTGCAGGTGCGGCCGCTTGATTTCGCGGGAGGCGACCCGGGCCGACAGGACGGTCAGCCCGGCGCGCCCCAGCATGCCGCGCAGGGCACGCGGCGAGAACCCCGGGTGGCGCTCGCCGTAGCGCGCCGTCACCTGCGACTGGCGGTGCTCGTCGAGGCACAGCACCACCGCCCGCCCTCCGGGCCGCAAGACGCGCGCGCACTCGGCCACCACGCGCGGCGGCCGCTCGGCGTAGGTCAGCGTGTGAAACACCAGCGCGGCGTCGAACGACGCCTCGGCGAACGGAAGCTCGTGCGCGTCCGCCACCTGCGCCCGGACGTTGTCGTGCCGGGCCAGCCGCGCCCGGGCCGCTTCGATGGCGCGCGGGTTGGCGTCGATGCAGGTCAGCGACCGGCAGTACGGGGCCACGGTGGCCGCCGCCGCGCCGTCACCCGAGCCGATGTCGAGGACGTCGCCCAGCTGCAGCAGCGCGGCGGTGCCGACCGCCAGCGACTGCCAGGTCCGCCCCGGCGAGTAGTCGCGTTCCAGATCGTCGCTCAACCCGTCGGAGCCGCCGCCCCGCCGGTCCGCCTCCAGCTCCTTGAGGCGCTTGCGGTCGCTGTCCAGCGTCGGATCGCCCGAACCGACCGCCTCTTCCAGGCAGGCCCGCACGGCGGCCGGCAGGGAACGCGCCTCCAGCGCGTAAAAAGACTGCGGGCCGTTGCGCCGGTCCCGCACGAAGCCCGCCTCCCGCAGGCGGCCGAGGTGCGTCGACACCCGGGATTGCGCGATGCCGGTGACCTTCACCAGATCGGTGACGCACAGCTCTCTTTCGCGCAGCAGGGCGCAGAGCCGCATGCGGTTTTCGTCAGCCAGGAGGCCGAGCGCGTCCGTGTACTGGGCCAGGGTCATTCGCCACGCATCCGTTGATGCAGATATACAGATATATCGCCGGCCGCGCCCCTGTCAACGCGCCCGCGGCGCCGCCCCGGGGCAATCGAGAATCGGGGCGGCGTTCCTGGTGACACCGGCGGGTCTGGACACTATGCTGACCGATCTCGTGAACGACCCCCGTCTCCAGACCGCGGCTGCCGACCCGACGCCTGAAACGCCGGCGCCGCTGATCGTCCGCGAAGAGCAACAGCTCCTCTCGGTCGTGCTGCGCAAGCTGGACGACGCCTCGCCCCGCAAGGGGCGCATCCAGGTCGACGACGCCGGCGCGCTGATCGAGCTGCGCGACGCGCTGGCCGAAGCCAAGCCCGAGGACCAGGGGTCGATCCTGGAGCAGATGCACCGCATCGAGGCGCTGTCGCGCCAGCGCGGCAAGGGCGACACGCCGCCGGTCGACCGCAAGTCGCCCTATTTCGGGCACATGCGCCTGGAAGAGAACGGCAAGCGGCGCGACGTGCTGATCGGCGCGCGCAGCTACGTCGAGCCGGGCGGCGGCGTGCAGATCGTCGACTGGCGCAACGCCCCGGTCTCCCGCCTCTTTTACCGGTACGAAGAGGGCGACGCCTACGAAGAGCGGCTGGGCGATCGGCTGGTCGAGGGCGAGGTGCTGGCCCGGCGCACCGTGGCCATCGTCGAGGGCGAGCTGCGCCGGGTGGCCGCCCCGCAGGGGACCTACTCGCGCGAGCTGCGCAGCGGCACCTGGCGCGAGATCGCCACCCACAAGGCGCGGCTGCAGATCGCGCGCGACGGCTCGGCGGCCGAGCTGATCCCGCAGCGCGCGCCGGCCGTCCCGGCCCTGCCGCCGCCGCCGGCCGTGCGGGGCAAGCTGGGGTTCGACGAACACGGCTCGCGGCGGCCCGACCGGCACCTGCCGGCCATCGCCGCCCTCATCGACCCGCGCCAGTTCGAGCTGATCACGCAGCCGGCCTCGGGGCTGGTGGCCATCCAGGGCTCGGCCGGCAGCGGCAAGACCACCATCGGCCTGCACCGCATCGCCTACCTGGCCTTCGCCGATCCGCGCCGCTTCCGCCCCGACAAGATGCTGGTCATCGTCTACCAGCGGGCGCTGGCCGCCTACGTCTCGCGCGTGCTGCCGTCGCTGGAGGTTCCGGGCGTGCCGGTGATGACGTTCGCCGCCTGGGCCGAGGCGGCCCGGCGCGCGGCGTTCCCGACGCTGGCGGAGGTGCCGATCACCGACGAGACGCCCCCGCTGGTGATGCGCGCCAAGGCGCACGGCGCGATGCTGCGGATCGTCGACGACCGGCAGGCGGCGCTGGCCGCCTGGTGCCGCGAACGCCTGCAGGCCGAGCTGGGCGACAGGCCCGAGGCGGCGGCGGCGCTGGCCTTCTGGGACACCACCAGCGGCGCGGCCGACCTGCGCGTGACGGCGCTGGCGCACTGGGTGCGCGACGGGGCGCTGGATCCGGCGGCGCGCAACGTGCTGGAGAACGCCGGCCGCGCCATGCGGTCGCGGACGCGCGACGTCCTGGCCGAGTGGGCGGGCCTGCTGACCGACCGGGCCGCGCTGGCCGACGGGTTCGGGCGGCACGCGCCCGGGCTGTTCTCGCCGGGCCAGCTGGAGGACATCCACCGCTGGTGCGTCGAGCGCGAGCGGCTGCGCGGCGCGGGCAGGGGGCCACAGGCCGCGTCGGCCGACGGCGGCGAAGACGAGCGGTTCGCGCTGGACGCCGAGGACGAAGCGCTGCTGCTGCGGATCTACCAGCGCCAGCGCGGCCGCCTCCCCGCCTGGGGCAAGCAGGCCGACCCCAAGTCGGCGCTGGCCTACGAGCACCTGATGGTCGACGAGGTGCAGGACTTCTCGCCGCTCGAGCTGTCGGTGCTGCTGGACGCGACGTCGGCTCAGCGTTCGGTCACGCTGGCGGGCGACACCGCGCAGGCCATCGCGCCCGAGCACGGGTTTTCGAACTGGGCCGAGCTGCTCGACTTCCTCAACATCGCGCACGAGAAGGTCGAACCGCTGCGGGTCAGTTACCGGTCCACGCGCGAGATCGTCGACGCGGCCGAGCACGTGCTGGGCCCGCTCATGGGCGACGTCCGCCCGGTGGCCCCGCGGGCCGGCGCGCCGGTCGAGTCATTCCCCTTCTCGTCGTCGGGCGAGTGCGCCGACTTCTTGTCGCACGCGCTCAAAGAGCTGGTGCGCGCCGAGCCGGACGCCTCGGTCGCGCTGCTGGCACGGCATCCCGAGCAGGCGCGCCTCTATTACGAGGCGCTGGCCCGCGCCGAGGTCCCGCACCTGCGCCTCGTCGACGACCAGGACTTCTCGTTCACGGCCGGCATCGACGTGACCGACGTCCGGCAGTCGAAGGGCCTGGAGTTCGACATCGTCATCCTGCTGGAGGTGACCGACGCGTCTTACCCGGCCAGCGACGACGCCCGCCGCCTGCTTCACGTGGCGATGACCCGCGCCGCCCACCAGCTCTGGGTCACGTATGCGGGGCCGCCCTCGCCGCTGCTGCCGGACGGGTTGCGCTGATCGCGCCCGGACCCCGGCGGCCGCCGAGCTCCGCGGCCTACGCGCTCTGGAAGAACCGGTTCAGCGCCCAGACGTCCCGGGCGCGCAGGCCCTGGAAGCGGATGCCGATGCCGGACGCGTCGCCCGACCCGGTCTTGACGACCCATCGGACGTCGCCCGCCACTTCGACCGGCTCGGGCTGCGTCGGCAGCGTGAACCGCAGCTGCACCGTCGCGCCGATCGGCAGCGGCGACGGCGCGGTCAGAAACATCCCGCCGAGCGAGATGTTCTGCGTCTGCGAGATCTGCTTCTTACCCTCGAACGAGATCTCGACGTCGAGCTGGCGTTCGTAGCGCGGGTCGATTCTCCTGAAGTGCTCGGCCAAAACGTCTTTCTCCGGCGGAGTAGGTGTTGATGGTACGACAACATCGCACCTCGAATCCAGCCCTCACTTGGGCGCGCCACGATCATGGCGCGAGCGGGGCCAGCGGCGGCAGCGTCGGACGTCGGACGTCCGACGTGGTTCCTTACTGCACCGCCAGCGACGCGTAGGCGGCGGTGGAGAACGGGCAGCTCGATTCGACGCCCCAGTCCAGCGTGGGATCGTAGGTCGTGCCGCTGTACACCGAGAGGAAATTCGCGTCCCAGCACTCGCTGGAGGTCTGGGCCGCCGCCCCGACGTCGCCGCCCGAGAGCTGCATGTCGGTCCGGCCCGTGCCGGTCTGCAGCCAGCGGCTGTGAAGCTCCAGCGTCTCCTTGGCGCTGCTGGCGGGCAGGTAGTCCTTCATGTCGGCGTACTGCAGATCGCCGCCGTCGCCGGGCGTGGCGGTGTAGGCGTAGACCGCGTCGAAGATCTGCCCGCTGGTCTGGCAGGTGGTCGGGTCGCAGTGATCCTGCACGCCCGCGAACGTCACGCCGATGGTGGTGGTCGCGGTGGGGCTGGTGCGCGAGTACTGGAACGCGATCTGCCCGACGCCGTCGTCGTGCTGCGGAAGCGTGGCCGCGGCGTCGAAGTCCAGCGTGAAGTCACCGCTGCCGAACCCCTTCATCACGTTCCCGCTCGCGTCCAGCGCGCGCGTGTGCGTTCCCGACAGCACGGTCACGAAGGCGGTGTCGGGCGCGTTCTTCCCCTTGCCGTCCAGCTGGTACGTGAACACGTGCGGCGCCGTCCGCGTGACCGTCAAGCGATAGGTGTTCGCGCTGAGCGCGGCGGTGGCCGGCCCCCAGACGGCGGTGTCGCCGCTGATCGTGGTGGGTGGAAAGTCGGTGATGTCGCGCACCAGGTTCAAGATCGAGGCGGCCGCGCCGTTGACCACGCCGACCACCGTCGCGGTCAGCAGGTAGTCCTTCGCGACGTCGCCCAGCAGCGCGCCACCCCGGACCGACAGGCCGCCCGCGCGAGCCGTCGCCGGCGCGTTCGCCGTCGAGGACGGGAGCTCCAGCGCCACCGTGTCCTTGGTGGGCGTGCTGCCCTCGAACTCGTCGTCGCCGGCCTTGCCGCAGCCCGCAGCCGCCAGAAGAGCGCCGCAAACAGCCAAACGAACCATCGCCGTCGTGGTCATCGTATCTCTCCCTTTCGTCAGTCTCGCGTTTCGCCTCAACCCCCACGGCTGCCGGCGAAAGCGGAAAGGCGGGAGGCGGCGGCTCAGGGGTTTTCCGAACTGGCGGGAGGCGGTGTGGGAGGAGGTGGGGGCGCGGCCGGCTCCTCGGCTTTGGGCGGCGGAGCCGGCGGCGGCAGCAGGGACGGATCGGGCGCCATCTGGTCTTTCAGGTTGGCGATGTCCCGCCCCACGAAGTCCATCGGCCGGTCACCGGCGCTGGCGCGCCGCCGTCTTTCGCTCTCGCGGGCGGCCGGCGCGTCGGAGGCGTGACGCGCCCCCGGCGACTCGGCGGCCGCCGCCCGCGGCCGGGTCGGCCCTCCGTCGCGCGTGACCGCGGCCGCTTCGTTCTTCTTGACCGGCTGGGCCGCGGGCGGCCGGTCGGCGGGCGCAAGCGCGCGCGCCCCCGCGGCAGCGTTGGCCGCCGCCACGGGCGCGGCCGGCGCCGCGCCGCCCAGATGGAACAGCACGCGGGCGTACTTGCCCCCGAACCAGGCCCCGGCCACCAGCAGCGCGCCGATGAACAGGATCGACATGCCGCTGCTGCGCCGCCGCCGCCGTCCGGGGCGTTCGTCCTCGGGGACCGGCAGGGCCAGCTCCCCCGGACCGGCCCGTTCGGCCAGCATCTCGGCGTCCTCGGGCACCGGCAGGTCCGGCATCGTCACGCGGCTCCGCGTCGGGCGCGGGTGGACGCCGATGCTGCCCGCGCCGGCCGCCCCGCCGTTGACGACCGCCAGCGAGGTCGGCTCTTGCCCGTCGACCAGGTCGGCGTCGGTGTCCAGCAGCACGACGTCCTGCTCGTCCAGATCGTTGCCGGTATTCTGCGCGCTGTCCGGCCGCGGCGCCGCCCGGCTGATGGGCGGAACGCCGTCCCTGGCGCTCAGATCGGCCAGCCACTTCTTCAGCTCCGTCTGGCCCACCGGGTGAAAGACGGTGCGCAGCACGCGCTCGACGTCGGCCAGCATCTCGTCGGCGGTCTGGTAGCGGCGATCCGGGTCCGCCTGCATGGCGCGTGAGACCAGCGACGCGACCTGTGGCTGAAGGTCCGGCGCCACCTCGCCCGGCGCGCGGAACTCGGCCTTCTGCACGCGCAGCAGCGTCTCCAGCTCGCTGCCGCCCTCGAAGGGGCGGTTGCGCGTGACCAGCAGGTAAAGCACCGTCCCCAGCGCGAACAGATCGGAGCGCGCGTCGATCGGCCGGCCCTGCGCCTGCTCGGGCGACATGAACGCGACCTTCCCCTTCACGACGCCGACGCCGGTGTGCTCGCGCTTGTTCATCGCTTTGGCGATGCCGAAGTCGGTCAGCTTCACCTCGCCCTGCTCGGACAGCAGGATGTTGTGCGGGCTGACGTCGCGGTGAACGATCCCCAGCGGGCGCGAACCGTCGGTCTTGGCGTGCGCGTAGGCCAGCGCGCGGCACACCTCGGCGGTGATGTGCAGCGCCAGCTCGCGCGGCAGCCGCACGCCGGCCACGGCCGCCCGATGCAGGACGCGGCCCAGGTCCCAGCCGTCCACCAGCTCCAGCACCAGGAAGTAGCGGCCGGCGCTGGCGCCGAGGTCCAGGACCTGCGCGATGTTGCTGTGGGCGAGGCTCATCGAGATGTGCGCCTCGTCGATGAACATGTTGCGGAACTGCGGGTCGGCGTAGATCGCGCCGTTGATCCGCTTCAAGATGACGGGCTTTTGGAAGCCCTCGCGCCCCAGCTGGGTGGCCAGGAAGATCTCCGCCATCCCGCCGTCGGCGACGCGCCTCTCGATCTTGTACCGGCCGTGCTGCGCCATCCCCGGTACCAAGTTACCACGCGCAGCGCACCGCGCGCCTCACTGTCAGCCGCCCGTCACTCGGCCAGCTGGTTGCGCACGTCTTCGACGGAGCGCCCGCGCGCGTCCGGGTGATCGGCCAGAAATAAATCGATGAGCTTCGCCAGCTGCTTGGCCTGCGCCGCGCTCAGCTTGGGTTTGGCCGGGCGCGCAGGGGCGCGTTCTTCGGCGGCCCCGGTCCGCTTCTGCCCCGAGGAGGCTTTCTTCGTCTCCTCCTCGATCTCTTTGTTCAGCTCGCGCTCGCGTTTCTCTTCACAGCCCCTCGGCTCGCACTCGCCGGGGCAGCCACACTTGGCCTGTTTGTCGCAATAGCAGGTGGGGCCGTCCTTGTAACACCCACACTTGTTACGGTCCTCGGCGTGCCCGCGCGCAGCCCCGACGAGCAGAGCCGCCACGAAGACGAAGGCCAATCCAGGCCACTTGAAGTCGCGCGTCTTCACGGCCGCCATCAAAGCGCGCCGAAAATATCGGGTCAAGGTAACCCAGATCACGCGCGTCCCATTCACGGATATCCGGCTTCCGTCGCGGCGTATGGACGCACGGCCGGCCGATGCGCACCATCTCGGCACCGCGTGTTGCGCCTGGCGAAGCAGCGATGGGTGATCCTGGCGGCGGCGACGCTGGCCGCCGCGCCCGCCCGCGCCGCCGATCCGGCGCCGATCGAGATCCTGTTTCACGCCGACGTCGACGGGCGATTCGCGCAGCCGACCTGCGGCAAGCCGGGGGCCGCCCCGCCGGACGCCGCCGCGATCGTGGCCGCCCTGGCGGCCGCCCGGGTCGAGGCCCCGGCGTCGCTGGCGCTGCTGGGCGGGAACTGGGCGGGCCCCGATCCCTTCGCCGCCGCCCTGCTGGGCGCCCAGGCCCAGCACGCCGGCGAGCTGGCCGCCATCCTGGCGCGCGGGCACTACGACGCGATCGCGCTGGGCCACAACGAGCTGTCGCTCCCCGCCGCGACGCTGGACGCGCTGCTGCCGCGCCTGGCGGCCGCCGGGTTGCCGGTGCTGGCCAGCAACCTGACGTGCGACGCCCGCCGGCCGGCGTGCGGCGCCGTCCGCCGCGACCTGATCGTCCGCCGGGGCGGCCGCGCGATCGGGGTCCTGGCCACCATCTCGCCGTCGGTGCTGGCGGGGATCCCGGCCGAGCGCCTGGCCGGCCTGGGACTCGGCGATCCGGTCGCGGCGATCAAGGAAGGGGTCACGCGCCTGCGGCGGCAAGGCGCGACCACGGTCGTCGCGATGATCGACGGCCCGCGGGACGCGCGCGCGCTGGACGAAGCCGACCGCCTGGCCCGCCACCTGGCCGGCCAATCCGCGCCGGACCTGATGCTGGGCGCCGGCCTCACCGAGGAGGACACGTCCCGCGCGCTTCTGGAACTACGGCGGGCCGGGGCTCCGCCGGTCGTCGGCTCGCCGCCGGGGACCACCGGCCTGTCGCGGGTGCGCCTGACGGGCGGCCAGATCCAGGTCGAGCCCGTGCTGCCGTCGGCCGCGCCGGACGCCGACGTGGAAGCGCGGCTGCGCGCCACCGAAAGCAGCTACTGCGCGGGCGCGTCGCGTCCGGCCGCCCCCGGTCCGATCCACGGGACCTTGACCCGCGATGCCTTCGTGACCTACGTGCTGAACGTGATGCGCCGCCGCGCGGGCGCCGAGATCGCGCTGGTCAATCGGGCCTTCGTCAAGCGCGCGCCGTTCCCGCTGGAGGGGACGTTGACCGACGGCGATCTGCAGCGCGCCCTGCCGTACGGCGCGGTGATCGGCGCCGCGCGCGTGCCGGGCCCGGTGGTCGCCTCCTTGATTGGAGCCGCGCTGGACAATCCCAAGCTGGCCGCCGCCGGGGTCGCCAAGGCGCCGGGCGGGTTGCAGGTGAACGGCCGCCCGCTGGACAAGGCCCGCGCCTACCGGGTGGCGACCATCGCGTTCGTGGCGGGCGGCGGTGACGGCATCTTCCCGCCCCACGCGCTGCCGTTCGCGCCCCTGCCGGGCGCGCCGGACCTGCGCGCCAGCGTGGCCGACTTCCTGCGCGGCCAGACCGCGGCCCGCGACGGCGATCCCGGCGTCGACGCCGCCACCGATTTCGGGCCGCCGCCCGTCGACCGGCCGCTGGTGGTGGTGCTGACCGACGGCGAGATGGACTTCGCCGACACCTCCATCTCGAACGGCCCGGCCTACACCGACGCGCAGCTGGCACGCGCCCAGCAGACGTCGGTCAAGGGCGAGGCCACGCTGGTGGCGCAGCTCCGCCACCCGCGACACGAGATCGACGCGCGCTTCGACGCGCAATACGGCTGGACCCGGACGCAGCCGGCCGGCATGCCGGCGGTCTCCGCCGAATCGACCGACCTCATCACGGCCATCGCGGCCTACAGCTACCGCGGCCTGCGGGACTGGCGGCGCTTTCCGAAGCCGGCCATCCCCGACCCCTACGTGCGGCTTTGGCTGGAGTCGGAATTCAGCCGCCCGGAGGTCACGCCGACGCAGCTGCGGAACTACCACCATTTGCAGCTCACCCCGACGGCCGGCGCGCAGTTCACGCTGACGCCGCGGCTGAAGGTGCGCGGCGGGGCCGGCGCGCAGAGCGAGCTTTTGGCTCCCGGGGGCGCGGGGCGCTGGCAGGCGGTCATCGAGGCGGGCGCGACGCTGGACCCGACGGCCATCGCCACCTGGGGCGCGCTGGCCGTCCGCCTGGAGGGGCTGGTGAACTACGACTTCGTCGACCCGGGCGACACGCGGCAGCACCAGCTGCGTGGGACCGCCAAGCTGTCGGTGCCGCTGGTCCCGGCGCTGTTCCTCACCATCGGCGTCGACGTCTTCGCGGTCCAGCGGCAGGACCTGGGCTGGGGCGCGTCGACCGACACCACCGTCGGCTTGCGCCTGCACACCGACGCCGCCCATCAGGCGATGTGAAGATTGTTGCAACCTCTGCCAAACCCCGGGCGGCGGCCTTAGCATCAGCCCAATGAGCGAAGCCAAGACCTATTCCGGAGGGTGCCAGTGCGGCCGGGTGCGGTACGACGTCCGGCTGGATCTGACCCAGCCGGTCATCTCCTGCAACTGCTCGATGTGCGGGCGCGCGGGGACGTTGCTGACGTTCGTCCCGGAGGCCGCCTTCACCCTGCGCTCGGGCGGCGAGGCCCTGACCGACTACCAGTTCAACAAGCACGTCATCCACCACCTGTTCTGCAGCGTCTGCGGGATCAAATCGTTCGCCCGCGGCACCGGGCGCGACGGAGGCGCGCAGGTGGCGATCAACGTCCGCTGCCTGGACGAGGTGGACGTCGACAAGCTGAACGTGCACAAGTTCGACGGCCGCCATCGGTAGTCGCCCGGCGGGGCGAAAACGGCGGGGCAAACGGCCGAGCAAACGGCGGCCGTCGGGCGCGGCGATCGTCCCTGGACGCGGCGGCCCGGGGGCAGGCGCACGGCTGGCGCAACGCCGTCAGCGGCGTGCCGCTGGGCGGGCGGAGGCGACCCGCGCCGTGGTCGGGTGGCGGGGGCTCGGCGAACAGGACCAGATCGACCGCCTCCTCGGCGGCGGCGGCCAGGCACATCGGGCAGGGCTCGTGCGTCGCGGCCAGGATGGCGCCGGCGCGCCGGCGCCCCCCCAACTGGTGCCCCGCCACCCGCAGCGCCTGGAGGGCGGGGTGCAGGGTCGGATCTCGACGAAGATCCGATCGGGCTCGACGTTGTAGCGCACTGCTGGAAGGCGCGCTGCCAGGCCGTCACGTGCGCCGGGTTGGAGTCGACCAGCACGCCGTCGAAGTCGAAGATCACGCCGTCGAGCGCCACCGGTGCCCCCCTGCGCGCCGACCCGTCCGCCCCACGGCCCGCAGCGATCGCCGCAGCTGCTTTTCCAGGCGGCCGCCGCGCTTCTCCTCGGCCAGGCGCCGCTGCAACAACGCCAGCACGTCCGCCTCCTCGGGGCGCAGCGCGCCCGGCCGCCGCGCCGCCAGGTGCGATTCCACCGGCCGCTTCACCGCGGCCGCCAGCGTCCCGTCCATGTAGGCGGCGATGACCTCCGGGTGGACGTAGCATTTTCGGCAGACGGCCGGCGTGTTCCCCAGCCGCTCGGCCACCCGCTCGATGGCGCGCGACACGTCGCGCGGGCTTGGCTTGCGCGGCCCCGGGCGGCTGCTCCGCCGCGGCAGCCTCTCGGCCGCGGCGTCCACCTCCTGCAGCGCCAGCGCCGCCAGCACCGTCCCCGCCCAGGTCCGAAAGTCCTTGGCGGTGAAGTCGTGCCCGGTCGCCTCGCGGATGTAATCGTTGACGTCGGCGGAGTCGATGGTGGCGGGCTGGCCGTCCTCGCCCAGGTATTGAAACAGCTCTTGGCCGGGCAGATCGCGGCAGCGCCGCACGATGCGCGCCACGGCGCGGTCGTGCACGGCCACGTCGTGCATGACGCCGCTCTTGCCGCGAAAATGGAACCGCACCTCGGCGGGTCCGAAGTCCACGTGGCGGTCCTTGAGCGTGGTCAGCCCGAACGACTTGTTGCTGCGCGCGTACTCCTCGTTGCCGACCCGCATGAAGGTCGTTTCCAGCAGGCGGACCACCGTGGCCAGCACCTTGCGCCGCGGCAGCCCCGGCAGCCGCAGGTCGCCGGCGATGCGCCGGCGCAGGTGAGGCAGCGCCTGGCCGAAGGCGATCATCCGCGAGTACTTGGTGCTGTCGCGCTCGTCGCGCCAGCGCGGGTGATACCGGTATTGCTTGCGGCCCCGCGCGTCCCGGCCGGTGGCCTGCAGGTGACCGCCGGGATCGGGGCAGATCCAGACGTCGGTCCAGGCGGGCGGGATGGCCAGCTTGCGGATGCGCTCTTCGGTGGCGGCGTCGTCGACGCGGCGGCCGTCGGGCTGCTCGTAGACGAACTGCGGAACGAACCGCTTGCCCTGCCGCGCCTTCTTGCCGGTCGGCCGGCGCCGGATGCCGGGCCGGGTGTCCTCGACGTGGCGCAGCCCGGCCGCGCGCGCCGACGAGACGGGATCGGCCGCGGTGTCCGAAACCGGCACGATCTTCAACGCATGCGCCACATCCTCACGTTAAGAGGCGCTCGGGGCGCCACAAGGCCCAAGCGGCGGCCGTCCATGCGTTGCCCCATCCGGTCCCATGCCTAACTTCGAGGACGAGAGCCAAGGTGAAGGAGGATCCCATGCAGACCAATCCAGTCGATACGTTGAACGAGCTCCTGCGCGGCGAAATCTCGGCCGTCGAGACCTACCGGCAGGCGCTCGAGAAGCTGACCGGCAGCGACGCGCGCACGCAGCTCGAGGATGCCTGCCGGTCGCACGAGCTGCGCGTCCAGAAGCTGCGCCAGCAGGTGGTCCGGTTGGGCGGCCAGCCCGACGAGACCTCCGGCGCCTGGGGTGCCTTCGCGCGCCTCGTCGAAGGAGGCGCCAAGTCCTTCGGCGAAAAGGCCGCCATCGCGGCGCTGGAAGAGGGCGAGGATCGCGGGCTGCGCCTTTACAAGGGCGACATCGACAAGCTCGATCCCGCGTCGCGCGCGCTCGTCGAACAGGACGTGCTGCCGGCCCAGGAAGCCACCCACCGCTCGCTGAGCACGCTCAAGCACTCGCTTCATTGAGCGGCTGCGGACTTACCTTCACGGCCGTGAAGGCCGCCGCTCCCGGTCCGAGCCTGCCGGACCTGCCACTTCGGCTGTGGCTGGTCCGGCATGGCCAGAGCGCCGGCAACCTGGCCGCGATGCGCGCCACCGCGGCCGGCCACGGGTCGATCGAGATCGCCCATCGGGACGTCGACGTGCCGCTGTCGGAGTTGGGCGAGCAGCAGGCCCGCGCGCTGGGGTCCTGGTTCGCCCGACAGCCGCGCGAAGAACGGCCGACGCTGGTTATGTGCTCGCCATACCTCCGGGCCATCGACACCGCCCGATTGATGGCCGCCGCCGCGCCGCTGGACTTGCCACCGGACCGATGCCTCAGCGACGAGCGCCTGCGCGAACGGGAGCTGGGCATGCTGAATCGGTTGACCAGGCAGGGCATCACGGCCCGTTATCCCGAGCAGGCCGAGCTGCGGGCGCGCCTGGGCAAGTTCTATTACCGGCCCCCCTCGGGCGAGAGCTGGTGCGACGTGATCCTGCGCCTCCGCTCGCTCGCCGAGTTCCTGTCCTTGCGCTGCCGCGACGAGCGGGTGCTGATCGTCGCCCACCAGGTCATCGTGCTCTGCTTCCGCTACCTGGTCGAAGGCATGACCGAAGCCCGCGTGCTGCAGATCGACGCCGAGGCCGAGGTCCCCAACTGCTCGGTGACGGCTTACGCGCGCGAGCCCGACCAGCGCGCGATGCAGTTGCGCCTCGCCAACTTCGTCGCGCCGCTGGAACAGGCCGGCGCGCCCGTCACCCGCGAGAGCGATGCGCCGGCCGCCGCGCGCTGAAGGGTCGGCCCGGATCACGCCGGCGTTGCTGCGCCGGATGCGCTTGCCGCCCGTCGACGGCCGGCAGGGAAAAGACGGGCGCGGCTGCGTGCTGGTGGTCGGCGGCTCGGACCAGATCCCGGGCGCGGTGATCCTGTCGGCCACGGCCGCGCTGCGGGCCGGCGCGGGCAAGCTGCAGATCGCGACCGGCCGGCGCGTGGCCCCCTGGGTCGCGGTGGCGGTCCCCGAGGCGCGCGTCATCGGGTTGAACCACACCCGCAGCGGCGAGCTGGCGCCCCGGGCCTGCGCCGCCATCCAGAACGAGGCGGCGGCCTGCGACGCGCTGCTGGTGGGCCCGGGGATGATGGACGAGCGGGCCGGCGTCGCGCTGGTGCGCCACTGCCTGCGCGGGCCCGAGGGGCCGCCGCTGGTGGTCGACGCCGCGCCGCTGGCCGCCTTCCGCGATCGCCGTCCCGTTCGGGGGCGCGGGCGGCCGCGGCTGGTGCTGACCCCGCACGCCGGCGAAATGGCGATGCTCTGGAACGTCTCGAAAGAGAGGGTCCAGGCGGCGCCGCTGGAGATGGCGCGCCAGGCCGCCGCGCGGCTGGGCGCGGTGGTGGTCCTCAAGGGGGCCGTCACGTTCATCGCGGCGCCCGACGGCGCGGTCTTCCACAACACGGCCGGGAACAGCGGCCTCGGCACCTCCGGGTCGGGCGACGCGCTGTCGGGGATCGTCGCCGGCCTGTGCGCGCGCGGCGCCGACCCGCTGCGCGCCGCCGTGTGGGCCGTCTACCTGCACGCGCGGGCGGGCGACGCGCTGGCCCGCCGGATCGGACACCACGGCTATCTGGCGCGCGAGATCTTGCCCGAGATCCCGGCGCTGCTCGATCGGCTCTCGTGATCGCTCGCCCGATGCCGCGCGTTTGCGATGGGGAGCCGCCGTGGGTCGAACGGACGCACCGGCTGCCCGGGACGGATCAGCTCGCCGGCCGGCGAGCGCAATGCCTCACCGGAAACAGCTTTCGTCGGTGGTCGTGCCCATATTGCACGTGTGAGCGACCCCGCCCCCATCAGCATCGCGCACGGATCGGCCGACCTGCAGGTCGTGACGGTGGACGCCTACAACGCCGAGCTGCGCGACGCCGAAGGATTCATCGGCGACCGCGCCAGCAACCGGGCCTTTCGCGCCATCCTGGACGAATGGCGCGACCGGATCCGGAACGCGACGGACGAAGACCCGCTGGGGGACACGCCCAGCGACGAGCTGCCCAAGAAGAAGATGGACAAGGTGCTGGTCGAGGGCGAGCCCGAGGCCGCCGGCATCATTCAGGGCGCCATCGAAGACTTCGCCGGCGAGTTGTCGACGGTGGTGACGCGCTTCTTGAAGCTGAAGTCGTGGCGCGACACCCAGCGGATCGTGGTGGGCGGCGGCCTGCGGTCCAGCCGCGTGGGCGAGCTGGCCATCGGGCGGACGTCGGTGCTGTTGAAGGCGGCCGGGCACAAGATCGACCTCGTGCCGGTGCGCAACCACCCGGACGAGGCCGGCCTGCTGGGCGCCATCCACCTGGCGCCGGCCTGGATGCTGGACGGGCACGACGCGATCCTGGCCGTGGACATCGGGGGGTCGAACTTGCGGGCCGGCCTGGTCGAGCTGCGCCCCTGGAAGAACGCCAAGAAGTCGGGCGACATCGCGCGCGGCACGGTCGACGAGCTGGAGCTGTGGCGCTACGCCGACGAGAAGGCCAAGCCCTCGCGCGAGGAGGCGGTCGAAAAGATCGGCAACATGCTGGAGCGGCTGATCAAGCGGTCCGAGAAGAGCCAGGTGAAGCTGGCGCCCTTCATCGGCGTGGGCTGCCCCGGGATCATCGCCGCCGACGGGCGCATCGAGCGGGGCGGGCAGAACCTGCCCGGCAACTGGGAGAGCAGCCGGTTCAACCTGCCGCAGCGGCTGCGCGAGCTGATCCCGAAGATCGACGGACACGGCACGCTGGTGGTCCTGCACAACGACGCCGTCGTTCACGGCCTCAGCGACCTGGCCTACGTTCAGGACGTGGACCACTGGGGCGTGCTGACCATCGGCACCGGCCTCGGCAACGCGCGCTTTTCGAACCGAAGCGCCGGCGGCTCTGGTCCGTGAGGCCGGCTGGCGTCGTCGGACGGCCAATGGCCGGCGCGCCGGGGCCAGCGCCGCGGTGCGCCCGGCATCTTCGGGGAGCTCCTCACGGGCAAAGCGGGTGCCGCCAGAAGATGTCGACGTCGACGCCGGGCGAGAAATGGACCATCGGCGGGGGCGACGGCATGGCGGGCAGCCCCGCCTGCGCGCACAGCGTCTCGTCCAGCGACGAGACGGCCGCGGCGCGCAGCGGGTAGGACGCATGACGGACGCGGGCGCCGAGCAGGCGATGGCGCCGCTGCGCGAAGAGCACGTACCGCTCGACCAGGAAGTGGTCCAGCGTGCCCGGGCTGGCCGTGCCCAGCGGCGCGCCGATCCGCCAGGTGACAGCCAGCCCCGCGCCTGCCCCGCCGAGTCGCCGCACGGAGCGGTAGCTGACGGTGGCGCCGTCCGCGTCCTTGTGGCATTCCATCCGCGCGGGGAAATACGGCAGCGCGTACGCCGCGCGCGCCCCCGCCACCGCCAGCCACGACGATGCCTCCAAAGAGAAAAAGAAGATCCCCGGCTCACCCTGCGGCGACCGCACGTAGGTGCGCAGGTTCGTCTCGAGGAAGCTCATGCTCAGGCGGTCCGGCGCGCCCGCCGGCCGACTGCCCTGGATGGCGAACGGAATCAGCGTCACCCACGCCTGCCCCTCGAAGCGGTCGATCGAGAGCGGCTGTGGCACCAGGCGCCGCAGCAGCTCCCCCGGCACCGGCTGGTGCAGGAACAGCAGATCGCGCCACTTCTGGTGGCCCACGGGAATGCGGTCCAGCATCTCCCCTGCCCATCATGAGGGCCGGTTCGCGTCCGTCAAGCAGGCACGCATGCTGACGGAGTGGCTGGCCCCGGACGATCTGGACTGGTTCCTGCGCGCGCACTTCCAGGCGGCGCCGTTCGCGCGACCGGCCGCCGCCAAGAGCGCGGTGCCGGCGCTGGACTGGGTTACCGTCGACCGCGTCCTTCGCAGCGACAGGCCGCTGGACGTGATGACGGTGCGCGCCGGCCAGCTTTTCCAGGTTCCGACCCCGCGCTCGGCCGGCGAGGCGCGCGCGCTGATGCAGGCGGGCATCAGCGTCGTGGTGCGGGGCGCCGAGCAGCACGACGCCGGGCTGCGCGCGCTCGCCGACGGGTTCGAGGCGGCGCTGCCCGGCGAGGTCCACGTCCAGGTGTACGCCACGCCCGGCGGCACCAACAGCTACGGCTGGCACTACGACTTCGAAGACGTGTTCATCGCGCAGACCGCCGGCGTGAAGGACTACTACTTCCGTCAGAACACCGTCGCGCGCGACACGGTGCTGGGCGATCGGCTGGACTTCACCTGCGTTCGCGCCGAGACGTCGCCCGTCTACCAGAGCCGCCTCATCGCCGGCGACTGGCTGTACATCCCGTCGACCTGGTGGCACCTGGTGAAGTGCGCCGAGGAGTCGCTGTCGATCTCCGTCGGCGTCATGCCGCCCGAGCAGCTCCGCAAGGCGCGCCGCCTGCCGCCCGGCTGGACCGGCAACAGGTAGCTCCGGGCGGGGAGCTCGGTCGCGCGGCGGCGCCCGCCCGACGTGCTCACCGGCGGGACTGAGGCGCGGGCGGCGGCGCGAGCGGCCGCGCGGACGCTGCCGCGTCGACGGGCGCCGTCCAGCGCTCGCGCGGGACCCTGAAGTCGTACTTCATCCCGCGCTCGAGGTAGACCACCCGGTCGCTCAACCCGGCGGCGTCGACCTCGCGCTGGAAGTCGGCCAGCGGCGACTTGAACACCGGGTAGTCGTCGAAGTGAATGGGGATGGCTTTCTTCGGCTGGATCCTGCGGATCGCCTCGACGCCCTGCCGCGCGTCCATGGTCAAGAGCACGCCGAACAGGCGGGTGCCGCCCAGGTGCAAGAGCGCCAGGTCGATGTCGGGGAAGCGGCGGGGAATCTCGCGCAGCTGGTTGCGCAGCAAGGTGTCGCCGGTGACGTAGACGCGCATCGCCGGCCGCAGGCTGTCGCTCGGCCGCCAGTCCAGCATCGTTCCCATCACCGACGGCAACACCAGCTGCATCAGCCCCGGCGCGTGCTGGGCGGGCATGCTGGTGATCGTCAGGCGCGACAACCCCTTGCTGACCACCAGGCGCTGCCAGGTGTAAAGCCCGCGCGCCGCGCGGAAGCCCTTGCGGCGCAGCGCGCGCGCCGCCTCGGGCGTGGTGACGATCGGCAGCGCGTGGTCCAGCCGCTGCTCGACGATCTGATCGAAGTGATCGCCGTGAAGGTGCGACAGGACCACCAGGTCGATGGGCGGCAGGTTCTGGATGTCGAACGCCGGCTCGGTGAGGCGCGGGGCCGTCATCCCGAATCCCAGATGCACGTGATCGCCTCGATGCAGAAAGTTCGGGTCCGTCAGCAGCGTGAAGCCGCCGTAGCGGATGATCACCGTTGCCGTTCCGACGAACTCGACCGAGCCGCTGCCGAACCGGTCTTCGCGAGCGCTCTCGCTGCCCTGAGGCAGCACCAGCCCGTCGTCGCCCGAGAGCGCGTCGTCGCCTTTCATCGGACCTCCCCTGTCGATGTCGGCACGGTGGCCCGGTTCGCAATCAGGAATCCCCCTGAACGCTCGCCCCCGGCGGCTCGACCGTTGCCTTCACGGGAACACTCCTCACGTTCCGGTCGAATGCACGCACGAGGTCTGTCTCTCGTGGCGCTGGAATTGACCGCGGTGGCCGGGTGCTCGCGGAGCACGGCCGCACCGCAGACACGACCGTCGAGACATCAGTTCCAGCCCGCGGCCGAGCAGTCCGCCGCGCCGGCGACGGACGGCGAGTGGCCGATGGCCACGCACGATTACGGCAACCGCCGGTTCGCGACCACGACGGGATCAACGGGAACGTCTTGTTCGACCTGACCGTCGACCGGCAGCGGCGCAAGGTGCCGGCCCACGCCGATCGCAACGAGCTGCTCTACATGATGGACCGGCGCCGCCTGGATCGCGGAGGCAGAGCGGCGGTCACGTCGGGCGGAAGCGGCCGCGGCCGCCAAGACCGGCGCGGATCGCGCGCCGGCGTGATCCGCACGCGACGGCGCCGGGTCTCGGCCTCCACGGGTCAGATGCAGACCGCGCCGTACGGCGAATCGGCCAGGCTGAAGCCCGTCGGCCCGCCCGGCGCGCTGGTCTGCGCGCCCCCCGATCTGTCCGTGGACCCCTCGTCGCTGGGACCGACCTGCGCGCCGGCCGGCGATCCCTGCCGCCCGACCGATTCGACCTGCTGCGCGGGAACGATCTGCGCCGTGGCGCCCGGCGGCGCCACCGTTTGCGCGCGGCTCGCCGGCTATGGCGCGCCGCCGTCGAAATAGCGTCCACGCCCGGGCCGACCAGCCGTGCCGGCCGAACGTGCCGCTATTTTCGACCGCCGGGCCCGAGTCCCCTCGGCCCTTCACCTGTTTAAGTGATTGCGCGCCTGGCCCCGAGGCCGGCTTCGCCGCGCGCGCTCCGAACGGGGCCAATCGCATCGACCCGCCCGGACAGAACGCGTGGCCAAGCCTCGTCGCGCCGGCGGAGCGCGCGTCAGCCGTCGGCGCGCTTGAGGTAGAGAGCGCCCAGCGGCGGCAGCGTCAGGTTCAGCGAGAACGGCCGGCCGTGCGAGGGGACAGGCGTAGCTTCGACGCCGCCCACGTTGCCGTGATTGCTGCCTCCGAACGCCGCCGCGTCGGTGTTCAGCACCTCCGCCCAGACGCCTTCGCCGGGAACGCCGATGCGGTAGTTGAACCGCGGGATCGGCGTGCAGTTGAAGACGCCCAGGATCGTTTGGTCCCCGTCGCCGCCCGTGCGCAGGAACGCGTAGACGCTGTTCTCGACGTCGTCGGCCGCGATCCATTCGAACCCGCGCGGGTCGGCGTCACGCCGGTGCAAGCTGGGCTCGGCCCGATACAGGCGATTGAGCTCGCCGATCAGGAGCTGCAGCTGGCCGTGCGCCGCCCCCTGCCGCAAGAGGTGCCAGTCCAGGCTGACGTCGTGGTTCCATTCGTTCCACTGCCCGAACTCGCCGCCCATGAACAGCAGCTTCTTGCCGGGCTGCGCCCACATATAGGCGTAGAGCAGCCGCAGGTTGGCGAACTTCTGCCAGTCGTCGCCGGGCATCTTGTTCAGCAGCGACCGCTTGCCGTACACGACCTCGTCGTGCGACAGCGGCAGCACGAAGTTCTCGCTGAACATGTAGAGGCCGCGGAAGGTCAGCTTGTTGTGGTGGTAGCGCCGGTAGACCGGGTCGTTCTGGAAGTAGGCCAGCGTGTCGTGCATCCAACCCATGTCCCACTTCAGCCCGAACCCCAGGCCGCCCAGATAGGTCGGCCGCGACACCATCGGCCAGGCGGTCGACTCCTCGGCGATGGTCTGCACGTCGGGCCGCTCGCGGTAGACGGTGGCGTTGAAGGTCTTCAGGAAGTCGACCGCCTCCAGGTCCTCGTTGCCGCCGTACTGGTTGGGGATCCATTGGCCGGCCTTGCGGCCGTAGTCCAGGTACAGCATCGAGGCGACCGCGTCGACGCGCAGCCCGTCGATGTGGTAGCGGTCCAGCCAGAACACCGCGTTCGACAGCAGGAAGCTGCGGACCTCGTTGCGGCCGTAGTTGAACACGGCGCTTCCCCATTCGGCGTGAAGCCCGCGCCGCGGGTCGGCGTGCTCGTAAAGGTGCGTTCCGTCGAAGTAGATGAGGCCGTGCTCGTCGGTGGGAAAGTGCGCCGGCGTCCAGTCGAGTAGCACGCCGATCCCGCTGCGATGAAGCGTGTCGACGAAGAACATGAAGTCCTCCGGCGCGCCGTAACGCGCGCTCGGCGCGAAGAACGAGGTGACCTGATACCCCCACGACCCGTAAAACGGGTGCTCCATGATCGGCATCAGCTCGACGTGCGTGAAGCCGCAGCGCTGCACGTGCTCGGCCAGCCGGGGCGCCAGCTCGCGGAAGCTCAACACCTGCCCCGGGCGCGCCGGATCGCGCATCCACGAGCCGAGGTGCACTTCGTAGGCCGACACGGGCGCCTCCAGCGCGTTCCGCTCGCGGCGCGCGCGCATCCAGTCGGCGTCGTTCCAGCCGTAATCCAGGCTGGCGACGACGGAGGCGGTCAGCGGCGGGACCTCGCTGGCGAAGGCGAACGGGTCGGCCTTGTTCACCGTGTACCCGTCGTGGCGCGACCGAATGTGCAGCTTGTACCGCTGCCCGGGCCCGACGCCCGGCACGAACGCCTGCCAGACGCCCGACGGGCCCAGCGACCGCATCGGGGTCTCGCCGAGGCGCCACCCGTTCCAGTCGCCGATGAGGTCGATGGTCTCCGCGTTGGGCGCCCAGACCGAGAACTGCGTGCCGGGCCTTCCGTCGCGCGCCGTCACCTGCGCGCCCATCTTTTCGAACAGCCGGGCGTGCGTCCCCTCGGCCAAAAGGTGCAGGTCGATGGGCCCCAGCGTGACGTCTCTGTCGGTCATGTGCCGCTCTCCAGGCCAGCCACCGCCAGCAACCCGCGCAGCGGGATGTCCAGCCAGTCCGGCCGATTGTTCAACTCGTACCCGACCTCGTAGACGACCTTCTCCAACTCGTAATAGGCCAGCAGCCGCGCGAGCTGCGCGCGGTCGCGCGGGATGAACGGGGCGCCCGCGACGGTCTGGAGGTAGGCGTCCAGATACGCCCCGGCCACCTGCCGGGTCCAGGCGCGCGCCCATCCGCTGCGCCCGGGCGCGGCGCCGCCGGCGCGCAACGCGGCCTCCGGCGCGTAATCGAACGACCGCGCCATCCCCATCACGTCGCGCAGCGGCGACCCCTTGGCCCGCCGTTCGCGCAGCGGGCGCGCCGGCTCCCCCTCGAAGTCGATGATCACGAAGTCGTCGACGGCGCTGTCGTCGTCGACGTCGGGTCGGTGGGTTGCTTTCCGCGCCACCGCCAGCACCTGACCCAGGTGGAGATCGCCGTGCGTGCGGATCTTGACCGTCTGCAGCGGCGCTTCGCGAAAGTCGGCCAGCACGCGCGCGATGGCGCGGCGTCCGTCGGGCGCCAGCAGGCGATCGGCCAGCGGCCAGGGCCGGCCCGACCGGCCCAGCGCCGCCAGCGTGTCGTTCAACATCGCCTCGGTCCGATCCGCCAGCGCGCCCCGATCGCCGTCGGTCAGCGGCTCGGGCGCGAAATCCGGGCCCGCGTCGGGGACCGGCCGCGCGCAGCCCGCCAGCGCCAGGTGCAGCTCACCGGTGCGACGCCCGAGGAGGGCGCCGTGGGCGACGAACCGCCCCGCGTCCGGCGGCGCATCGGCCGGCCGCGCGAAGAAGCGCCCCAGCTCGCGCTGGGCCAGCGCCCAGGCATCCCCGCGGTTCGCGATCAGCTCGTGGACGATGCCCAGGCTGCGCGGCGGCGCGCCGTCCGGATGGTAGGTGAGCGCGCCCAGGACCCGCGGAACGCAGGGTGGGTCGCAAGCGCGTTCCAAGAACCGTCCTACCTCCAGCTCGGGGTTCGGCCCGGCGCTGAGCTGGCGATACACCTTCAAGAGCGCGCGGTCGCCGAACATCACCGTCGAGTTCGTCTGCTCGACGCCGGCGACGCGCAGGCCCAGCGCCGCCGCGCCCGCCGCCGGCGCCACCCGCGCGAACAGCTCCGAGCTCTCGCCGGACAGCGCGCCGCGCTCACCGCGCCGGGTGACCGCGGCCTGCGCCAGATCGAACAGCGCCGCCGCCGCGCCGCCGGTGGCCAGGCCGTCGACCAGCCCGTCGTCGCCGCCGATCACCGCGTGCGGCTGGCGATCGCGGAGCCCGCGCAGCGCCTCCGGCGCCGACCAGGCCAGCGGCAGGACGTAGAGGTCCGACTCACCGTCGGCGTAGGCCACCTCCAGCACCACCAGCACGTTGGCCGCGGCGTCGAGCGTCTCGGCGTCGAGCGGCACCGCGTCCGCCACGCGGGCCTCGCGGATCGCCCGGCTCTTGCCCCGGAACCAGCGCCGTTCCCGCGCGTACCCGATCAATCGCCTCGCCAGCGCCTGGCGTCCCGCGCCGTCGAGCAGCGCCCTCCACCACGACCTCGCCCCGAGCTGCGTCATAGGTAGTACTCGAAGTTCCGTTCGGTGCGCAGGTGATGGCGCAGCCGGAAGATCTGCGCCGGCATGGCCGCCGGATCCAGGCTGATGAAGTTGCGCGCGCCGCGCCACAGGTACCGGCCGTCGCCGATCAGGTCGTGGGCCTGGAACGCAGCGTCCGACGGGATCCCCAGCGCGTCCAGATTCAGGTCGACCCAACCGGTCTGCGCATGGTGCGGATCCAGGTTGACCGCGATCAGCAACAGGTTATGCCCGTCGCCGCTGCGCCGGCTGTAGCAGATCAACCGGTCGTTGTCGGTCGGGTGGAAGACCGTGCCGGCCAGCCGATGCAGCGCCGAGTTGTCGCGTCGAATGTGGTTCAACCGCTTGATGATCGGCCGCAGGCTGCGCGGGTCGTCCAGGTCCCAGCGGCGCAGCTGGTATTTCTCGTTCTGCGCGTACTCCTCGGCGCCGGGCCGCGCCACGTGCTCCATCAGCTCGAAGGGCGGACCGTAGATGCCCCAGCTCGGCGACAGCGTGGCCGCCAGCACCGCGCGTGCGATGAACATGCCGCGCCCGCCCACCTGCAGGTGCTCGGGCAGGATGTCCGGCGTGTTCGGCCAGAAGTTGGGGCGAAAGAACTCCCGCACCTCGGTCTCGGCCAGCGACCGCACGTAGTCGGTCAGCTCGCTCTTGGAGGTGCGCCAGGTGAAGTACGTGTACGACTGGGAGAACCCCGCCTTGGCCAGCACGTACATCAGCTTGGGGCGGGTGAAGGCCTCCGCCAAGAAGATCACGTCGGGGTGCTGGGCTTTGACGCTCTCGATGCACCACCGCCAGAACGGAATCGGTTTGGTGTGCGGGTTGTCGACGCGAAACACGCGGACGCCCTGGTCGATCCAGTGCAGGAACACGCTGCGCAGCTCTTGCCAGAGCGCTCGCCAGGCCGGGCCCGCGAAGTCGAAGGGGTAGATGTCTTCGTACTTTTTGGGCGGATTCTCCGCGAACTGCACCGAGCCGTCGGCGCGGTGCAGGAACCATTCGGGGTGGTCCTTGACGTAGGGATGATCGGGCGACGTCTGAAAGGCCACGTCCAGCGCCACCTCCAGGCCGCGCTGCCGGGCCGCCGCCACGAACCGCCGCAAGTCTTCGACGGTCCCGAGCTGCGGGTGGACGGCCTTGTGCCCCCCTTCCGGACCACCGATCGCCCACGGGCTGCCGGGATCGCCGGTCTCCGCCGCCAGGCTGTTGTCGCGTCCCTTGCGGTGCGCGCGCCCGATGGGGTGGATGGGCGGCAGGTAAACCACGTCGAACCCCAGGTCGGCGACGTAGTCCAGCCGGCCCTCCGCGTCGCGCAGCGTGCCGTGCTTCCCCTCCGGCCCGCACGAGCGGGGAAACATCTCGTACCAGGCGCTGAACGCCGCCAGCGGCCGATCGACGGTGAGCGGCAGCGGCGGATCCCTGGTGGTGGCCGCGCTGCGATCGGGGTGCGCGCGCATCGCCTCGGCGGCCTCGGCGGCCAGCGCCGCGCCGGCCCGGGCGCGCTGGTCGCCCGGCGCGCGCAACGACCCGGCG
>JAICYS010000430.1 GCA_025934105.1 Myxococcota bacterium | reverse complement strand
GCCGCCGGTGGGGGTCTTGTTGGTCAACTCGCCGCCCCCGCCGGCCCGCGGCCGCGACCCCAACGCCCCGGCGCGCGCCGCCCCCGCCCGCGCCCGGTGGCGGCTGGCGGCGGCTCCGACGAGGACGGACGCCCGGGCGGTCATGGCCCCCGATCGTAGCACCGATCGGCGGGAGGGCGCGCGGCAGTTCGCCGCACGGGGACGGGCCCGCGCCGCCGGCCGGATGTATGTTTGCTGGGTGCTGGAGACCGATTATCTGGTGATCGGGTCGGGCCTGGCGGGCCTGACCTTCGCGTTGCGCGCCTCGGCGCACGGGCGCGTCGTGGTGGCGACCAAACGGGCGCCCGCCGACGCGAACACCTGGTACGCCCAGGGCGGCGTCGCCGGGGCGATGGATCCCGAGGACGGCGTGGCGGCGCACGTGGAGGACACGCTGCGCGTGGGCGACGGCCTCTGCCGCCGCGAGACCGTCGAGATCTGCGCGACCGAGGGGCCCCAGCACATCCGCTGGCTGGCCAACGAACTGGGCGTCCCGTTCGACCGCGACGCCGCCGGCCACCTGGCGCTGGGGCGCGAAGGGGGCCACACCGCGCGCCGCATCGTGCACGTCAAGGACACCACCGGGGCCGCCATCCAAGAGGCGCTGCTGCGCAAGGTCGCCGAGCGCGCGGACCGGATCACCCTGCTGCCCGACCACCTGGCCATCGACCTGCTGACCACCGCGAAATACGGCCGACCGAACGTCGTCTTCGGCGCCTACCTCTTGGATCAGCACACCGGGCAGGTCGTCACGGCCGTGGCGCGGGCGGTGGTGCTGGCGACCGGCGGCTCCGGCAAGGTCTATCTCTACACGTCCAACCCGGACGTCGCGACCGGCGACGGCGTCGCGATGGCCTACCGGGTGGGCGCCCGGATCGCCAACATGGAGTTTTTCCAGTTCCACCCGACGGTGCTGTACCACCCCGCCGCCAAGTCGTTCTTGATCAGCGAGGCGCTGCGCGGCGAGGGCGGCATCCTGCGGCTGCGCGACGGGACGGCGTTCATGCCGCGCTACCACGAGATGAAGGACCTGGCGCCGCGAGACATCGTCTCGCGCGCCATCGACGCCGAGA
Organism: Myxococcota bacterium; assembly: GCA_025934105.1. GTDB lineage: Bacteria > Myxococcota_A > Polyangia > Fen-1088 > Fen-1088 > JADGRB01. The sequence goes on along the minus strand of JAICYS010000430.1, from coordinate 1,508 downwards.
TGAAGCGAACCGGCGACGACCACGTGCTGCTGGACATGACCCACCTGCCGGGCGACTTCCTGGTCGAGCGCTTCCCGAACATTCACCGGCGCTGCCTGGAGCTGGGCATCGACATGCGCCAGCACCCGATCCCGGTGGTGCCGGCCGCGCACTACAGCTGCGGCGGCGTCTTGGTCGACGAGCACGGGCGCTCGACGGTCAAGAACCTTTACGCCATCGGCGAGGTGGCCATGACCGGGCTGCACGGCGCCTGCCGGCTGGCGTCGAACTCGTTGCTGGAGGCGATGGTGTTCGGTTCGCGCGCCGCCGACGACGTGCGCGACGCGAGCGTCGAACGGCCGCTGCAAGTCGCCCCCTGGTACGCCGGCGAGGCCGGCTCACCCGACGAAGCGGTGGTCGTCAGCCACAACTGGGACGAGATTCGGCGCCTGATGTGGAACTACGTCGGCATCGTGCGCACCGACAAGCGCCTCGAGCGGGCGGCCCGGCGCATCGAGCTGATCCGCTCCGAGATTCGCGACTACTACTGGAACGCCACCATCACCGGCGATCTGGTCGAGCTGCGCAACATCGCGTTGGTGGCGGATCTGATCATCCAGTCGGCCCGCCGCCGCCCGGAGAGCCGCGGGCTGCACTTCAACACCGATCACCCCGGCAAGGACGAGCGCCTGGCCCGTGACACGGTGCTGGCTCGCGGCGACGGCCCGGTGGTCTGAGGCCCGCGCGTCCTCGTCGAGCCGTTTCGCCAGCCGGGCGGGCGGCTCAGAAGAAGAACCCGATCCGCAAAAAGTCGATCTGCGGAAACGGGTAGCGGACGATCAGCTTGGCGGCGCTGCGGACGTTGTCCCCGGTGGTCTGGGCCTCGTTGAGGACGTCTTGGGGGACGCTGCTGGTGGCTTGCTGCGGGACCGGTTGGCCGTTGTAGGTGGCGGTGACCACCGGCTCTTTCGGGATAGGGATCTGGATGCCGAACGAGAGGCCCATCGCGAACCCCGAGTCGAAGATCCACATCCAGCCGAGCTGCGGGACCACGAACGGACCGGACATGTCGGCGGCGATGTTCAGCTCGCCGCCGTCGATGGTCTCGCCGAACGACGCCTGGAAGGTCTGATAGCCGAGGCCGCCGCCGAGGTAAAAGGCGTTGCCGAAGAGGTGCCAGCGGAACAGGCCCTGGATCGCCTTCAGGTCCAGCTTGCCGTCGATGGCGGGGACCGAGAGCTGCGGCAAGAAGCTGGCCTGGACGCCGAAGCCGAACCAGCGCCCCAACTTGAACACCAGCTCGGCTTCGATCGGTCGAGGCAGCGAGAGCAGACCGACCATCAGGCCGACGCGGAGCGGATCGTCGGCCTCGGGCGGCGCGGCCGGGACCGGCGACTCCGACGGCGCGAACACCGGCGCCGGCGCCGACTCCTCGGGGATCGGCGGCGGGATGGCGGGCAGCGGCTCGACTGCCAGCGCGCCCGCGGGCGGCGGCGAAGCCGGAGGCGGCGCCGACACCCCGGCAGCCG
>JAICYS010000238.1 GCA_025934105.1 Myxococcota bacterium | reverse complement strand
CAGCGTCCAGGCGATGCCGCCCCGGTCGGCGTAGCAGCCGTAACAGACCACGATGAAGAACTTGTCGGCCACCGGGTCCAGCAGCGAGCCCAGCACCGTCGGGCCGTGCTTGCGCGCCAGGTACCCGTCGACGGTGTCGGTCAGGCCGATGAGCGTCCCGACCACCACCCCCCAGAGCTGGGTGTCCGCGGCGCCGTAGATCAGCATCCCGACGATCGGCATGGCCAGCAGTCGGACGGTGGTGACCTGGTTCGCCGTGATGCGCATGCCCGACGGCGGAACGTTAGGAGCGCCGCCCGCGAACGTCAACCGCCGAGTCGAACCAGAAGCGCGCGCCGGCTGGACCGTTCGAAGATCGCGTCGACCAGCCCGACGATGAACACCGCGCGCAGGCCCGGCGCCGCCACCGGGCCGGATCGTCGGCCGGCGGTCGAGCGGACCGCGAGTGAACTGCCTTGCGGCTAGGTTTCGAGCTTCGGCTCGTCGGTGCGGGCGGCAGCGGCCGCCGGCGTGGCGGCCCGCTCGTCCAGCAGCGCCAGCGCCACGGCCAGCGCCCGGCGCGTCTTTTCGGCGGTCTTGTCGTCGGCGCGGATCCGCTGGAAGGCGCGGACCATCTGGTCCTCGTAGTCGGCGACCTTGGCCTCGAGCTCGGAGATGCGGTCGCGCGTCTGGGCCAGCTTCACGTCGCGGTTGCCCAGCTCGGCGCGCGCCGCGTCGACGTCGGCCTCGATGTCCGCCAGCCGGCGATGAGCCTGCTCCAGCTCCTGTACGCGGGCGGCCAGCTCCCCTTCGGCGCGCGCCGCGCGGTTCAACGCCTGATCGTAGTCGGCGCGGTGCCGCTCGGTGAGATCCGTCTTCTCGGTCAGGTGCCGCCGCTCGATCTCGGTGACCCGGGCGTGGTGCTCCTCGTCGCGCGCGGCCTGCTCGCTGCGCCGCCGGTTTTCGGCGGCTTCCAGCTCGGAGACGCGGCGCGCCTCCTGCTCGGCGATGTCGCGCTGGCGGCGCTCCTCGGCGGCCAGCGCCTCTTCCTCGTGGCGCTTGCGCATCCCGAGGATCTCGTTGCGGTGGTCGCGCTCTTTCTGCTCGGCCAGCGACTCGTACGACTGCCGCTCGGTCGCCAGCTGCGCCTGGTGCTCCTCGCGTAGGGACTGGAGCGCCTTCTCGTTGTCCTTGCGCAGCCGCGCCACCTCGCCGGCCAGCCGCTCGGCGGCCTCGGCCTGCTCGTCGGACATGCGCCGCTGCAGGGCCTCGACCTCGGCCCGGTGGGCGGCCTCGATGCGCGCCAGCTCGGACTGGCGCGCCCCTTCGGCGCCGGCCAGGGCCTCGCCGTGCTCGTCGGTGAGGCGCGACACCTCGTTCCGGTGCGTCTCGGCCATCTCCAACAGCCGCGACTCCATCTCGGCCCGCAGGCGCTCAGCCTCGGCCCGAGCTTGCTGCGCGTCCTGGGCGGCCCGCCGCTTGAGCGCGTCGATCTCCTCGTGCGCCTTGCGCAGCTCGAGATGTCCCTCGTCGACGCGAGCCTTGAGATGCTTCTCGCGTTCCGCCGACTTCTGCGCGTCCTGCGCCAGCTCGGCGACCTTCTCGTTGGCGGCCACCAGGTTCCGCTCGAACCCGATGGTGCTCTCTTCCAGATCGCGCCGCGCGCGCTCGAGCTCGCGGATCTTGTCCTTGTGGTCCAGGATCTGACGCTCTTTGGCGTCCAGCGCGTCGCGCAGATCCAGAATGTCCTTCTCTTTCTTGTTGATGATCTCGCGCAGGCCCAGGAACTCGCGTTCCTTCGAGAAGGTGGACGACTGCGTGAACCGCTCGCGCGCCTCTTCGATCTCCTTGCGCAGCGTCTGCCGCTCGCTCTCCAGCGAGTGGATGCGCGCCTCCAGCTCGGCGTTGCGCCCCTCCAGCTCGCGGACCCGCGGATCCTCGACCGGGGCGCCGAACCGCTCGGAGATGATGCGCCCGCCGGTCTCGGTCGACACGTCGTCGAAGGCCACCTCGTCGGGCGGCGGCGGTTCGTCGAGGACCAGCTCCGGCGCCGCGTGCGGCTGGGTGGCCCCGATGGGCGACTCGGCCGCGATCGGCTCCGGGCCCAGGGTCTCTCCGGTGCGATAGAAGTCGGGATCGTCGTCAGCCATGGCGGGGATCTCCGACGTGATGGGGGGGATTTCCCGCCCGGGGGGGTCGCCGGCCGCGAGGGTCTCGTCGGGTGCGCCCCGAAGCTCCGGGGCCGGCTGCTCCCAGGGCAGGTTCGGCGGCAGGTCGTCGTCCGACCAGAGCGTGCGCAGATCCACCATGTCGTTGCTGGACGGCGGCGCCTCGGGGGAGTTGGCCTCCAGCGCGGCGAACGCCGCCTGCGTCTCGGGATCGAACCGTTCCCCCACGAACGGGTTCTGGGTCACGCCGGTCGTCTCGGGCAGCCCGTGCGAGCCCGAGGTCCCGTTCGACGCCTCGGCCTCCGCCGCGTGGTACTGGTTCGGATCGACCGAGACGGTGGCCTCTTCGTCGTCCTCGTCGTGCTCGGCCGTCGCGCTGCTGATGATGTCAACGTCGTCGTCGTCTGCCATCACGATGTCCGAGTCGGCGTCCAGCTCGTGCACGTCGTCATCGTCATCGGCGGGCGGCTCGGAAAGATTCAGGTTCAGGAGGCCCCCGATCTTGACCAGCAGCTCTTCGCGCTCGAGCGGCTTCAGCATGTACTCGTCGGCCCGCGACTTCAGCTTCTTGTGCTGCTCGAAGGTGGCGGGCGTCTCCTCGCCGGAGATCAGCACCAGCGGCACGTCGCGCAGGCTGGGGCTGCGCCGCAGCTTGTTGCAGATGGCGTAGCCGATCTTCTTCGGTTCGACCGACAGAAGGATGACGGACGGCTTGTGCGACCGTCCCCACTCGATCGCTTCGTCGCCGTTGGGGATGCTTTTGATGTCGAACCCGTTCGGAGCCAACCAGCGCGCGAGCTGGTCCGCCGTGGCGGCGTCGGGTTCGATGCACAGCGCGATTCGGTCGGCCATCTCGCCTCCCAGCGGAAGGCGGTCATTCTAACAGGAATTTCGAGGATACCGCGGGCGACTAACGCTGGAACGCCGTCGTCACCAGTCGGGTCAGCGTCTCCTCGTCCAGGTCGGCGGTGACCACGTACCCGAGGCCCCGGTCGCGGTAGGCGGCGGTCGAGATGCCGGGGCCGCTCTCCACCCACACCTCGCGGCCGTTGATGACCCGGCGCTCGGGCGCCTCCATGGGCTGGTCGCGCGGATCGAACACCAGCAGCGCCACCCGATGGCCCGTCTGAGCGCGGTACATGAGGTACGCGGCCGGCCGCTCGCCCACGTTCACCAGCCGGCCGCCCTGACAGGCCGCGCCGCCCAGGACCGGGACGTGCACCGGGAAGTCGACCCGCCCGCGGAACCAGGAGGCGATCGATCCGCAGTCCGAGGCGGTCACGTCCATCGGCATCTCGGCGTGGTAGCTGCGCTCGGCCTGCTCCAGCACGCGCGACTGCGTCTGGCGGACCGTGCCGGTCAGCCCGATCAGCAGCCCGGCGGCCGCCAGCGCCGGGACCAGGCGCGGGTACGACAGCCACGGCCAGCGGCGCGGCGCGATGGGCTGCGTGCCCAGCGCCTTGCGCAGGCGCGCCTCCAACACCATCGGCACCGGCGGCCGCGGCAGGTGCGCCCGCACCGCCGCCTTGAACCGCCCCTGCAGGTGAACCTGCCGCGCGCAACCGGGGCAATTCACCAGGTGCTGCTCGACCACCTCGCGATCGACGCCGTCCAGTTCGCGATCGACGTAGGCCTGCAGCGAGGTCCTGAGCTCGGCGCAGCTCACGACGCCTCTCCCTGCCCGCGCCGGCGCCGGTAGGCCGCGATGTCGACCGGCGCCGCCGGATCGGCCGCCGCGGACGCCTTGGCCGCGTCGGCTTGAATGATCCCCTGCTCGACGGCGTAGTCGTGCAGCAGGCCCTGCAGGATCTTGCGGCCGCGGAAGAGCCGGCTCATGACGGTGCCGGCCGGACAATCCATGATCTCCGCGATCTCTTTGTACGAAAAGTCTTCCAGGTCGGCGAGGATGACCGCCATCCGGAAGTCCGGCGGCACGGCGGCCAGCGCTTTCTCGACGTCCGCCGAGACCATCCGGCCGAGGAGCGCGGTCTCGACGTCCCGCGGGTCGGTGCCGCCCACGAATTGTTCCAGGTTGGCCGACGAGGACTCCGCCTCGGTCATCACCACGTGCTCGCGCTCGCGCTCGCGGTAGCTGTTGCAGAACACGTTGGTGAGGATGCGGAACAGCCAGGCCTTGCAGTTGGTGCCGGGCTGGAACGTGTCGAAGAAACGGTAGGCGCGGAGCAACGTGTCCTGGACCAGGTCCTCGGCGTCCTTCTCGTTGCGGGTCATCCGCATCGCCGCCGAGTAGAGCGCCGGGAGGTGCGGCAGCGCCTCCTGCTCGAAGTCCGTTTCGACCGGTCGCCGCTTCATCGTCGCCAAGGGGCCAACAGCCCCTCCTGAGCAATTATTCCACAGCTTCCGTCAGTAACATGTCGCGTTCACGAACAGCCGGTCGCCCGCCGGACCGGACGGCGCGTCACCGCCGGCATAGTCCGCATAGGTCACGACCAGGCCGGTATCGGGCGCCAGCGCGGGCACCGCCGAAACCGTCCCCAGGCTCCCCGCCGCCGACGGGAAAATGAGCGCGCCCGACCGGCGATTCCCCGTCGGGTCCAGACGCCAGAGCTCCGCGTCGCGCGGCTGCTGGAAGACCACCCCGAAGTCCGTCATGAGGCTGGTCAGCGCCACCAGCGGCGGCTGAAGCAAGGCGCCCCCGAACTCGCTGGACGGCGCGAACAAATGGGGCGGCGAGACCGTCTGGTTGGACGACTTGTAGACCCCCAGCCAGGCGCCGGCCGAGTCCTGCCAGGCCAGCGCGTACCCGGCGGCGGTCGCCGTGACGACGGCCGGGGTGGCGGGCTGGCCGGAGAAGACCAGCGCGATCGACGAGTCGATGGCCCCGGCTTCGTTCCCGTCGGCGATGATCCATCCCGGGCCGGTGAGGCTGTTCGTGTTGACGTCGTCGCTGTAGTAGACGAGCGTCACCTGGTCCTTGCCGGGCGTGAACGCCAGGCCGCGGAACCCGGGCAGGGCGGGCGACACCGGGGTCGGCGCGCCGACCATGGCGCCGCTGCCGTCGATGGCCGTGTACATGACGCGCCCCATCTGGTCGTCGACCCAGGCCAGCCCTGCGTGCACGCCCTTGAGCGACGAGACCATGGCCAGCGAGGAGGCCGGAGGCACGCCGTCGGGGAATTCGTAGATGACGGCCGCCGGGCCCGACGGCGCCGACCCGTCGGCGGGAACGGCGATCATGGAGAGTTCGCCCTTGGTGCCGGTGCTGTCCGTGCCGACGTACCCGATGAGGACGGTGTCGCCGGCGACCGGCCCGGTGAGCACGGCGTCCCCGCCCCCCGGCGGCTGCACGGCGGCGGGCGCGGCGGCCACCGCGAAGAGCGCGCTCTGCACGCCGACCGGCAATGGGTAGGCGCGCTCGGTGCCCAGCGTGCCGGAGGTGGACAGCGTCGCCCAGCGGACGGCGTTGGTCGGCGCGTCGTAGCCCATCAGCACGTATCCTGCCCCGACCACATCCAGCCGGGCGTTCGGCAGCAACGTCAGCGGCGAGCCGGGCAGCGTCGTCTGGTGCGCGATCCGGCAGCCGGCGGTCCCCAGGTCGGCCTCGCAGCCGGCGGCGGACACCGCCGACAGCGCCAGCCATGCGACTACGCCGTGACGACGGCGCCGTGACATTTCTTGTATTTTTTGCCGCTTCCGCAGGGGCAGGGATCGTTGCGCCCCACCTTCGGCTCGCTTCGCCGCACCGGCTTGGCCTCGCCGTCGCCGCCGCCCCCCCCGGCGGGGTTCGCCGCCTGGGCCTGCGCTTCCGCGCCGCCCCCGGATTCGACCGTCTTGCGCGGCTTCTTGGCGGCGCCCGCCGGCACCGCCGCGACCGCCGGCGCTGCGCTGACCGGCGCCTGAGCCGGCGCGTCCACCCGCTGGAGCTGCATGTGGAACAGCTTCTCGCAGACGTTCCGTCCGATGTTGTTCATCATCTCGCCGAAGATGACGAACCCCTCTTTCTTGTACTCCTGCTTGGGATCCATCTGGCCGTAACCGCGCAGGTGGATCCCCTCGCGCAGCGCCTCCATCGACTTGAGGTGGTCGATCCAACGCTCGTCGATTTCTTCCAGATAGAACACGCGCGCGTAGTGCAGAAGGATGTGCAGCGGATACTCGGTCTCCCGCGCCTCGATCACCTTCTCGACCTGTTCCCAGAGCGACTCGGCCACCGAATCGCGGTCCAGGCCGTGGCTCTCCTTGAAGTCCGGCTCGAACCCGAAGCACTGCTTGACCGAGGTGCTGAGCGCCTCCAGATCCCAATCCTCGGCGTGCGAGCCGGGCGGGCAGTGCTCCTCGATGATGAGCTGGATCATCTGTTCGCTGAGGTCCAGCAGCCGCTCGCGCTGCTGGATCAGCGACGACGCCACGTCGTCGGCCAGCCGGTCGAGGGTGGCCGTCCGATCCTCGACGATGCCATGCGTCTCGGGATAGGCGCCCCACTCGCGGTAGATGAGCGAGCGCAGGTGCGCCGGGTTGACCGGGACCGTCTGGGCCTTGAAGCCGCCCGGCGCCTCCGCGTCGGGAACGCGCGCTTCGGACAGCGCGTCGCACATGCGGGCCAGGATCGGGCGCACGGCGGACGACAGGTTGGCCACCGTGAATTTGCCCGACTCCGTCGGCAGCGGCGCGTCGGTGGTGGTGATCCCGCGTTCCTTCTCTTCTTCGCTGGGCTCGGGCGCGTAGCGCCCCTCGAGCACCTGACGTCGCAGCGCATAGATGGTCTTGCGCTGCTGGTTCATGACGTCGTCGTACTCGAGCAGGTTTTTGCGGATGTCGAAGTTGTGCCCCTCGACCTTCTTCTGCGCGTTCTCGATGGCGCGGTTGATGAGGCCGTGCTCGATGGGCACGTCCTCTTCCATCCCCAACCGCTCCATGAGGCCGGTGATGCGCTCGGCGCCGAAGATGCGCATCAGGTCGTCTTCCAGCGACAGGTAGAAGCGCGAGCTGCCCGGGTCACCCTGGCGGCCGGCACGGCCGCGAAGCTGGTTGTCGATGCGGCGCGCCTCGTGGCGCTCGGTCCCGAGGATGTGCAGGCCGCCCGCCGCCAGGACCTCTTGCTTCTCGGCGTCGCACTGGGGCTTGTACTTCTTGAGCGCCTCCTCGTAGGCCGCCTGCTTCTCGGGATCGAGCTCGTGCCCGGGTTTGCCGGCGTTCTCCGGGTCGACCTCGTGCCGCGCCATGAACTCGGCGTTTCCGCCCAGGATGATGTCGGTCCCGCGGCCCGCCATGTTGGTCGAGATGGTGACGCGCCCCTTGCGGCCCGCCTGGGAGACGACGAACGCCTCCTTTTCGTGCTGCTTGGCGTTCAGCACCGCGTGGTCGATCCCCTTCTTGCGCAGGTACGAGGCCACGACCTCGGACTTCTCGACGCTGACCGTCCCGACCAGCACCGGCTGGCCGCGCTTGTGGTACTCCTCGATCTCGTCGCACACCGCGCGGAACTTGCCGCGCTCGTTCTTGTAGACGACGTCGTGCGAGTCCTTGCGCTGGACCGGCCGGTTGGTCGGGATGACGTTCACGTCCAGCTTGTAGATCTGGTTGAATTCCGCGGCCTCGGTGTCGGCCGTCCCGGTCATGCCGGCCAGCTTCTCGTAGAGGCGGAAGTAGTTCTGGTAGCTGATGGTGGCCAGCGTCTGGTTCTCTTCCTGGATCTCGACGCCTTCCTTGGCTTCGATGGCCTGATGCAGGCCGTCCGACCAGCGGCGCCCGGGCATCTTGCGGCCCGTGAACTCGTCGACGATGACGATTTCGCCGTCGTCGATCAGGTAGTTCACGTCGCGCTTGTAGAGCGTGTGCGCCTTCAGCGCCTGCGAGACGTGGTGCAGCCACTGGATGTTGCCGGGCGCGTACAGGTTGCCCACGCCCAGTCGGTCCTCGATCCGCTCGATGCCGTTGTCGGTCAGGATGGCCGAATGCGCCTTCTCGTCGACGGTGTAGTCGATGTCCTTGCGCAGGCCGGGGATGATGCCGTCGACCTTTTGATAAAGGTCCGCCGACTGCTCGGCGGGGCCCGAGATGATGAGCGGCGTGCGCGCCTCGTCGATCAGGATCGAGTCGACCTCGTCGACGATGGCGAAGTTGTGGCCGCGCTG
>JAICYS010000352.1 GCA_025934105.1 Myxococcota bacterium | reverse complement strand
GCCTGGGCAGCTTGCTGGCGTCCGACAACTCGTCCGGCAAGAAGACCACCGGCTCGAAGAAACATCGCCGCTAGGCGCCGCCGGGCGGCACGTCGTCGGGCATGGTTCGCTGCCGCTCACCGTTGCCGTAAGGCAACGCCCTCCTAGGCTTCGCGCGTGCTAGGCTGGGCGGTCCCGATCGGCGGCGCCGGCGTCGAAGCTGACCTCGACGTCCCCGACGTCGATCACGCCCGCCGCTTGCTGCGGCGGCTCGGCGCGCAGGGGAGGTGCAGGGGGCGGCGCCGGCCGCGACGCCTGGGCGGGGGCCGGAATGAACGCCGCCGGATTCGGCGGCTCGATGGACGGCAGCGTCGGGCCGGGCGCGGCCACCATCGCCGCCGCGCGGGCGGCCGGCTCGACGGAGGGTCGGGTCGGCCCCGCCGCCGGCACCTTGGGCGCGGCCGGCGCAACCGTGGCGGGCAGGCGGATCGCCGCCTGCCAGAGCGGACTGAAGAGCGCGCGATGACGTTCGTCCAGCGGCTCGAGCTTGATCTTGAGCTCCTGCTTGGACAGGAAGATCTCCTCGCGGCGGTCGCCGCTCAGCAGCCGGCGCAAGACCAGCTCGCCGGGCGATTGCGAGCGAGCGGCGATCTCTTGCACCTCGGGGGCGAGCGCCTCGATCAACCGCTCGACGACCAGCGCAGGGTGGCAATGGGTCCGCAACGGCTCGCCGTTCAGCGTCGCCTCGGCCAGCCCCTTGCGATGTTGGGCGAGCTCGGACGTCGCCGCAGCCAGGCGGTCACGAAGCGCGAGCAGCTTGGAGCGGTCGGCCTCTTCGACGTCGACGGTCTCGGCGGCCTTGCCCTCGTCGTCGATCCGGATGAGCCGCGGCGGCGCGCCGTCGCCGGCGTAGACGACGTCGAGGCCCGCGCCCTTGCCGTCGGGCGAGGCGCGCAGCCGGACGGCGTCGGCCCCCGCCTTGACCACCAGCTCGACCAAATGATGCTTCTCCAGGTGTTGGGCCCGCAGGCGGATCTCCTTGTGGAGCCACCCGCCCAGCTCGGGCATCTGCACCTCCAGCCGCTCCATCACGCGATCGACGCGGACGACCTTCTCGAACAGGTGATTGAGCGGGACGTCCAGGTCGACGGCGGCCTCCAGCCCGAACGCCGTCCGGATGGTCATGCGGCCCGCGTACCGGCCGCCGGTGCCCAGGGCGACGCGCAGATCCGATTCCGTCCCGGGCAGCTCGTGTCTGACGAGCAAGGTCTCGAGCGCCTTCAGGCAGGCCTCGCGATCGCGGGCATCCGCCTCGGCACGGCTGGCGGCCTCGGCGTCGAAGGCCTGGCCGACCTCGCCCTTCGCCGCGCGGACCAGCTCGTCGGCCGAGCGCAGGATGGCGGCCACGCAACGCGCGGCCACCGAGTCGCCCTCGCCGACCGGCGCCCCTTCCACCGCCTTCGGGACCAGGCCGCCGATCCGTTCCAGCTTCGCGATCTCGGCGGCGTGCGCGCTCTCGAGCGCGCGCACGCGCCGTTGGCGTTCGGCCATCCGCTCGTCGGCCGCCAGGACCTGCACGCAGAAATCGACGGCGTCGCGCAGGAAATCGATGAAGTTGATCTCGAGCGTCGACGGTGTGGAGTCGCCGTAGAGGTAGCTCATGGAACACCTCACTGTCGCGGAGACGATGCGCCCGCCGTCGTACCGTAACACGGGCAATGACGGCGGCGGCCGGCGAACGTCCGTTGAGGGCCCGCATTGAGCGCGCGATGTGCGCGGGTGTGTGATCGCGTGCGCGGGTGGGCGCGATCGCCTCTTCACGTCATGGCTGGGGAAGGGAGCAGGTGACCGCGATCGACGAGCTGGCGGCGCCGGGCGCGTCGATCGTCGAAAAAGCGATCCCTGAGCACCCCGGAGAGCCGGAGTTCGCGGTCCAGCAGGGGGGGGTCTCGCCGTCATCCGCGCAATTGGGATACTGGACCGTCTCGCTCGCGGCGCCGTTCGCCACCGTGGCGGCGACGCGGCAGTCGGGCAGGCCGCGCGCGGTCTTCTGGACCGACCCGCGCCAGCAATTGCGCCCGCCGACGAGTTGTACGATCTGCGTGGCGGTAGCGGCCATCGCCGACGCGTAGCTGGCGTCGCAAACCGAGGCGACGAGGCTGTTCGAAAACCCGTGGGCGAACTGGGTGAGGCGCACGCCCGGGTCGCCGAACGTGCCGTCCGGAGTGAATTGGGTGGCGTCGGGGCTGACGTTGGCCGCCCCCTGGGCGCCGCAAGAATGCATGATCTCGGGCCACAACTCGCCCGATTGGCCGCCTGCCGGGAACCAGCCGACCGTGTAGGGCGACGCGGGCGCAACCAGGGCCGCGACCAGGATCTGGCCGTCCGGGTCCGACTTCAGCGCCTTGATCTGGCCGGCCAGCGTGCGGACCGGGACGAGCAGCCCGGTGGAGGTGTCGTTGTCCTGGCAATCGAACAGGCCGAGGGTCGGCGCGGCGCCCGTCAGCCGCGCATCCGCCGGCGGCGCGAGCGGCGGGGCGACGAGCGCGTCGGGGCTGGTCGAGCCGGGCTCCCGGCACAGGTGTCCATAGCGATTGCACCGGCCATGATCGAGCGGGCCCAGCGGGTTGCTCAGGCCGTCGGGCTGGCCCTGCAGCGAAAACAGTCGGGTGTCCGCCGGCGCGGAGCAGTCGTCCTCGTTCGACAGCACGACGATCGCCAGCACCGCGTCCGGGCGCAGGAACCCCGCGTTGGCCGGCGGCGGCGTCGGAGCGCCGCCTTGGAGATTGTCGGCGCCGAGGGCGTGAACCGCGGCCGCCAGCGGCTGCCCGAAGCCGCACCCCTCATCGCCGACCGTCGAGATGCACTGCAGGGCGGCGGCGATCGCGCCGGTGAAGTTGGTGGCGCCGCGACCGTCGTCGGCCAGATAGGTCGCGCCGGCCGCCAGCGTCGTGCCGCTGCAGGTCCCCGCCGGGGTGGTTCGGAACTGACCACCGTCTCCGGGCGGCATACAGCCGACGGACGCCTGGACGTCGCTGGCCGCGCCCATGTCGGTGGTGGTCACGGCGATGTGCAGGTCCAGCGGCGTCGAGCCGCTCTGGAGCTCGTTCAGGAAAGCCGGCAATTGCAGGAGCAACTTCTGCTGATTGGCGCCGGTCGACGCCATGTCGTTGATGACGAACAGGACGTCGACCTGGTCGTCGATCGCTTGTCCGAAGGTCAGCGTCGCCTGCGCGGCCGGGGCATTGCCGGCGCCGCCCTGGCCCCCCACCCCGTTCTGGCCTCCGCTGCCGGCCCTGTCTTGCCCGGAACCGCCGCAGCCGGCCGCCGCGAGACACAGCAGCAACGCGCGCACCGACGGCCCGCCCCGATGTATCGTGAGCATCATCGCAATCGTCCCATGTCTCGACAAGTGTGTCCCCGGCCGCCTGCCCGTTCGCAAAAATTCAAGCGGCGGCGTCCGTCAGCCGATTGACGGGCTGTAATGCATCTGGCGGCCGAGGCCTTTCTCCATCAGGTCGTCGGCGGGCGCTGGCGGTTGCTGGAGCTGCTGGGCGCGACGGAGCACGGCGCCGCGTTTCGGGTCGAGACGCTGGAAAACGGGCGGCCGGCGCGGCTCGAACTCTGGGACCAGCGGCACGTCGAGAACCGGGGCGAGCTGGCCCGGTTCGAGCGTGAGGCCCGGACCCTCAGCCACCTCCGGCACCCGCGCATCGTCTCGGTGACCGGCTTCGGGGCCCACGAGGGCCGGCCGTTTCTGGTCTCGGATCTGCCGGAGGGCAACGCGCTCCGGGACGAGCTGGGCAGCGCCGATCTGACGGCGTCGACGGAGCCGGGGGTTGCCGAGCAAAGTCGTCGCGGGAGGTCCAAGGACCCGTTCCAGGGTTCCTGTCTGACCGTGCCGCGCGCGCTGTCGCTGGGCCTGCAGCTCTGCGAGGCGCTCCGGCACCTGCACGGGCACGGCGTGGTTCACCGCGCGCTGCGGCCCGACAACGTCTGGGCGGCGCGGCCGGCGGCGGCCGATCTGCTGACCGTCGGGCTGCCGCGCTTCGGTCAGGCGGCCGCGCCGGCGGACGCGACGCGCGACCGGATCTATCTGCCGCCCGAGCGCACCGGGGGCCGGCCCGACCTGCGCGCCGACCTCTACGCCGCGGGCATGCTGCTCTACGTGATGTGCACGGGGCGCGAACCGACGCCGGACGTGGTTTGCGCGATCGCGAGCGGCGCCCCCGTTCCCCCGCCCCGCGCGGTCAGCCCGGAACGCGGAATCACCGAAGGGCTCGAGCGGGTGATCCTGCGCGCCGTGGCGCCGTCGCCCGAGGTCCGCTTTGGAAGCGCCGACGAGCTCCTGGCCGCGCTGCAATCCGCGGGTGCGCGGCCCCCGTCCGCGCGGCGGCGCGCCGAACCGCCGCGCCCGCGGACGGCGATCCTCGCGGCGG
>JAICYS010000205.1 GCA_025934105.1 Myxococcota bacterium | reverse complement strand
GGCTTCGTCCTCCAGCGCGGCGGCCTCGGAGCCGGGCGGGGGCTCGATCTCGCGGCCGCCGGGCAGGGGGCCGGTCGGGACCACCTCGCCCCGGTCCACCCGGGCCTGGTCGACCGTCCTGTCGGTCGTGACGAACAGGCCGCCGCTGTCGGTCTTCTGCAGCACGTCGCCCTCACGCAGGCGGCCAAGCGGCCCGCCCCCGGCGCGCAGGGCCAGGGCGCCGTTGAAGACCGCCGACTGCAGCGCCGAGAGCAGCAGCCGGCGCCGCCGGCGGTCCCGCTCGCGGCGCTGTCCGCGCAGCAGGGCCAGCCCTGCGGCGGCGTTGTCGCCGTCCCTGCCGAACCGCTGCGCGCCGAAGCGGTTGGGAATGCCGTCGGCGATCACCCGCGCCACGGCGGCTTCCAGCGCCCGCAGGTCGTCCGGGCCGACCTGGCCGGAGTCGTCGCGCAGGACCACCTCGAAGCGGTTGCCGCGCAGGTGCCCCAACCGCAGCTTGTGCGGGTGGCGGACCGCCTGCAGGATCGTCCAGGTCGGGTCCGCGGGAATCTCCAGCGCCCGTTCGGGGTCGACGCCGGGGACGCTGAGCCACTGCCGCGTGACCGCGTGCCGGTCCTTGAGCCCCGCGTAGCCGACGTCGCGGCCGTTCACGCCGAGCGCGCCGGCCAGCCGCGCGATGACGTCCAGCGTGGTCAGCCCGCGCTTTTCGACCCACACAAAGAGGTGCGTCCCCTCGCCGGAGGGGAGATACGCCGGGATCTCCTCGACGGTGAAGGTCTCGACGGACGGGACGAAGCGGAGCACGGGCGGGTCAGCCGGGGCCTTGGGCCTGCGCTGCGTGCAGGCCCTGGGCCTGCGCTTCGTGCATGGCCATGTACAGTTTCGCCGCGCCGTTGTTCGGATCGAGGGCCAGCGCCGCCCGCCACTCGGCCGCCGCGTCCGCGGCTCGTCCCGCCGCGTGGTAGGCCAGCCCCAGGTGCAGCCGCGCCGGCACGAAGCGCGGGCTCTCCGCCCGCGCCAGCTCCAGCTCGTGGATGGCGGCGGCGAAGTCGCCGGCGTCGTGCAGCGTCTTGGCCAGCTCGGTCCGGACGTCCGAAAACGTCGGGCAGAGGGCCAGCGCGCGCCGGTATTCGCGCAGCGCATCTTCGTGGGCGCCGACGGCCCGGTAGGCCGCCCCCAGCTCGGCGTGCATGTTGGCGATCTTGCCCTTGACGAACGGGTCCAGCTCGCGCGGGGCGCGCTTCACGGCCTGCATGGCCTGCGCGTAGATCGCGTGCGCCTCGCCGTACTGGCCCAGATCGTTCAGGGTGACCGTCAGGTTCAGCGCCGCCTCGGTGTAGGCCGGGTTGAGGCGCAGCGCCTGGCGGAACATCTCTTCCGCGTCGGTCAGCCGCCCCTGCTGGTGGTACATCACGCCCAGCATGTCGTAGACGTCGGCGTAAGCGGCCTTGCCGCGCAGCGCCTCGGTCAGACAGGCGATCGCCTGGGCGTGCTCGCCGGCCGCGTAGTGCGCCCGCCCGCGCGCCACCAGCGCGGCCAGCTGCGCCTGGTCGTCGGCCGCTCGGGGCGCGTCGGCGTCAGCCATTTTGGGCCGGCGCGTCCGTCGGGATGACGCGCGGCACGGGATGCTCGCCGTACTGCCGCGCGATGAACTCCAGGTAAAGCTCGGCCCGGCGGGCCTCCCGCGCGTCGTGGTAGTCGGTGACCACTCGCGTGAACGTCTCTTTCGCCCGCAGCGGCTCGTTCATGTGCAGGTACGTCTCGCCCAGCGAGGTCAGGAGCTCGGGCTCGCGCCCCGACCCGGGGTAGCGTTTGATGGCGCCCTCGAGGCGCAGGGCCGCCGCGCGCGGGTGGTCGCTCTTGAGGTAGAAGAGCGCCACGTAGACCTCGTGGTCGACCAGGCGCTTCAGCACCTCCTTGCGCATCTCGTCGACCTTCTTCTGGTAGGGCGAGTTCGGGAACCGCTTGCGGAAGTCGTTCAGCTCACGCTGCGCGTCGTTGACCGCCGATTGATCTTTCTCGTACGACGGAGGCATGATCCACAGGTCGTCCGGCATGTCTTTGAAGTAGCCCTGGCAGATCTTGTACGCGATGTACCCGTCCTCGACCTTCTCGTGCGTGGGGTGCAGCCGGGCGAAGCTCTTGTAGCTCTCGTTCGCTTCCGTGTAGTTGCCCTGGGCGAACTGCGTGTCGGCGACGCCCAGCTCGGCCATGACCGCGTACTTCGAAAACGGAAACTTCTGCTTCACGAATTGAAAGTATTTCTTGGCCTCGGCGTAATTTTCGTCCTTCAGCTCGGCGACACCCTTCTCGTAATTCTGTTTGGCCGTCAGCGAATAGGTGACCGGCCGCCCTTCGTCGTCGGACTCCGCGCACGCGGTCGCCAGCGTGGCGGCCAGCAACGCGGCGACGATCAGCTTTGGAAACGCACGTGACATGAAGAATCTATGGTACGTAAGCGAGGCACCGCCGTCCATCGCCTCCCACTCCCGCATGCTTCACCAGAGATTGGAGCATTCGACTTCGATCGCCGCCGTGGCGTTGCTCGCGCTTGCGCTGGCGCCGGCGGGATGCGCCGATTCGTCCGCGGCCGGCCCGGCGCCGTCGTCCGGCGCGCCTGCCCAGGCACCGGGCGCGCGCGACGCCAACCTGGCCGGCGCCCGCTGCAGGGGCGGGCGCTGCGCTTGCCGGCAGCGCAACGGCGACGTCGAGGAGACCCGGCCGCCCGATCCCGATCACAAGCGGTTCGAGATCCGCCTGGGCGCGCTCGGCGGCACGGCCCAACTCGATTCGCCGACGCTGGGACACTTCGTGGCCGGCCGCGACGAGACCTGCTTTTACGTCGACGTGCTGCCCGGCACCACCAACCAGATGACGTTCACCGCCCGCGCCGACTCGCCCGAGGGCGGCGTCGCCCCCGAGCTGCAGATCGCCGAGTACGGCCCCAAGGGGCCGTGGTGGTACGACATCTTGCGCGTGGCCTGCGCCGACGGCCCGGGCGGCCGGTGCACCCGCGACGCAGCCGAGGCCTGGGGCGCACAGGCCAAGGGTCAAAGGCGCGGCCGCATCGAGCCCTGTGGGTCGGCCGTGGTCTCGCACCTGCGCTGGGACACCTCCGGCGGCACCGGCGACCGCGAGCTGGGACTTTTTCGGGACTTCACCGTTCAGTTCACGATGGAAGTGAAGAAGTTCGCCACCCAGTTCCACCCCGGCGCGACGGAATGTGTGCCTAAATGAAGATTCATCTCATCGGGATTTGCGGCACCGGCATGGGGTCGCTGGCGGGGCTGCTGAAGGCCGCCGGCCACGACGTGCGCGGCTCGGACGAGCACGTCTACCCGCCCATGTCGACGCAGCTGGCCGAGCAGGCCATTCCGGTCATGGAGGGGTTCGCCCCCGCCAACCTGGACTGGGCCCCCGACGTGGTGGTGGTCGGCAACGTCTGCCGCAAGGACCACGTCGAGGTGCTGGCCGCCGGCGACCGCAAGATCCCGCTGGAGTCGTTCCCGTCGCTGTTCGGCCGCCTGTTCCTGGACGGCCGGCCGCCCGCCGGCTCCGACCCGGCGAGTCCCCCGCGCGAACTCGACACCTCGGCGGAGAGCGCGCGATCGACGGCCGGAAAGCGGTCGATCGTCGTGGCCGGCACCCACGGCAAGACCACCACCTCGTCGCTGCTGGCCCACGTGCTGACCGACGCCGGGCGCGACCCCTCGTTCCTGATCGGAGGCGTGCCGCTGAACTTCCGGCAGTCGTGGCGCCTCGGCAAGGGCGAGGACTTCGTGGTCGAGGGGGATGAATACGACACTGCCTTCTTCGACAAAGGGTCGAAGTTCCTGCACTACCGGCCGAAGATCGCGCTTTTGACGTCGGTCGAGTTCGACCACGCCGACATCTTTCGCGACGAGGAGGCGGTCCGGAACGCCTTCCGCAAGTTCGTCGCGCTCATCCCCGAGGACGGGCTCCTGGTGGCCTGCGCCGCGTCCCCGGGCGCGATGGAGGTGGCGCGCGTGGCGCGCTGCCAGGTGATCACGTACGGGCGGCCGGGCTCGGGCGCCGACTGGACGTTCGAGGTGGCGGCGCGCAGCGTGGGCGGCCGCACCACGCTGGCCATCGCCCGGCGCGGCGAGCGCCTGGGCACCGTCGAAACCTCGCTGCCCGGCATCTACAACCACGAGAACCTGATCGGCGTCATCGCGGTCGCTTCGAACATGGCCATCGACCTGCCCGCCATCGGCCGCGGCGTGCGCCGGTTCCTGGGCGTCCGGCGGCGGCAAGAGGTGCGCGGCGTGGCGCGCGGCGTGACGGTGGTCGACGATTTCGCCCACCACCCGACGGCCATCCGCGAGACCGTGCTGGCGCTGAAGGGGCGCTTCGGTCCCGGCAAGTTGATCGCCGCCTTCGAGCCTCGCTCGGCCACCAGCCGGCGCAACGTCTTTCAGGGCGAGTTCGCGGACGCGTTGTCGGTGGCCGACGAGGTGGTTCTGGCGCCGCTCTACGCGCCCGAGAAGGTGCCGGAGGGCGATCGGCTGGACGTCGAAAAGCTGGCGGCCGACCTGCGGCGCGAGGACGTGCCGGCCCGGCTGATTCCGACCGTCGACGCCACCGTGGGCCACCTGGCCGAGCGGGCGTCTCCCGGCGACACCGTGCTCATCATGTCGTCCGGCGACTACGGCGGACTGCACGACAAGCTGCTGATGGCGCTGGGCGATCCGGTCATGCCGGCGCGCATCGAGCACAAGCCGCGCCTGGCCGCGCTGCTGGACCGGATCGGCATCCTGCACCCGGTGCTGGATCAGCACTGGCCCGACTACCTGGTCATTCCGGGCGAGGGGGCCGGCGCGCCCCTGGTCGGCTGCGTCGCGCTGGAGTTGACCGGCGACTCGGCGCTGTTGCGGATGCTGGCGGTCGCGCCGGAGCGGCGCGGCGAGGGGCTGGGCTACGTGCTGGTCGAAGGCGCCACCGAGCGCGCGCGGGCCTTCGGCGTGCGCCAGCTGTTCCTGGTCACCGACGGAGCGCAGGGCTACTTCGGCGAAAAGCTCGGGTTCCGGGCCATCGATCGCAAGGACGTCGTCCCCGAGATCGCCGCCACCGCCGAGTACGCGCTGGCGCGGTCGAAAAACGCGACCTGGATGCGGAAGGATCTGTAGACCATGTCCACTTCTGGAGGCGCCGCCGGCGCCGGCCGCGATCCGCTGGACTCGACGCGCGCCATCGCCTCGGAGATCGCGCGTGACGCCGGGCGGCTGTTGATGGAGGGGCTGGGGACCCGCCCGGCGTTCGGGTTCAAGTCGGAAGACATCAACCTGGTCACCGAATACGACAAGCGCTCGGAGGCCCTGATCGTCGAACGGCTGGCGCGCGCCTTCCCGTCGGACCGCATCGTGGCCGAGGAGGGGACCACCGCGGCCGGCGACCGGGGCGCGCTGCGCGTCTGGTACGTCGATCCGCTGGACGGCACGACCAACTTCGCGCACGGGCTGCCGATCTTTTCCGTCTCGCTGGGTCTGTGCGTGAACCGCCGGCCGGTGCTGGGCATCGTCGAGGCGCCGGCGCTCGGGTGGTCGTTCTCGGGGACGATCACCGGCGGCGGGTCGACCCTGAACGGCAAGCCCATCGCGCCGTCGCGGATCGACAAGCTGGCGCGCGCGCTGCTGGTCACCGGGTTTCCCTATTCGCGCACCCCCGTGCAGAGCAACCTGCCCGAATGGGAGGCCTTCACGGGAACCGCGCAGGGGACCCGGCGCCTCGGCTCGGCGGCGCTGGACCTCTGCTTCGTGGCGGCCGGGTGGCTGGACGGCTACTGGGAGCGGGCGCTGCACCCGTGGGACCTGGTGGCCGGGGCGGCCATCGTGCTGGGTGCCGGCGGGCGGGCCACCGACCTCGACGGCTCGCCGTTCGACGGCGAGACCGGGCGCGTCCTGGCCAGCAACGGACCCTTGCACGGGCAGATGATGGACGTCCTGCGCGGCGTCGCGCAGCGGACCAGCGCCCCCTGGCCGTAACGGCGCATGGGCCTCGGGGCGGCCATCAGCGCGGGCGGGCGGCGGATGGAGGTCGCGGCGGCCATCATCGCGGGCGGGCGCGCGCGGCGGCTGGGCGGCGTCCCGAAACCCTTCCTGCGAATCGCCGGCCGCACCATCGCCGAGCGGCAGCTGGCCGTCCTGCGGCCCCTCTTCGGGCGCGTGCTGGCCGTGGTGGCCCAGCCGGGCGACCACGCGGCCTGGAGTGAGCTGGGGGTTGCCACGCTGACCGACCGCGTGCCGGGCGCCGGTCCGCTGGCCGGCGTGACCGTGGCGCTGGGGGCCGTCCCGGGCGACGCGTCCGTCGTGTGCGTCGCCGGCGATCTGCCGTTCCTGGCGCCGGACCTTCTGGCGGCGCTGCGCGACGCGGATCCGGCGGCGGTAGCCGTGGCGCCGCGGGTGGGCACGGCCGTCGAGCCCCTCTGCGCGCGCTACGCCGCCCGGCTGCTGCCCGACGCGCAGGCTCGGTTGGCCAGCGGCCGCCTGGCCCTGCATCGCCTGATCGAGGAGGCCGATCGGCCAGTCTGGCTGGAGGGCGCGACGCTGGCGGCGCTGGATCCGCGGGGCTGCGCCTTTTTGAACGTGAACACGCCGGAGGATCTGGCGCGGGCCGAGTCCGTCGCGCGGAGTTTGCCCTGACCACCGCCGGCCGCGTGGCCGCGGCGGCCGCCGCCAGCGCCGCCCTGGCGGTCGTGGCGGTCCCGTTCTTCGCCGCGACGACGTTCTTCGGCGACGACCACCTGTTCCTGACCTTCGCGCATCACGTCGCCAATCCGTTCCGGGCCTTCGTCACCGACCTGCACGGCGGCGAGTACTACCGACCGCTCTGGATGGTGTTCTGGTGGACGCTGGCGCGCGGCGGCGGGCCGATTCCGTTCGCCGTCGCGGCGCTGCTGCTGCACCTGGGGGCGGGGGTGCTGGTGGTGAGGCTCGTCCGCGGGGTGGGGCGCTCGCCCCGGGTGGCCTGGACGGCGGGCGTGCTGATGGTGCTGGCGCCGCAGAATCTGGCGGCCGCGTCGTGGTTCTCGGCCACCACCGACCTCCTCGCCACCGACCTCGGCTTGATCGCCCTCGGGCGGGTGGCGCGGGGACGTTGGCCGAGCGCTCTGCTCGCGACCGCCGCCGCTTGCCTCGGCAAGGAGTCGGCCTATGCGCTGCCGGCGCTGGCCGTGGTGGTCCTCTTGGCGCGCGACGGCCGCTTGCCCCGGGGGCGGGCGCTCGCAAAGCTGGCGTCTCTGCTCGCCGTCGTGCTGGCCGTGGCGATCGCGCGGCGGCTGGTGCTGCACGGGTGGGGTGGCAGCGGCGAGCCGGGCCCGAACCTGTCCGGCCGCCTGGCGCAGATCGGCGCCGGCCTGGCGCGAATCTTCACCGGCGACGAGATCGTGCCGATGCCCCTGGCCCTGGGGACCGGGGCGGCGATCCTGGCGCTCGCCTTCTGGAGCGCCGTCCGCCGGCCGGGCGGCGCCGGGCGCTTTGCCCCGTTCGCGTTCGGCGGCGTCGCGGCGGCGCCACTGCTGGCTGCCGGCTGGGCGGTCGGCGCGCGATACGATTACCTGCCGTCGATCGGGGTCTGCTGGGCGGTGGCCGAGGCCCTCGAGGGTGTCGGCGCGGCCGCCCGCGGGACGATGGCGGCGGCGCTGCTGCTCATCGGGACCGGCCAGGCGGCTGTCCGTCGGCGGGACATCGTGTCGTACGAGCGGCGGCTGGCGGCCGCCCGTCGCGCCGTTCACTCCGGCCTGGCCGCCGGACATCACGTTTTTCACGTGGACGGCGGCATCAAGGACCTCGACCTCGCCCTCAAGGAAGATGCGGCGCTCGAGGCGGCCGGGGTCCTGGTGCTGGACGACGTCCCGGCGTCGTTCGCCATCGTGCCGCCGGGGTTGGCGTCCGCCGCCCGGCCGCTCTTGGCCCAGCCGCCCATTCCCCCCAGCGGCGCCTATCGCTTCGGCGACGTGCAGGTGGTGGGTCTGGCCCGGCGCGGTGACGAGCCGGACCTGGCCGAAGCGTTCACCTGGTTCCCAGACTTGCGCCTGATCCGCCTGATGCGGGCGCCGGGCGGGCAGGTCGTGGCCCGAGACGTCACCGAGCGCGTCCGCGAGGTGCTCGACGCCGGGGACGAGGCCGGGCAAGATTGAGTTCCGTGGTCACCGTTCCAGCTTGCCCCTGTCGATCGAAGCCACCCTGGTCCCGCGTCGACGACGATTCGGTCATGCAGTGGCCCGTCGTCGAGCTGGCCGAATGGGAAGAGCTTCGCCAGTGTCCCGGCTGCGGCCGCACCTGGCTGGCCGCCTGGCCCGAGGAGCTGGACGGCGGAATGATCCTGTGCGCGCCGCAACCGGTCACGGCGCGCCGACTCCGGGACATCGACCGCGCCAGCACGCTGCGTGCCTACTGCCTGGCGCGCCTCGAAGAGCACTTCGGGACGTTGCGCGAGCGCAAGCTCGTTTGCCGCAAGGCCGGCTGCGATCGAAAGCGCCTGGAGGGCGCCGGCCATTGCGTCGAGCACCTCATCGCCGACCGCTTCGGCCGTCACCTGGCGCGCCTGGAATCCCCCATTCGCCGAGAGCCCACCTCGGAGACGCGCGAGATCCCGAGCCCCGACGGCGACGGCGGCGAGTAGCGGAGCGCGCGGCAAAACAACCGTCGCGCCCAGATTCCGATCCTGAAAGCGCCGCCGGTCTGCCAGAGCAAGCGTCGCGATCCTGAAAGGGCCGCCGCTGCCTGCAGGGCAAGCGTCGCGAATGAAAGGGGCCTGCGGGGCAGGCGTAGGACTGAAAGGGGCCGCCGGCCTTGCAGGGCAAGCGTCGCGATCCTGAAAGGGCCGCCGCTGCCTGCAGGGCAAGCGTCGCGAATGAAAGGGGCCTGCGGGGCAAGCGTAGCGACTGAACGGGGCCTGCGGCCTGCCGGGCAAGCGTCGCGACAAGGGCGGCGTTCAATCCGTGGGCCTACAACGCTCCTGGCTGCGGCCGATCGAAGGCAGCCGCGCCGGCGCGCGTAGCTGGGGCGCTCTCGAGGTAACGTCGAGCCCTGCATCCGGCGGTGGTCTGGCGCCGGGGCGATTCGGCCGGGGCAGGGGAGGGCGTCGGGCAAAAAAAAACGCCCGGGTCCGAAGACCCGGGCGTTAGGAATAATTCCCGGCGGCGACCTACTCTCCCACAGAGTCCCCCCTGCAGTACCATCGGCCCTGGAGGTCTTAACTTCCGAGTTCGAGATGGGATCGGGTGTGGCCCCTCCGGTATGACCGCCGGAAAGCTGTTGCCTCGGTCAGCGAACCGAGACGAATCTTCTCAGGCCGAAACCCCCAGGAGGGCTTCGAACCTGTCGCCCAAACCTCCTGCCGGCAAAGCCGGCTTCGGGTCAGGCGGGCGAGGTGTCTTGAGCTTCGCAATCAAGCGACTCGACCTCATAAACGGTGTGTCGCAAAGTCGGAACCCCCAAAAGGTTCCAAACCTCCCGCGGCGGCTCAGTCGGGCAAAACCCGCCTGAGCCAACGCGAGACAAAGAAAATAATGGTGACCAAGCCGCACGACCGATTAGTACCGGTTAGCTCCGCGCCTTACAGCGCTTCCACACCCGGCCTATCAACCTCGTCGTCTCCGAGGGGTCTTTAGGAGCCTTACGGCTCGGGATTCATGATCTAGAGGTCAGCTTCCCGCTTAGATGCTTTCAGCGGTTATCTGTTCCGGACATAGCTACCCGGCGATGCCATTGGCATGACAACCGGAACACCAGCGGTCCGTCCACCCGGGTCCTCTCGTACTACGGGC
>JAICYS010000189.1 GCA_025934105.1 Myxococcota bacterium | reverse complement strand
GCCGCCGACGCGCGCGCCGCCTGGCGCGAGGTCGCCGCGGCGGCCGGTTCATCGGCGCTGGGCGCCCGCGCCCGCGCTCGCCTGGCCGACCTGCCGCCGGACTGAACGAGAGCGACCCCGCTCGGATCCCGACCAGAAGAAATGCGTGCGCTCGCCCGCGCGCAGCTCGGACCGTGACCAGTCGCGATCCTTCGTCGAAGCCCACAGCAGCCGCTGCGGGCGCGCCCCGGCCGCCGCCAGCCGGGGCTTTGCCCGAGAATTCCCCCGCCACGCTGAATTCTCGGGCAGCGGAGGGAATTACCGGGCAACTGTTACGGCATGTCTAAGACGTGCCTGAGGCCGGCCTCGACGGAGGCCATCGCAGCCTTCGACAACCTAGCGACCGGCCCCCTCACTAGCCGCTCATGAGCCATCACGCGCACTTGCTCTGTCAGCGCGAGGCTGTCTCCAGGCAGAGTAGAGCCGTTTCTCCCGGGAAGCTTATGGGCTTCCGATATCAAGATTCTTGCGCCTCGGAACCCATCCGACTTCGTCAGTTGAGTCGTAAACGGGACCGCGACGACAATTGGGAATCGAGCGTGTACTGCATCGCCCGAAACCACGAGCCAAGGAGACGGATCCTCGTGATTCTGTTCCGACGCAACGGCGTGCTTTGGGCGCACCGAGGCCATGAACACGTCTCCCCTGCTTATGCCGTTCACCCAGATAACGCCGCCAGCCCTCGGCTGACGATCGATCTCCAGAGCCACAGGCGCTATTCGTCCCTACGACAATGCGTTAGTAGGTCATAAGCGTCGTCTGCCGTCGCTTCTGCTAAGGCAGCATCGTCACTGTCCCAGACGCCAGACGGCAGCTCAATCGTTTCGCTTGGCGTAGAAGACCTGAGGTCGTAGGCCTCTCGCGCGATGGCGTAAGCCTCAAGCGCTCCACCCCGCAGGTAATCGAACATCTGGTCGAGCACTTCCTTCGAATTAGGCCTCAGGCCGCTGCCGACCAATGCGAGAGACATTGCCGCCATCGAATGGACGTTCGATACGAACGAGAAGCGCCTGGCAAGCTCGGCGTCCTTCTTGCGATTCTCGGGCGCATCCATCGTACGAAATCTAGAAACCAGCCTGAAGGCGCGCTTCATCGTACTGACGGCGAAATCGAGCTCGTCCTTACCTGCTTCGCCCGCGAGATCGACGGCCGTTTTCCTCAGCTCATCGTTCAGCTCATCCACCGACCGTTCCCCGAAGGTCAAGGCGCGATCCGCAGACATCGCCCGGTCGATGCAGACATGGAGCGCCTGCGCCGTATTCATATAGTCCTGCCAGCGCCGAGACCAGAACGCGACATACTCGGCGCGTGTCGTAGTCATCTGGATGGATGGCTGGATGAATTCGTCGCGGATGCTTCTCGCAAGGTAGAGGATCGTTTGCCGCGCATCCTCCGGGATGCCCGAGTTAACCAATGTGCCGACATCGCCATTCCTGATCGACACATGAGCCGGCGAGGAATACCGGACGGTCGAGTCACGTCCTACAGATTCTGCCAGTTCCATTTTTCTATCGTCCAGCTCAGATAACGGAGAGAGGTAGTTCTTCTTTCCTGTCGACAGTATTAGCAGACAAAATGAGACGTCGATAGAGCGCGTCAACAGGTACTTACGTCCGGCTGTCGAGCCAGAAAACTTTCCTTTCGTTTCAGAGGGTTATGAACCACTCGACAGACGCTGCGCGGCAGGCGTCCACCCGCAGTGCGGGCACGTCCCAGGCGGCGGGAACCTGCGCCAGCCAGCAGGTCGTCGACCGAAACGCCCGCCAGGCGCGCGACGCTGAACGCCATGGCCAGGCTGACGACACGACCCTCGACTACGTTCGTGAGGGTTTTCTTCCGAAACCCCAGCGCCGGTGCCGAGGCCTTCCAGCCGCCGCCGCGACGCCGCAGGTAGCGCAGCGCCGTTCTGACGTGCGCCTGTTCGTCGGCGGTCAGCTTGATCATGCTGGCAGCGCGGCGGACGCCCCGGCGAAGCTCGGCTCGATCCCCAGCTCGTGCATCGCGTGCACGACCACCGTCAGGTTGTGGCAGAGCACCTTGCAGAGGATCTCGTTCACCTGCGCCGTGAACCGCTTGGACCGCACGGCGCCGCCGAACTTCCGCTTGATGGCGCTGAAGGTGGACTCGACGTTCGAGCGGCGGTGGTAGTGGGCGAGGAACTCGTCCTGCTTGAGCACGAACATCGCCCACATGCGACGCCACGCCGCCGAGCCGGTGCTGCGGCTGTTCGTCTTGAACGGGATGAACGGGACAGCCCCGACGGCTTCGATCGCGGCGAGATTCGCGTGGCCAAGGTAAGCCTTGTCGGCCGACGTCTCGGCGATCTGGAACCGCTGGGTGGTAGACGCGACCAGCGGCGGAAGCTGGGGCGAGTCCGCGCCGCTGCTGTCCGTCACACTGATCGCGGTGACCACGTTGGTGACGGTGCCGACCATCGCGTGAGCCTTGAGCCAAGTGGCCTCGGACATCTCGCGCCCGTACTTCGCATCAAACCAGCGCTTATAGACGGCGGTCCCGAATACCGTCGAGTCCACGGCGAAGCTGGTCTCGACGCTCGCCAGCGGCTTGGCGCTCTCTTCGATCAGGCGAACCAGGATCGGCGTCATCTCGGGCTTGTCGAAGTAGTCGAAGATCGCGTTGTAGGAGGGCGCCCGCGAGATGTGCCCATCGTCCGCGCACGCCTTGATATCGGTGGACGCGCGGCGGCCCGAGACGGTCGTGTAGACCTTCATCGTCATCGCATAGGCCGCGTCTGAGAGCGCGATCGGCTTCCGGCCGCGGCACTGGCACACCGGCGTCTGAACGCCATCACACAGGCCGCGCAGAAGCACCATGACAGTCTCCTTCTCGGCGACCTGCGCGGCGTTGTAGGCGGGCCAGTCCTGCACGTATGTCTTCCGCGTGACCTTCAGCGACTCCGTGATCGTCGTGGACCCGTCGGCCTCCGTCTCGACGACGCGCACGAACTCCACCGCAAACAGGTGCTTGCACTTGCGGCGGCGGACCTCGTAGTCCGGGCAGGTGCAGGTACCGTCGACCGCGTTGACGAGGTACGCGCTGGTCTCGTTGCTCTGCGAGGGGACGGCCCACGTCGGACCGGCGACATGCCGCACGCGCTTGTCCTTCGCCAGAACCAGGCCCTTCTGTTCCCGTGCGTCCATGGAAACAGTATGCTTGAACGCCTAAGCATATGCAAGCATCTTTCAACCTGGCATGCTTGCATTGGATGACACCCCATGCAAGCATGCGAGCTAGGAAGGTGCTTGCATGAGTGAAGACCAAAAGAACGACGAGGAGCCAACCGGCAAAGCGAAGGGGGGCGTTGCGCGAGCGGCGGCCCTGACGCCTGCGCAACGGCGAAGCATTGCGATCAAAGCCGCTGCGGCGCGTTGGGGCAAGCTTCCACGGGCCACCCACAAGGGGAGCTTCAAGGAGGAGTTCGGGATCGACGTAGACTGTTACGTCCTCGATGACGAAGGTAAGACGGCGGTCATCAGTCAGCGCGGCATGGCCACCGCCATCGGCCTAGATCAGAGCAGTGGCGCGGCGTTGCCGCGGTTCTTGAGCGGTCAGCGGATGGCCCCGTACGTGGGGGGCGAGTTGGGCGAAAAGCTTGCTAACCCATTGATTTTTCAGTGGGAGCCCGTGGGGGTCAACACGCTTCCGCCGACAATCGTGAAGGGGTACGACGTCACGATCCTGATCGACATCTGCAAGGCGATATTGAAGGCGGAGCGCGACGGAAAGCTTCAGAAGCAACAGGCTCACCTGGCTATTCAGGCCCAGGTAATCGTCAACGCTTCGGCGAAGGCAGGCATCAAGGGTCTGGCCTACGCACTGGCGGGATACGACCCGACCAGGGAAGAAGTCATCGCGGCGTTCAAGCTGTACGTTCGCGAGGAAGCGCGCGACTACGAGCGCGAATTCCCTCCGGCCCTGTACGACCAGTGGTACCGGCTGTACCGTCTCCCCAGGCCGGACAAAAATCGTCCGTGGAAGTTCAAGCACCTAACGGTCGGTCACGTCTACATCCCGTTGGCCAGGAGCAACGGGAAGATCCTTGAGATGACCCGTACGAAGCGCGCCGAGAGCGGTGACCGCCGAAGCAAGCTTCACCAGTTCTTGTCCGAGGTCGGAGTGAAGGCCCTGCGGACGCACCTGGGACAGCTACTCGGCATTGCACAGATATCTGACACCCAGGAACAGTACGAGAAGAACGTCGAGAAGGTCTTCGGACGGCAGCGGAAGTTCGACTTTTAGGACTGCGGGCGCCGCCAGCGCGCCGCCGCAGCCTTCTTAGCGATCTCGGCGCGCTGCTTCTTCGACAGCGCCGCCGCCCGTGCGGCGCCACCCTTCGCCCCACCAGCGCGGCCCATGGCGGCAGCGGCGGCGCTCCGCTCTGAGGGCACCTCTGCGCCAGCCGCCTTCATGGCGGCCCGTACCGCTCCGTCTGGCGTCTCGCCCTTGGCTGTCACCCGCACGGCGCTGATCCTGGCGACGTAGGCGCTTTCACCATCGTCCCACTTCACTGTGATCTCGTGCGGAAACACCAAGCTATCCTAGCGCCACCGGCGGACATCCTCAGAACGGAAAGGACTGAAACATGATCGCGTTCAAGTTCTTCTACCAGGACGAGTTACTGAAGCTGGCTGCGACGATTCAAGACCATGAGCGCAAGCGGTTCGAAGACACGATCGCCAATAACAGCAACTACCACCATACCCTCAAGAACGGCCGGGTGATCGTGAAGCTCTATGACGGCCCCGACTGGGCGCGAGTCGAAAAACTGGCCGAAGCGGCCCGCTTCAAGTTATCTGACGTGGACTTGGCGTCCTAGTCGCGCCCTGTCGCCGAATTCTCGGGCAGCCCTGCTAATTCTCGGGCAGGGGGGAATTGGCGGGCAAAGCCGCCAGCCGGTCAGGCTGGACCGCTTTCACCTCGAAGTGATTGCGCGCCTGTCCTGACGATCGGCTTGGCCGCGCGCTCTCCGCCCGGTCCCGATCACTCCACCCAGGAAGCGGGCCAGGAGGGCGTTGCCGCGAGGCAACGGTGAGCGGCAGCGAACCATGCCCGACGACGTGCCGCCCGGAGGCGGCCTAGTGCACCGCCGTCGAAATAGCATCAACGCCGAACGTGACGCTATTTCGACGGCGGTGCACTAGTTTCGGATGCCGTCGAAGGGGACGATCAGGCTGGCCTGAGCGGCTGCCGTGTCGACGGTGGCGGTCCAGAGCGCGCCGGGCGAGGACTGCGTCTCGCCGGCGCCCAGCCGCTGGGTCCGCAAGGTGCCGGACGCGGCGACCAGCGGGGCGCTGCCGGAGAGCTGCAGGTCGAGGCCGGTGCCGTCGGCCGCGGCGAAGGCGCTGCTCAACCGATCGGCCAGCGCCGCCATCCCGGCGGCGCAGGCGTCCAGCAGGCAGCCGGCCGGCTGACCGGCGCCGGGGCAAACCGTCGCATCCAGGGCGTCGCACGCGGTGGCGCCGTCGGGCGCGCGCGCGGTCCCGAACAACGCCGGGACGAAGGCGTCCAGGTCGGGCGGGAAGCCGCGCGGCGCCAGCGCCAGCGGCCCGAACGCCGCCCGGGCGCTGGAACCAAGCCGGAACGTGAAGCCGTGGCGCGCGATGGCCAGCGAGCGGCCGGCCATCGTCGCGGTCGTCACCGCCTGCAGCACCGGCAGCCCCAGCGGTTCCAGCGGGACGGCCACCGCGCCTCCCGGGCCGAACAGCGCCGATTGCAGCGTGTGGGTGACGAAATAGCTTCCGGGCTGGCTGGCCGCGGTCACCGACAGCATCGACGTGAACCGCACGGTGTTCAGGATCGAGGCGGCGTCCTTGGCGATGGCGGGCAGCGCCACCACCGCCGGCGGCGCCGGGCTGCCGAACAGGCCCTGCACGGCCGCGTCCAGGCTCTCCGCGCCCTGGCCGTCCCGGGCCGAGCGGCACCCGAGGGCGGCCCCCGTCCCGTCCACCAGCCAGGCGCCGCGGCGGGCCTGGATGGCGTCGCCGATCGGTCCTTCGCCGCCCGCGGCGGCCGACGGCACGCAATCCAGCGGGTCATCCGCGCTGGCCGCCGAGAGCGCGTCCACCGTGCAGTCCAGCCAGAGCTGCGCCGGGTCCAGCGGGCAGGCCGAGAGGGACTGCCAGGGCGCGGCCACCGCCGCAGCCGCCGCCAGGGCCGGGGCGAACGTCATGGTCGACGTCAGCGCGAACGTGCCGACCGGATCCGGCACGGCGTCGATCAGCGGCACCGCTACCTCGACCGTGGCGTCCGGCAACACCGCCGAGCCGGGCACGTCCACGCAGCCGGTGGCCACCACCGTCGGGCCGAGGCCAAGCGCCTGGACGAACACCGCGCTGGTCGTCGCGGTGCTCACGAACGGGAAGCTGACGGTGCTGGCGCCGGTCGGCAGCGGCTCGGGCCGGCGCCCCGGCGCCATCGGGTCGTCCGCGTCGATCGCGGCGCAGGCGCTCGCGTCGTAGAACAGGATCTGGACGCTGGTGGTCCGGGCCGGCGCGTCGGGCGAGGCGAAGAAGGGCGCCACCTGGACGGTCCCGCTGGTCCCCTCCTCGACGATCACGAAGACCTCCGCCGCCAGCGCCCCCAGCTGCGCCTGGACGCGGAACGAGGTCGCCAGCCCGGCGCGCACCTGGGCGCTGGCCATCCCCGAGGGCCCGGTCACCGCGGCGGGGGAGATCAACGTGGCGCCGCGCGTTCCGGCCGGGTCGTCGGCCACGATCGCGAACGAGACGGTGCGTCCGGCCAGGGGCACGCCGTTGTTCTTGAGGCGGAAGGCCACGCTCCCCTGCTGGTTGGGCGCGAGGCTGACGGTGCTGGCGACGGCCACCAACTCCAGGAGCTGCCCGGCGGCGCCGCTGTCCGACCCCCGCCCCGCGCACCCGGCCGCGACGGTGGCCGCGAGGAGCACGCATGTGGACAAACTGTGGACTCTTTTGAGCTGGCTTGCCGGCCGCCGGGAGGCCAAGCTGGTCGCGCCGTAATGCCGGAGTTCACGCACCTCCATCTCCACACGCAGTATAGCCTCCTCGACGGCGCCATCCGCCTGGACCACCTGTTCCCGAAGGTGCTGGAACGGGGGATGAAATCGGTGGCCATCACCGATCACGGCAACCTGTTCGGCGCGCTCGACTTCTACCAGCGGGCCAAGGCCCATGGCGTCAAGCCGATCTTCGGCTGCGAGACCTACGTCGCCCCCGACCGCAACGACAAGACCGAGCGCCGATCGAACCACCTGATCCTGCTGGCCAAGAACGAGGTCGGCTGGAAGAACCTCTCGTACCTCAACTCGATGGGCTACCTCGAGGGGTTCTATTACAACCCGCGCATCGACAAGCCGCTCCTGCGCGCGCACGCCGAGGGGCTGATCGGGCTGTCGGCCTGCCTGGGCGGCGAGGTGGCCCAGACGCTGATGCGGCGCGGGCCCGAGGCGGCCGAGACGGCTGCCCGCGAGTTCGACGACATCTTCGGCAGGGGGAACTTCTTCCTCGAGATGCAGCCGAACGGGCTGGAAGAGCAAGAGCAGGTCAACGGCCACCTGCAGACGCTGTCGAAGAAGACCGGCATCCCGCTCATCGCCACCAACGACTGCCACTACCTGAATCAGACCGACGCCCGCGCGCACGAGATCCTGATGTGCGTGCAGCAGAAAAAGACGATTCACGACGACAAGCGGCTGCATCACCGCAACGAGGCGTTCTTCGTGAAGACGCCCGCCGAGATGGAGGCTTATTTCAAGCACATCCCGGAGGCGATGGAGAACGCGGCGCGCATCGGCGAGCTGTGCAACGTCGAGTTCAAGCTGGGGCAGACCTTCCTGCCCAAGTTCCAGGTGCCCGACGGCATGACCGCCGAGTCGTACCTGCAGTCGATCGCCCAGGGCGGCCTCAAAAAGCGCATCGAGGAGGCTTACCGGCGCGGCGACAAAGTCGACGGCGACGTCTACGCGGCGCGGCTGGAGCTGGAGCTGGGCGTCATCCAGAAGATGCAGTTCGCCGGCTACTTCCTGATCGTCTGGGACTTCATCCGCTACGCCAAAGAGCACGGCATTCCGGTGGGGCCGGGGCGCGGGTCGGGCGCCGGGTCGCTGGTCGCCTTCTGCATGCGGATCACCGACATCGATCCCATCGCCAACAAGCTGCTGTTCGAGCGGTTCCTCAATCCCGAGCGCATCAGCATGCCGGACTTCGACGTCGACTTCTGCATGAACCGGCGCGACGAGGTCATCGCCTACGTCACGGACAAGTACGGCAAGGACAACGTCGGCCAGATCGTCACGATGCACCAGATCAAGGCCCGGTCCGGCGTGCGCGACATCGCGCGCGCGATGGCCATCCCCTTCGCCGAGGCCGACAAGGTCGCCAAGTTCGTCCCCGAGCCGATCCAGGGCAAGAGCCCGCCCATCGCCGAGGCCATCGAGAAAGAGCCGCGCCTGAAGGCGCTCTACGACGAGAGCCCGATCTACCGCGAGCTCCTGGACGTGGCGAAGGGGCTGGAGGGGTTGAACCGCCACGCCGGCAAGCACGCCGCGGGCGTGGTCATCGGCGACCGGCCGCTGTGGGAGTACGTCCCTTGCTTCCGGCCGGCCGCCGACGAGACCGGCATCGTCACGCAGTACGACAAGGACATGGTCGAGAAGGCCGGCCTGGTGAAGTTCGACTTCCTCGGCCTCAAGACGCTGACCGTCATCCAGACCTGCCTGGATCACGTGGCCCGCGAGCGGCAGGCGCGTGGCCAGGAGCCGCTGGAGCTGTCGCTGCTGCCGCTGGACGACGCCGGCGTCTACAAGATGATCTCCGACGCCGACGTCACCGGCGTGTTCCAGCTGGAATCCTCGGGGTTCCGCGAGCTGCTGAAGAAGCTGCGCCCCGACTGCTTCGAGGACATCGTGGCCGCCGGCGCGCTCTATCGCCCCGGGCCGCTGGAGGGCGGCATGGTCGACGACTTCATCGAGCGCAAGCACGGGCGCAAGAAGGTCGAGTACGACCACCCGACGCTGGAACCGATCCTGAAGGACACCTACGGCGTCATCGTCTACCAAGAGCAGGTCATGCAGATCTCCTCGGCGCTGGCTGGCTACAGCCTGGGCAAGGCCGACCTTCTTCGCCGGGCCATGGGCAAGAAGAAGCTCGAGGTCATGGCCAAGGAGAAGGCCGGCTTCATGGAGGGCGCCAAGCAAAAGGGCGTCGATCCCAAGATCGCCGAGCGGGTCTTCGACCTGATGGAGAAGTTCGCCGGCTACGGTTTCAACCGCAGCCACTCGGCGGCTTACGGCCTGCTCACCTACCAGACGGCCTACCTGAAACGGTACTACCCGGTCGAGTTCTTCGCGGCGCTGCTGACCTGCGACAAGGACGACACCGACGCGGTGGTGAAGTTCATCGCCGAGGCCAAGGCGCAGGGGATCCCGGTCCTGCGCCCCGACGTCAACGAGTCGGAGACCAACTTCAGCGTGGTGGTGGCCGGCGACGCCAAGGACGACGGCCAGAAGGTGATCCGCTTCGGCCTGGGCGCGGTGAAGGGGGTGGGAGAAGGCGCCGTCGAGGTGATCAAGGCGGCGCGCACGCAAGGGGGACGGTTCCTGTCGCTGTTCGACTTTTGCCGCCGGGTGGACGGGCGCAAGGTGAACCGCAAGGTGGTCGAGGCGCTGGTCAAAGCCGGCGCCTTCGACGGGATCGCGCAGCAAAACGGCGTCACGCGGGCCTGCGTGTTCGCGGCCATCGGCCTCGCCAGCGAGCGGGCCGCCGAGGCGCAGCGCGAACGGGAGAGCGGCCAGACCAACCTGCTGGCTTTGCTGAGCGGCGGACCCAGCAAGGGCAACAACAGCCACGTCCAGGACGACAAGTACCCGCCCTGCGACGAGTGGATGCCGAAGGAGCTGCTCGCCAACGAGAAGGAGGCGCTGGGCTTTTACATCAGCGGCCACCCGCTGGACCGCTACGGCGGCGAGATCCGCCGCTTCACCAACGCGACCGCGGCCAACTGCACCGACAAGGGCGAGCGGGCCGAGGTGGTGCTGGCCGGCGTGGTCAGCAGCTATCAAGAGCGCCCGATGAAGAACGGGCAGGGCAAGTACGCCTTCCTGACGCTGGAAGATCAGACCGGCCAGATCGAGATGATCGTCAACGCGCGCAAGGTCGAGGAGTACCGCGACCTGCTGTCACGCGACGAGCCGCTGCTGGTCACCGGCACCGTCGACTCGCCGTTTGGCGACGGGGAGGCGGCGCGCGAGCGGCTGCGTTTCCTGGACGCCAAGCTTCTGGCCAAGGTGCGCGCCGAGAGGAGCTCGCAGCTCGACATCAAGCTGAACGCCGACGCGGTCAAGGAAGACCAGCTGGTGGCGCTGGAGAAGCTGCTGCGCAACCACCAAGTTATTTGCAAAATCCGGGCTCGCCTCGGATATAACGGAGCTTCGAGGGCATGCGATTGCCCCGCCGGAATTTGAGCCATGATCGTCTTGGACACCAACGTACTCTCGGCCTTGATGCGACAAGTGCCCGATGCAAAGCCGGTTGCGTGGCTCGACGGACAGTCTCGGACCTCGGTATGGACGACATCGATCACCGTCCTAGAGATTCGGCTTGGACTTCAGATCATGGCAGTCGGCAAGCGAAGATCTCTGTTAGTAGAAGCATTCGAAGGGCTCCTTGATCAATTGGAACGTCGAATCGCGCCTTTCGACGATGAAGCTGCGGATCAGGCTGCAGATTTGATGTCGGTCAGGCAATGCAAGGGACGGACAGTTGAGTTGCGAGACACTATGATTGCAGGTATTGTGCTTGCGCGCCATGCAACCCTGGCAACACGTAATCTGGCGCATTTTGAGGATCTCTCGGTGCCTATCGTCAATCCTTGGACCGCTTAAACCCGCACCGTGTGCGACTTGTGTGCCAGAAAAGTACCACATCGCAGGATTTGAAACGGAGCGCAATAGCAAATTTCGCCGACTCACGGCCGATTAGCCCGATCTCCGTGAAGTGCTACGAATGGCGAGAAGGAATCAGCGATCGTACGTAGCAACTAGAGTAATGGGCGGGGCGAGATTGGTTGCGAAAAGCCTGATGGTAAGATTGTCTTACCATTCAGTGCCAAGGTTTCGACCAAGGGACAAGTCGTTCTACCGGGACTACTTCGCCGCCGACTCGACATTCGGCCAGGTGATCCGCTGGACGCGAATATCGAGGATGGACGAATTGTGTTAACGCCTCGCAGAAAACG
>JAICYS010000219.1 GCA_025934105.1 Myxococcota bacterium | reverse complement strand
CCCAGCGGGAAGCTCTCCTGCCGGTTGACCACCCCGCGGTAAAAGGCGAACGACCCCGCGCTCCAGGCGAACACGTCGATCACGCGATCGCGCACCTGCTCGGACAGCAGCCGGAAAACGTCCAGGGGCCGCAGCATCGCCAGCCCGACCAGCGTGTCGCCCAGCTTGCCGTCGTACCGAGGCAGCATGCCCAGCGCCAGCTCCAGGTCTTCGGGCAAGAGCACGCCGCGGCTGACCAGGTACTCGCCGAAGCGCTCGCCGGGCTCGCCGGAGCTGACCGACTCCGGCCCGCCCGCCACGACGAAGATCTCCTTCTCGCCGGCGTCGCGTTCGAAGCGGACCAGGCCCGTCTCCGACGCCAGCGCCAGATCGGCCAGCACGCGCATCGGCGTGATGATGCTGAGCGCGCCCGCGCTGTCGGGCGGGCGTGCCGGCGCGGCCGAGACGAAGCGGCCGAACTCGGCCGGCGTGCTGGGCCGCCGCCCCGCCAGGCGGGCCGCCTGACCCGGCTTCGACACCGGGGTGAAGCGGCGCGCCGACGAGCGCTCGACCTCCTCCGCCTCGGCCCACGGCGCCGGCGCCGCCGCCGCGACCGGGGCCTGACCCTCGCCCTGCTTGTCCGCCTGGCGCGTCGACCGCAGCATCTGGGCCGCGGTGTCCGGGTCGGCGCCCAGCAGCTTGGCGGCAAAGGCGCGCAGCTCGGCCGGCCCGACGCGCTGGCCGGCGGCGAAAAGGTAGTCCGCCAGCTGATCGCGGAGCGCCGAGGCGGTCTGCGGCCGTTCGGCCGGATCCTTCTTCAGCGCGCCGCGCACGATCTTGTCCAGCGCCGGCGGGATGTCGGTCCCGTACTTGTCCAGGCGATCCAGGCGCGCGTCCCGCACCTTCAGCAGGACGTCCAGATCGGCCGGCGCCGAGAACAGTCGCCGACCCGTCAAGAGCTCGGCCAGCACCACGCCCACCGCGAACAGATCACTGCGCGCGTCGATGGGGCGCCCCACCACCTGCTCGGGGGACATGTACCCGTACTTGCCCTTCAACGTCCCGGCCTGGGTCTTGGAGTCGCGCCGGACCGCGTGCGCGATGCCGAAGTCCCCCAGCTTCACGTCGCCCCGCTTCGAGATGAAGATGTTCGACGGCGAGATGTCCCGGTGCACGATCTGGAGCGGCTTGCCTTCCAGGTCGCTCGCGTGGTGCGCGTGGTCGAGCGCCTCCAGGATCTCCTGCGCGATGAACGCGGCCAGGGGCGGCGGCACGCGCACGTGCTTTTGCGCGGCGGTGCGCAGCAGGCCCAGGGCGTCGAAGCCGTCGACGAACTCCAGCGCGGTGAAGTACTGGCCGTTCACCTCGCCGAAGTCGAGAATCTGGACGATCTTCGGGTGCGCGAGCTGCGCGGTCAGCTTGGCCTCGTCGATGAACATCGACACGAAGCTGGGATCCGCCGCCAGGTGGGGAAGGATCCGCTTGATGACCAGGATCTTTTCGAACCCGTGCGAGGAGCTGATCTTCGCGCGGAAGACCTCGGCCATGCCGCCGACCGCCAGCCGCTCGAGCAGCGTGTAGCGCCCGAACGCGACCGGCGCCGCCGGCCCCAACTCGTTCGCCATCGCGCCGATGACTATAACGTCAAGCGGCGCCCAAACCTTTACCGGCGTCGGCCGAGCGACCGGCGCAACGCCAGCGGCTCGACGATCTCACCCGCCAGCTCCAGCGTCCGGTAAGCCGCGCGTCGGGCCCGGGCCTGGCTCTCCTCGGCGGTGGCGGCCCCGATCAGCAGCAGGCGCCCCGCGTCATAGTACCTGCGCTCTTCGGAGACGATGTCGGTGCCCAGCAGACGTGCGCTCTCCTCGTCGCCGTGCGCCGCACAGAAGGCGGCCAGCGCGTTCAACCGCGCCGCCGACAGCGCCTTGCCGGTGACGTAACCGGCCGAAGACCGCTCTTCGGGCGTCTGCAGCGAGCGCAGGAACGCGAACAGCTTGGAATAGCCGCCGTCGCGCGGGTCGTAGGGCGGGACGCCCAGCGCGGCCAGGCGGGCCGACAGCCGCCGGCACTGGCGGGCGCCGTCGCCGCACTGCTCGGCCAGCAGGAGCTTCATCTCCAGGTCGTTGCAGTCGGGGATCCAGAGCGCCGCGACCTCGGCCGCCTCGATGGCGGCCTTCAGCGCCATGCGCAGCGCGTCTGCCACTTCCACCCCGTCTTTTCCGAGACCCTCGTTCAACGCCGCGACCACCCGGCCGATAGAGGGCTGGTTTTTCGCGACGAGCTCGCTGACGAAAGATTCGGCTGCCACCATCACGATCGCACTCCAGGAAAAAAATTCTTACGCGAGACTATAAAGGGCTCGGCGGGCCCGCCGATGAAAAGAGTGCAGACCCTGCCACAGGTCGGCCTGCATCGCTAGCGGGGGGCGGCGGCGCACGTCATTTCTGGGGCCGGTCGGCGGAGGCTCACCGCGATGGCGTTTCGCAGCAAGCTCACCCTCGGCTCCCTGGCGATCGGCGCTTCGTTGCTGGCATTCGGCTGCGGCGAGCCGCCGGGGGGCGATGCGGCGTCCGAAACCGCGGCGGCGCCCGATGGGAGCCCGGCGTCGCACCTGGAGGGCGACCTCATCTCCGTTCCGCCCGGCGCGGAGGTGGCCGCCGAATCGACCCTCCCGCCCGTGCCGGCCAAGACCACGATCCAGGCGCCCAAGGTCATCTACCTGGTCTACGCCGACGGCAAGACGCCCCTGCCGGCCATGAATTACAACGCCTGCGGCGGCCAGGCGCCCCCGTTCAAGTGCACCTTCGCGCCCACGATGCTCGAGTGCCAGCAGCAGATTCAGGCCTACCTCGACAAGTGGTACGCCGACTTCAACGTCATCTTCACTCTGACCAAGCCCAACGGCGGCACCTACTACACGGAGGTCGTTTCCTCGGGTGGCGGGGCCTGGTGCAACGTCGACAGCTCGGTGGCCGGGGTCGCGCCGTTCCTGTGCAAGGACCTGAAAGGCGGCGTCGCCTACACCCTGGACGGCGGTCTCAACGCCCACGACACGGCCGTGATCATCGCGCAGGAGCAGGCGCACCTGCTGGGCCTCGAGCACGTCTCGACCGACAGCGACATCATGTACCCGTACATCTGCCGGAACTGCGACGGCTTCCTCAACCAGTCGCTGCCGATCACGGGTGACCGCTGCGATCGCCAGACGCAGAACTCCTACCAGATGATGATGAACGCGCTCGGCGCCTGGCCGGGCGGCCCGAAGCCGTCGGCCTTCGGCTGCATGGAGGACAAGCAGGCGCCCCAGATCAGCTTCGTCACGCCCAAGAACGGCGCCTCGATGGGCCACGACTTTTCGGTCAAGCTGGACGCGTCCGATGACTGCGGCCTCAGCGACGTCATGTTGACGGTCTCGCCGCAAGGGCTGACCGCGTCGGCCAAGAACGGCCCCTTCGAGTGGGACCTGACCGGCATCTCCGGCAAGCAGACCATCACCGCGACCGCCGTCGACAGCGCCGGCCATCAGACGATCGCGACCCTGGACATCGTCGCGCCGGCCGACAGCCCCGAGCTCGAGGAGGCCCCGACCACCATGGGCGGCTCCGGGTGTACCGTGGCGTCGGGCGCCTTCGGCGCGGCCGGGCTGGTTCCGTCGCTGGCCATGCTGCTGATCTTCGGCGGGCGCGGCCGGCGCCGCGGCAGCCCGCGGCGGCGGTGGGTGCCGGGCGCCCTGGCCGGGCGTCCCCGCGATCCTCAGACGTGACCGGACCGGCGCCGGAGCGTCCACTCGATCAGCAGCAGGGCCAGCCCCACCAGCAGCAGCGGCGGGCGCGACCAGACTTCGACGGTCTCCTGCCGCCCGACCCGGATCTCGCGGGACGGCCGCACCGATAGCGGCGGGAGCTGTTCGGTCCGGTAATCGCCGCCGCTGACCTGGGCCAGCTCGCGCAGGACCCGGTCGCGCGCCGCCACGTCGTCCAGCTCTGGCCCGGCGGCGCGGACGACGAAGGTCTCGTCGTGCGACAGCGCGCGCCCGTCCAGCGTCGCCCGGCCGGTCATGCGGTAGGCGCCGGACGGAAGCAGCCCCGCGTCGACCTCGGCGTCGCCGTCGTTGTCGGTGGTGACGTGCAGCGCGCGCAACGGCTTGCCGCCGGCGGCGGCTCCGGCCGGCGTTACCTCCAGCGTCACGTCGACGCCCGGCGCCGCCGTGTAGTCCGCGTGCATGGCGCGCACGCGCGCCGTGATGGGCTGGTCGCGGCGATATTCCTGGCGCGCCAGCTCGATGCGCAGCAGCGTCAGCGCCGGGTCGCGCACCAGCCAGTGGACGGCGTTCTCCCAAAAGCGCTGGAACGCCCGCCCGTCGTCGCCCTCGCCGGCCGCCAGGAATCCCCAGTGCCAGGCGCTGTCGGTGAGGAGCGCTAGCGTCCGCCCCTTGCCGGCGTCACCCGCCACCAGCACCGGCGCCGGCTTGCCGTCCGCCCCCTTCAGCGTCGGGTGGACCAGCAGCGTGGCGGCGCCGGGCTTGACGCGCGGCACCCGGTTCACGCCCTGCAGCGGCGGCAGCTTGGACCAGACCAGCTCGTTTTCGTGCGGGTTCAGCACCAGCGACGTGATGGGGTGGCTGCGCCCTTCCGCCGTCAGCCGCGGCTTGAAGCTGTCGGTGGTCAGCGCCGGGTCGTTCTCCCCCTCCAGCGCCGGGGCGATGGGCGGCAGCTCGACGGGCAGCACGTCCCGCAGCGGCGTCAGCCCGTAGCCGCCGCTGGTGAACGACAGGTCGCCGCCGATCATCGCCAGCGCCCCCCCTTCCTCGACGTAGTCGCGCAGGTTGGCCAAAAACGGCTCGACCCCATAGGGGGCGTAGTTGAAGTTCTGGAAGATCACCAGGTCGAACGAGCGCAGCTGCTCCTCGAAGATCTCGAAGGTGGGGAACGGGATCAGCGACAGGTCGTCGTGGTTCCAGGGCTGCTCGTCGGTCTCGGTGCGGAGGATGAAGAACGAGACCAGGTCGACGTTCGGGTCGCGGCGCAGCATGGCGCGCAGGAAGCGCTCGTCCCAGGACGGCCGCCCGGCCACGTGCAGCACGCGCACGCGGTCGCGGATCACCTTTAGCGTGAACGACTGCTGGTTGTTGCTGGACAGCGCCTCGCCCGCCAGCACCGGCGTCGAGATGCGGAAGACGAAGTTGCCGGGGTGATCCGGCAGCCAGTCGAACGACACCTTCTCTTCGGACTTGTCGCCCCGCAGGACCACGCCCCGCGTGGCGATCGGGCGGCCGTCGCGCTCCAGCGTCACGTCCACCTGCCGGTCGGGCAGCCCGTTTTGCCGCACGACCGCCTCGATGGTGACCTGCGTCCGGACGAAGGCCAGCTCGTCGGCCAGCACGGTGGCGATGGAGAGATCGCGCAGCGATTTTTCCCTCAGGCCCACCGTGTGGATGGGGGCGCCCAGGGCCTCGACGGTGGCGCGGGTGGCGGCGTCCAGCGGGCCTTCGCCGATGCGCCCGGTGTCCACCCCGTCGGAGATCAGCAGCACCGCGCCCAGATCGCGGCCGGCATAGCGCGCCCGCAGCTCGCCCAGCGCCTCGCCGATGCGGGTGGCGTCGCCGGTCGGCGCGGCGTGCAGCGACTCGCGCGTGGCCGGCGACAGAGCGTCGGCGAACGTGTAGAGGTCGACGTCGTGGCCGTCCCGCTGCAGGGCGGCCAGCTCCGGCCCGGCCGCGTCGATCAGCGCCGCCGCCCGCTGGGCCCGCGAGGGGCCTCCGTCGGGCGGGCGCACCTCCATCGACCGCGAGGCGTCGACCAGCACCGCCACCCGGTTGGGCACGTGGGTGACCTGCCGCAGCTCGACGGTCGGCTCCAGCGCGGTGGCCAGGCAGGCCAGTACGCCCGCCACCCGCAGGCCGAACAGCAGCAGGCCGCGGCCGCGCCGCTCGTCCGCCAGCGACAGCGCGGACAGCGCGATGGCCACCGCCGCCGCCGCGATCAGCAGCGCGACGCCGACGCGCCCCAGGTGCACGGCCGCGCCCAGCGACAGCCGCCAGTCGTTGTAGCCGCCGGGCAGACGGCCGAAGAGGCTCATCGCGGGTAGCGCCTCGTCCGCAGGATGTAATCGATGTGCGCCTGCTCGGTCTTGTAGTCCAGGCACAGCGCGTACATGACCAGGTTGACGCCCAGGCGGAACGCCTCCTCGCGCTGCTCGTCGCCGCCGGGGACGACCTCGTGCTCCCAGCGGCCGAAGCCGTCGCGGGCCCAGGCGCCCCCCAGATCGTTCTGTGTGTAGACGACCGCCAGCCGCCGATCCCGCTCGACGCCTTCCAGATAGGGGGCGGCGACGATGCGGCCGGGCGCGCCGTGCAACACGTAGAACGACTTCCAGAGGACGTGGGTCTCGGGGATGCGGATCGGCAGCTCGCCCGGCAGCGTCTGGGCCAGCAGCCGGCGGACCGACTCGTCGAAGCCACCGCCTGCCCGCCCCTCGGACGAGTCGATCAGCAAGAAGCCGCCGTAGGTGATGTAGCGCCGCAGCCGGGTGATGTCCGACTCGGGCGGCAGCGCGAACGCGCGGTCGCCGGAGAGCACCAGGAACGGGTAGCGGAACAGGTTCGGATCGCCGAGGCGCAGCTCGATCGGCTCCGACGCGGTCTGCACGCTGGTGCGCCGAACCACCTCCCACGCCAGCCGCCCCAGCGCCGTCGGCCGCGGATCGGGCAGGCCCGGCAGGTTCGCGCGGGCGAACCGGAACAGCGACCGGTCGCCGATGGCCGCCGCCCGCCTGGCCCGCCCCAGCGCCAGCAAGCCGCCGGCGCCGGCCAGCAGCTCCCGGCGAGAGGGCCGCAATCGGCTCACGGGCGCCCCCGGTTTGCGCTTACAATGAGCTGCCCATGCGCGCGCCCTGCGCGGTCGTCCTTCTGATTTTGCTTCTCTCGCCGGCGGCTCGCGCCGACCACGAGGCGTCCCCCGATCCGGACCAGCGGTTCAAGCGGCTCGCGCCGCCGCCGCTGGTGCACACCGATCAGTTCGGGCTGTCGATCCTGCCGGGGTCCGGCTACCGAATCGTCGCGCCGTACAAGGACAACGTTCCGTGCGGTCAGCCCGACACGCGCGTCTGCGCGGGACGCCTCCCGTTCTTCATCGACACGCAGGCCTCGTTCGGGTTCGCCCGGCGCTGGGACGCGGTCGTCGATCTCCGCTTCGGCATCGAGGCGGACTTCAGCCAGTCGCACCAGTTCGCCGTCGCGCCCGGTGTCCGGTACTGGGTGGACGCCGACCAGCCGGCGAAGTTCTTCGCCACGTTCCAAGGCGTTTACGATCTGAACCCGCAGCACGAGCCGGGCGTCAAAGACTACGACCTTGGCGTACGCAACGCGAACGGCTTCATGTTCGAGGTCATGCGAAATCTGGGGTTCTATCTTCAGTTCGGCGAGACGGTGGGGCTGGTGCGGTGGCTGCGGTTCGAGGTGGACGGCGGCCTCGGCGCTCAGGCGCGATTCCCCTAGGCGCCGTGCGCGACCGCGCGCATGATCGGCCCCGCTTGCCATGATTCGGGTCGCGCGAATGGAAAAAGGCGACATCGACGAAGCCGCCGCCATCCTGTTCGATGCTTTCGGCGCCGTCTACCGCCAGCGTGGTCATATCCCTCCGTTTCCGACGCGCGATAGCGCCGGCTGGCTCTGCCGGGCCTACCTGGATCTGGACCCGGCCGGTTGCGTGATCGCCCGCGTCGGCACCGACGCGGTGGGCGTCGCCTTCGGCCATCCCCGTGGCCCGGTGACCAGCGTCGGGCCCCTGGCGGCCCGTCCGGGAGCGCCGGCCGGGGTGGCGCGCGCGCTGATGGCCGAGCTGGCGCGCGTGGCCGGGCCGGCCACCAGCCACCGCCTGTTCCAGGATGCGTTCAACCCCGACTCGTTCGGGCTCTACGCTCGCCTCGGGTACGTGGTGACCGACGTGGCGCCTTACCTGCTGGCCGATCGGATGGTCCCGCCCGGCAAGCCGCCGTCCGTCCGGCAGCTGCGGGCCGAGGACCTGCCTGCGGTCGAACGGTACGACCGGGCGCGCGGCGGCGCCGACCGCCGGGCCGACTTCGCTCTGCTCGCCGGCAGCGGCAGCGGGTTCGCGATGCCGGCCGCCGACGGCGAGCTGACCGGGTTCCTCTTCTATCGGTCGCTGCCGGCGCGGGTGGTGATCGGGCCCGGCATCGCCGAATCGCCCGACGCGATGGCCGACCTCATCGACGCGGTGGCGGCGGCCCTGCCGGGTCGAGCGGCCGTGATCCGCGCCTCGGCCTCGGCCCCGTCCGTCCTGCTGCGTGCCTTCGCGCGCGGATTTCGGGTGGATCACCTGGGGAACCTGATGGTGAAGGGGCCGTACGCGCCGCCGCCCGCCCAGCTTTACGCTCTGTTCCCCGAGAGCCTCTGAGTCGAACTCGGGCGGGCCGGCCGCGCGCGGCGCGTGCTATGGTTCGTCCTCTTCGCCCGGGGAGAGCCCGCGGTCCCTTCCATGGACGTTCGCTGCGATCGCTGCCAGACCGAATACGAGCTCGACGACGCCAGCGTGACGGCCGAGGGCGCGACGGTCCAGTGCACCAACTGCGGCCACACCTTCGTCGTCACGCGGCCCGCGCCGGCGCCGGCGCCCGCGGCCTTCGTCGCCGGAGGCACGCCGGCCCCGATGCCCGGCCTGGCCAGCCAGCCCAGCGCGTCGTGGATGCTGACCACCGAGGAAGGCAAGACGCACCGCTTTCGGGACGCCAGCACCCTGCACAAGTGGATCGTCGAGCGCCGGGTCACGCGCGCCGACCGCGTCTGCCCGCCCGGGGGGACCTGGCGTCCGCTGGGTGACCTCGAAGAGCTGCGCCCGTTCTTCGAGGTCGTCGACCAGGCCGACCGGGTGGCGGCGGCGACCCGCGTCCGCGCGACGCGGCCCGAAACGCCCCGCGGGACCAAACCGCCCTCGCCCGCCTACGTGTCGCCGGACCCGGATGACGACGACGTGTTCGCCACCGACCAGTCGCGCAGCGGTCCGGCGGGCGGCGGGGCGCTGGTCTCCGACGACGACCTGGCGGCGGCCGGCCTGGGCAGCCCGCGCAAGAGCCGCGCGCTGTTGATCGCGGTGGTGGTCGTCACGGCCGGT
>JAICYS010000266.1 GCA_025934105.1 Myxococcota bacterium | reverse complement strand
GCCAGCTTGCCCGCCCGCCCCGCCGTTCGCCGCGGCGCCAGCTTGCCCGCCCGCGCCGCCGAGGCCGCCGCCCGCCCCCGCCAGTCCGCCGCCCGCCCCCGCCAGTCCGGAGCCAGCCTGACCACCGGTGCCGGTCGCCGCCGCGCCGGCGGTGCCGCCTGTGCCGGTGCTGGGGCCGCTGTTGCTGCTGCTGCTGCAGCCGACGGCCGATATCATCGCCAGGACAACTCGCCACGAACTCAGTCTGGTCAGCTTCACGTTCTTTCCCTCTTTCGTTGGGTGTTTGCGGGTCCGCTGCGCGCCAAAGGTCGGGCCAGGGGGGCCTTCACAGTACACCTCGACCACGCGGCCTGTCACCGATCGCGAGCGCCGGCCTCGTCGGAGAAACGCCGCCGGGGCGGCAAGTCCGCCCCCCAAAAATCGCCCAAGACTCGCGTGCGCCCCACCCGGGCGCTGTGCTACCCTAAC
This sequence comes from Myxococcota bacterium, assembly GCA_025934105.1. Classification (GTDB taxonomy): domain Bacteria; phylum Myxococcota_A; class Polyangia; order Fen-1088; family Fen-1088; genus JADGRB01. The sequence continues at coordinate 6,756 of JAICYS010000266.1, read as the reverse complement.
TCTCGGAGCCGATGGACTTCGACGAGTTCGAGCAGCTGGTTCTGAAGGTGCTGTTCGAGACGGACGTCCCGGTGACGGCCGCCCATGTGGCCTACCTCGGGCGCGTGTCGGTGCGCACCGCCGAAAAGCACCTGGCGCGCATGGTCGAGCACGGGACGCTGAACGTGCGGACCAGCGCGGCCGGCGTCATCGAGTACGTCTACCCCGGCCGTAAACCCATCACGACGCGCGTCTCGGGCGAGACGTCGCTCGGGCCGCCCCCCATCTCCAGCGGCGACTCTTTCTTCCTGACGCTGCGCCCGCGTCCCAGCCCCGTCACGGCGGTGATGCTGTCCATGCTGATCCCTGGCGCCGGGCACATCTACTCGGGACGCGCCGGTGCCGGCGTCGCCTGGATGGCCACCACCCTGATGGGCTACGCCTGCTGCTTTTTGCCCGGCCTGTTCCTGCACGGGCTCTGTCTGGTCAGCGCCGCGCAGACCCGCCGCGGTTGACGGCGCGCGCCCGCGGCGCCTACGGCTGGGTGTCGCTCGGCTCGAGGCTGTCTTCCTTGCGCTTGCGGAGCTGGCGCAACTCGTCCAGCGCGCGCTGGACCGCCGGTGTGCGCCCTTCGGCGCTCGACTCGATGGCGGCGACCGCCTCGCCGAGGACCCGCACGTCCTCGACCACCCGGTCGCGGACCGCCTGGTGCATCTCGCGGAACGACGAATAGAAGTCTTGCAGCTCGTCGCCCTTGCGCAGGCCGGGCGGCGCCAGCCCAATCCGGTTGTCGCGCAGGCGCACGAACAGGCTGGAGATCTTGTAAAGCGGCCCCACGACCTTGTGGGTGATGAGGATGCCGACCGCGCTGATCGAAAGGATCAGCACGAAGCCGAAGCCGATGATCCCCCACAGCACCACGCGGTCGCTGTTGGCGAACTGCGTTTGCAGCTCCTGCGCGGTGGCCGGGTCGGCCAGCCCGGTGAACAGGATGATCCGCGAGATCTCGCGGGTGGCCTGGTACATCTTGAAGCCGAGCCCGGCGGTCAGGAAGATCGCCACCACGACGATCGTCGCCGTGTATCGGAGCTGCAGCCCGACGTCCAGCAGGTAGTTTCGGACCTTCCGCTTGTACGCCGGCCGCGACGCTGCCGCTTCTGAGGTGGTCATGGGCACCCTCCCGATCCAGCCATGCTCTTGCTCATTTTGACCTATCCGCCTTGCGACTTGAAAAAATGCCCCAGCTCCTCACTGAGCTGGCCGGCCGAGGCCTCCAGACAATCACGCCGCGCGCTGTCCTTGTCGCGCGGGCGCGAGCCGGACTGCAGGCTGGCGCCCGCGTTGGTCCAGCTGATGATGCTCTTTTGCGGCCAGCGCGCCACCATCACCTTGACGTCGCAGTTGGTCTCTGACGCGCCGCCGGCCGCCACGTCTTCGAGGCGCGTGATGTTCCCGTCGATGTAAAAACCCAGCATCCCGGTCCTGCCGAAGTTGTGCTGGTCGGCCGGGCTCAGCGTCAGCGTCACCGACGGCAGCTTGCCGAGCTCGCGCGCCAGCGCGTCGGCGATGATCTTGGCCGCCTCGGGCCCGGCGGTCTTCACGCCGCCCGTGAAGGGGCCGAACGCCAGATAGATCTTGGCGCGCCTTCCGGCCGCGCCGTTCAAGAGGGCCAGCGCCTTGCCGGCCTGCGCCTTGACGAAACCGTCGCTGTCGCGCCGGGCCAGCTCGCGCAACGCATCGGCGGCCAGCGGATCGCCGATGTCTCCCAGGGCGCCGGCCGCGATGCCGCGAACCGTCGGGTTCGGATCGGACAGCGCCTTGATCAGCGCCGGGACGGCGATGGGATCGCGCACCTTGCCCAGGACCAGGGCCGCCTGGACGCGAATCTTGTAGTTCGGGTCCTCGACCACCGCCTTGCAGAGGTCTTGAACCCGGACGTTCGAGGCGTGCACTCGACCGGCCAGGATGGCGACGGAGAGGAACAGGAGGAGGACGAGGGGCGTCCGCTTCACGGACGCTCCGCCGGCAGCCCCGATCGCCCGCCGTCCGCGCCCCGCTTGGCGCGGCTGGCCGCCCGCTGCCACCGCAACTCGAACACGAACGCGCAGCCCGGGGCGTTGTTGTCCAGCTCCTCGACCCAAAGGTTCCCCTCGTGCAGGCCGATCACGGCGTGCGCCAGAGCCAGTCCCATGCCGTAGGTCGCCGAGCCGCCCCCGCGCCGGCCGTAGGGCTCGAACACGCGCAGCTTCTCGGCCGTCAGCAGCGGCGCGCCGGGGGCCAGCGCGCGGAACCGCATCCCGGTGTCCGTCTCGCTGATCTCGATGCTGAGCGTGCCACGGCTGGGCACCCGCCGCAGCGCCCCCAGCCCCAAGTTCAGCATGGCCGCAGCCAGCAGCTCGCGGTCGCCGGCAAGCGGCCGCTCCTCGGCCGGGCGAGACAGGTTCACCGTCTTTTCGGCCATGGAGGCGTGGCGCCTCAGCTCTTCGACGACTTCGGCGGCGGTCTCGCCGAGCACGAAGCGCGCCTCGCGCGGGACCAGCTGGCCGGTCTCGAAGCGATCGTAGTCGATCACGGTGCGCATGGTCGCCTTCAGCCGGTCGAACACGCCGCGCGCGTCCGAAACGCTCTCGTCGAAGTCGCGGCGGCGGCGGTCGTCCGGCGGCGGCGCGAACTTCGACAGGTAGTCGACGTTGGCTGCCAGGGCGGCCACCTGCCCGGTCAGATCGTGCAGGAAGTGCGACAGCCAGTGGCGGCGCTCGACGATCTCGCTCTTTTGCGTCCGCTGGCGGCGATCGGCTTCCTTGTAAAGGGCCCGGGTGCGCAGCAGCGCCCACAGCCGCGCGCGCCGCTCCTGCGCGTCCGTGGACGGCGTGAAGATGGCGTCGGCGCCGGCCGCCAGCGCGCGGATCCGGAAGCTGCGCAGATCGGACAGCGCGCAGACGATCACCGGCACGAAATGCGTTCGAACGTTGTCCTTGAGACGCGTGCAGAGGTCGATGGCGCCCGAGGGCGGCACACGATCGTCGACCAGGACCACGTCCGGCGGGTGAAGCAGCGCCTCTTCGAAGGCGGCGTCCGCGTCGTCGGCGGTCCGCACCACCAGCCCCTGCGCGCGCAGAAAGGCGACCAGCGGCCGCGCCACGGTCCGATCGGGCGCGACGATCAGGCCCTCTGCCTCGCTGGGAAGCGGCAGCTCGTGGCGGTGCGTGGTCCTCTCGTCGGAGAGCATTGAGGGTCGCCCGCGATCATCATAGAGCAGCGCGCGAATTTCAGCCATCACCCGCGTTCCGTCTCGCGCGGGCGTTCCCGGGCGGCGCTGACCGCCGCGAATACCGAGCGCGGCGATGAACCTGGCGATCGATGAGCCGGCACGTCGGCCAGCCCGTCCCTCCAGTCGGGGGTGCGCCTGGGCGTGACGGTCTGGTGGAGCTCGCCGCTGATCCCGTACGGGACCGCCAGGAGCGTGGCGACGGCGGCCGCCGCGGCCAGGTCCACGTCAGCGCGATGGCGCGAGACGGCGCCCAGGCTCCCGCCGCCGGCCCCGTGGACCAGCTTGTCCGGCCGGCCGGACAGCAGCAGCCCATGCGCGCCTGGCAGCGAGGAGAGCGCGAAGACGATCGCCGCCCAGACCGCCGGCGGTCGCCAGGCGACAAACAGCCGTCATTTCAGGAGCCTGCCGCCATGGGCGTGCTTATCCTACATGTAAGTTTTTTGACTTCATGTCCCGACAATGTACGATGCGGCCATGTCGATCATCTTCGATTCCGCCACCGAAGGCGCCCAAGCCCCGCGCCCGGAGCCGTCTCACGCCGAACAACGCGCCCACCTCCGGTTCGACAAGATGTTCACCGTTCGGGTGGAGTCGCCGCTCTTTGGCGACATCTACTGCGTGGCGCGGAACGTGTCGGCCGGCGGGATCTTCCTGGAGGTCCGCGACCCGCTGCCGCTGGGCGCCTCTGTCCGCGTCTGCTTCCTGGCGCCCGACAGTTCGGGCGAGGTGGTCGCGACCGGCGAGGTGAAGAACCACTACTTCATCAACTACACCCAGGGCGGCACCACGCGGGCCGTGTCCGGGATGGCGGTGCGGTTCACGTCCTTCGAGAACGAGAGCCACCACATCCTGACCGACTGTCTCTCGCGCATGCGCGTCCTGCACTAGCAGCCCCTATTGAACGGAGCCAGCGAGCCGGACAGCGCGCGGGCAATCCGATCGCCACGGACAGGCGAGCAATCAGTTCAATTGAAAGCTCTCCCGGCCCAATCCAGTTCGAGTTGCCCTCCGCTCGACGGCCGGGCGACGCGCCGGCGGCCGTCCACTCAAAATTACCCGACGGCGTCCTCGCTCGACTGGCGCCCGTTCACTCCTCGGCCTGCGGCCGCACCACGATGGTGTCCGGCAGGTCCACCGTCGCGCCCGGCTCGATGGGGATCTCCACCTCGCGCGGCCCGCTCACGATCGGCAGCACCCGCGGCCCGACCCGCACCGAGATCTCGTAGCGCCCCGGCAGCAGCGCCCCGACGGTGAACGCCCCTTCGCGATCGATGTCGCCCACGGCCTTGCGGGGCAGCGCCAGCGGCGACAGCCCGAACAGCACGGCGCGCGTCGCCGGGTCGAGCGGCGCCCCCCCACGGGTCACGATCCGGCCGCGCACCCGCGCGCCCCGGTGGCTGAGTCGCAGCTCGATCTGCGCGTCCAGATTGTCGCCGCTCACCTCGATCTTCTCGGGCGGGAACACCAGCATCTCGCCGCGCCGTCCCCACAGGTAGTAGGTGCCGGGCTCGAACCGATCCTGCGCGAACTTCCCCTCGCTGTCGGCGGCCCAGATGATGGGCGATTCGGCGTTGCCCAGCCCGGCCGACGGCAACGCCACCACGGTGGCGTTGCCCTGCCCCTCGCCTTCGGCGTCCACCACCCGCCCTTCGATGACGCCGGTGCGGACCAGCTTGAACGCGATGCGCGTGGCCGGCGCGTTCACGCCCCACTTCAGCATCTCGGGCAGCCACCCGAACTTGGAGGCCCGCAGAAAGTAGCGCTTGGCGTCGAGGCCGCCGATCACGAACGAGCCGTCCTCGCCGCTGGTGGCGTCACCGGCGTCGACCAGGTCGTCGGGGCTGCGCACCGCGTGTACGGCGGCCCCGGCGATGGGATCGCCCGCGACGCTGGTGACCCGCCCGCGGATCGACGATTCGGGCGACAGCCGGAAATTGCGGACGGTGGTCCCCCCCCGGTCGATCCGCAGGTCGGCGATCTCGATCGCGTTGCCGGGGTGGCTGACCCGCAGCGAGTAGGTCCAGGGGCCGGCCGGCAAGCGCAGGCGGTAGCTGCCGTCCTTGCCCGAGGACTCGTCGAGGATCCCGGTCCCCTGGAAGAAGACCCGCAGCTTGGCGCCGTCGATGCGCCGGCCCCCCTCGTCGGCGATCCGCCCCTGGACGGTCGCCTCGGGGCGGTCGGCGGTGTCGCGCCGGAAGATCTCGCGCCGGAACTCCTGCTCGTTGGGCAGCAGGCACGACGGCCCGCCGTGCCAGGGGACCGCGCAGTCGGGCGCCAGCCGCGAGCAAAAGTCGACGCAGTCGCCCGGGTTCTTCGGATCGCAGAGCGAAGGCGGGATGGCGTCCGGCTCGATGAGCGGGGGCGTGGCGCCGCGCCCCTCGCACCAGATGCACCCCTCGGGCCGTTCGACGCAGCGGACGTCGCGCGTGTCGCCCGGGGAGGCGGAGGTGTTGGGGGCCGCCGACCGCCCGCGCGAGCGCCGGCACCCCACCCCGCCCGCTCCCAGCGCCAGCAGCGCCCAGGCAACCACGATGATTTGCCTTCTCGCCACTCCGCTCACCGTGTAGATCGGACGGGGGTTTTACTCAAGGCCGCATGTTCATCGTCCTCGAAGGGATCGACGGGTCCGGGACCACCACCCAGCTGGAGCGGCTGGCGGCGCATCTCACCCGCCGCGGGCGTCGCGTGCACACCACGCGGGAGCCCAGCCAGGGCCCGATCGGCCGGCTGCTGCGCGAGATCCTGCTGGGAGGCCACCGCTTGCCAGACGGCGCCGGCGTCGACGAATTGGCCATGGCGCTGCTGTTCGCCGCCGACCGCCGCGATCACCTGACGCGCGAGATCGAGCCGGCGCTGGCCGGCGGCCTCGACGTCATCTCCGACCGGTATCTGTTGTCGTCGCTGGCGTATCAGGCGCAGGAGGCGGACCGGACCTGGGTGGCCGGGCTGGCGCGCGACCTGCGGCTGCCGGACCTGACGATCTTGCTCGACGTGCCGGTGCCCGTCGCCGCCGCGCGCCGCCGGGCCGCCGGCCGGCCCGACGAGCGGTACGACGCCGACGAGATCCAGACGCGCGTGGCGGCGCGCTACCGCGAGCTGGCGGCGCAGGCGCCGAACGCCGTCGTGCTGGAGGCGTCCGGATCGATCGACGAAGTCACGGCCGCCATCGCCCGCGCCGTCGATCCCCGCCTTTAGCGCCGCTACCGTTCGGTTGAACCAAGCGGACAGCCGCCGACAAGCCGGCCGGAGAGGTGCAGCCGGGCCCAGAACCGGACCGGCCTTGATTTCGGGGTCTGTCAGGACCGGACGAGGAGGACCGGCGCGGTCAGCCGGACGGATGGCCGTCCGGCGGTCAGACGGACGGCAACGTGAAGTGGGATCTCGCTCAGTGGTTGTGCTTGCCCTTGGCCTTCTTCGCCGCGGCGTGCCTGTGGCTGCCCTTCCTGGTGGCGGCCGCCGGGCTCGCCTGGCTGGCGCGGGCGCGGGCCGGCGCGGTCGCGGGAGCG
>JAICYS010000448.1 GCA_025934105.1 Myxococcota bacterium | reverse complement strand
GGCGGTGGCCGAGGCGGCCGCCCGGCAGGCGCAAAGCGCGCTGCTGGCCGCCCGGAGCACGGCGCCGGTCGCCGCCGGGGCCGAGCCAACCGGCGACTCGGCGCGGGTCGCGGCGCTGCGGCGCATGCTGGCCGCCGTGCGATCGCAGATCGCCGCCGCGCGCGGCCGGGACATGCCGAAGGACGATCTCCCCAAGACCACCGATTCGATGGTGGCCACCGACGCCGAATGGACCCGCCTGAACCGCGACGTGGCCGAGGCCCGCGAGCGCCAGAATCAGCTCGAATCCAAGCAATTCCAGGCCGAGCTGGCGGCCAGCCTCACCTCCGCCGGGGACAGCGGCCAGCTCTTCATCTCGGACCGCCCCTTCAAGCCGCTGCGGCCCATCGCCGGCGGGCGCGGGAAGATCGTCGCGGCCGGCTTCGGCGGCTCCATCCTGCTGGCGCTGGTGGTGATGGGGATCTGCGCCGCCTTCGACGATCACCTCTATGGGACGCCGGACGTGCAGCGGGTGATGGCGGATGACAGCATCGTCGTCCTCATCCCCATGCCGCGGCAAAAGGCCCTGCCCCCCATGAGCAACCCCGAGCCGGACGATCCAGAGCCCGAGGCGGCCCGTGAGTCAGGGTGACGAGAAGATGTCGGGTGGGCACGCGGCCAGCAGCGAAGCCCTGGTGCTGCGATCCGGCGGCGATCAGGCGGCCATCTCGTTCGTGCGCTTCGAGCCGCGGGCGCCCTACGACCAGCGGCTGCCGTTCCTGCAGGAACGGGGCTCCGAGACCGCGGCCGCCTTCCGGATCCTGCGCCAGCGTCTGATCGACCGGGGCAACCCGCGGACCATCCTCTGCACCAGCGCGGGCCGACAGGAAGGGAAGACCACGCTGGCGGCGAACCTGGCCATGGCCTACGCCGAGCTCTCCAAGCACCGCGTGCTGCTGATCGAGGCCAGCTTCCGGGTGGCGGCGCTGGGCGAGATGTTCGGTTTTCTGCCGCCCAAGGGGTTCGCCAGCCAGCTGGACGCGCACCGCGCGCGGCCCCAGGACCCGTGGGTGGTGGTTCAGATCGCCGGGGCGCCTTTGTTCATCCTGGCCGCCGAGCCCCGCGCCTGCGGGAGCTGTTCCCGGGTCCTGGCGGAGAACGCGCGGTTCTGCCCGATGTGCGGCACGGCGGTGGTGCTGTCGGAGGGGCCGACCAAGCTGGACGGCGTCTCGTTCGCGGCGATGATCGAGACCTTCCGCCAGTCGTTCGACTACGTGATCATCGACGCCCCGCCCGTGCTGGGCAGCGGCGACGTCAACCTGATTCAAGACGTCGCCGACGCGGTGGTGTTTTCGACGCGCAAGGGGAAAACCGAGGCCCGCGACCTGCGGCGGGCCATCGAGCAGGTGGCGCCCGCCCCGGTGGCGGCGGTCGCGTTGATCGACGACTGAAGCGGTGGGCCGGCGATGAGCGACGCGCCCCGCGCCGGTCGGTGGGTGGCGGGCGCGGCCCTGCTGCTGTTCGTGGCGGGGTTGTCGTTGCGGCCCATGGCGGAGTCGGACCTGTTCTTCCACCTCAAGGCGGGCCAGGAGATTCGCGCGCGCCACGCGCTGCCGCGGCGAAACTTGTACTCGTTCACCTATCCCGACTACCCGGAGATCGACACCTCCTGGCTGGCCGAGGTGGGCGGGGCGGCGGTCTACGGGTGGGGCGGTTTCGGCGCGGTGGTGGCCGGCAAGACGGCCGTCCTGCTGGTGGCGTTCGCGCTGCTGTTTCGCGCGGCCTTGCGCGGGGCCGGTCCGCCGCTGGCCACCTCGGCCCTGGCGGCGGCGGCGTTCGTCGCCGGCGATCGGCTGGTCGAACGGCCGCTGGTCTTCTCGTTCGCCGGCGAGGCGATGATCCTGCTGGCGATCGCGCCGCTTCGCCGCCAGAGCGGGCCGCGGGCCTGGCGGACGGCCGGCCTGGTCCTCGTGGGGGTGGCCGTCTGGGCGAACCTGCACGCGGGCGTGTTCGTGGCGCCGCTGATGCTGGGCGCGGCCGCCCTGGCCGCCGC
>JAICYS010000259.1 GCA_025934105.1 Myxococcota bacterium | reverse complement strand
GACGCGGCCGCCGGGCACCGCACCGGCGGCGGCCGGGCGTGCGGTGGGGCGGGCGGCGGTGCGGGCGTCGTCGTCGATGCCGCCCCGGCGAGGCTGGCGGTGGTAGGACCCGAGACGGCCAGATGCGGCCGCAGCCGCCGCACCATCTTTCGGCCGATGCCCTTGATGCGCACCAGCTCGTCCACCGTGCGGAACGGCCGCCGGGCGCGATAGGCGACGATCGCCGCCGCCTTGGATGGGCCGACGCCGGGCAACAGCGCCAGCATGCCGGCGGGCGCGGTGTTCAAGTTGACGACGCCGTCGATCCCCTTGCCGGCGTCAGCCGGCGAGGCAGCGACCAGACAGACGACCGGCCAGACCCCGATCAGGCAGCGAGCGACGCGCACGCCGGGTTTTCGGCCCGGACGCGGCGGCGGTTGTCACATCGGCGCGCAGAAAGCGGTCTGCACGCACGAGGTCTGGGACAGCGCGAACCCGCCGCCTGTTCCCGTGGGCCGGCAGACATAACCGCTGCGGCAATCGTCATTGCTGGAACAGACGCGGGCGCAGTAGCGGACTTCGGTGGCACGCGGCGCGCAAAGGCCGGAATCCAGGCAGACCTCGTCGGCGGTGCAGTCGTCCGTCGGTCCGTTCGGGCAAACGTCGGAGACCGTGCCGGCGTCCGCCGGGAACTTCGCCGGGCAGATCGGCGGCGTGACCACCCCGGCGTCGATGGGAGCGCTCCCGGCGTCCGGCGTCGCCAGCGCGTGCCGATCCTCGCAGTAGGGATTGCAGGGCTTGGTCAGGAATGCGGCGGGGAAGTACCTGATGCAGGTCGCCTCGCTGGGGCAGGTGGTCTCGTCGCACCCGAGCACCGTGCAGTAGCCCCCGGGCTGCGCGAGATCGCAGATGCGCGTCCCGTTCGGATCGCAGTCGGTCGCCGTCTCGCAGTCGTCGCCGATCTTCTTGCCGCAACCGAATCCGCCCAGCGCGAGCACGGCGACCAGCAACAGGGCGGATTTCACGGGCCGCCTTTTACCGCGAACGTCGGGCGGGCACCAGGTCGGGGCGGGGACGGCTTTCGGCATGGTTCTTGTACCCGGGGGGCTTCGGACGCGTTCCGAATGATGACCAGCGAAGGCCCTACGGCGGTTGCCCGGCATGAAATGCGGGGGGACCGCGATGGACAGCTCCACCGACTCGTCCCCGCGTGGAACGGGATCCTTCACGAGTTTCGAAACCATCTCACCGTGCTGCTGGCTGCCGCGACCGAGATCCGGGTCGCCCTGCCCTATGACGCGGGCCGTGGCGTGGCGGAAGCGCTCGCCGAGTCCGAGTGGAACGTCCAGCGGTTGAACGCGCTGGTCGGGTTCGTGGATGCCGCCCTGCGGGACGGCGGACCGCTGGTGGCCGACCTGGACGACGTCATCGAGCGGGCACTGCGCCTGGCGGCCCCGGCCATGGGCCGGACGGCGGTCTCGGTCCACAAGGACCGCCGGGTGGGCGTGCCGAACCGCGGAACGGCGCTGGAGGCGTTGCTGGCCGCCCTCCTCATCGAGTTGGTTCGAACCGAACGACGCACGCGCGCCGACGAGCGCCGGCTGCAGATCGACATCCGGGTCGAGGCCAGCCGCACCATGCTGGCGCTGGCTGTCGAGAGCAGCGGCCTTCGCCCCCCGCCAGATTCGTGGCGGCTGGCGCTGGCGTCCGACCTGGCCGGGCGGTTGGGAGCGGCTCTCGAGCCGCTGGACGACCTGGTCGGGTTCCGCGTGCGGTTTTCCTGATTCACCGCCGGGTCAGCTCGCGCCCCTCCCCCTAGGCGCGTGGGTTGGCCCGGCACTTTCCGTTCTGGATGCAGGTTCCCCGGTCGCGGGCCGGGCGGAAACGATGTTATCCTCGGCACACGACGCCATGAGGGTGCGCTTCTGGGGCGTGCGCGGCTCGTTGCCGGTGCCCGGGTCGAAGACGGAGCGCTACGGCGGCAATACGTCCTGCGTCGAGGTGCGCGCGGCCAGCGGGACGCGGGTGGTGGTCGACGCCGGCACCGGGATCCGCAAGCTGGGCAAGGAGATCGGCGGCGAAGGCGAGAACGCGCCGTCCGAGGTGCACCTGCTGATCAGCCACACGCACTGGGACCACATCCAGGGCCTGCCCTACTTTTCACCCCTCTACGGCAAGGGGAACAAGGTGTCCGTGTACGCGCGCAAGCGGGACGACCTGCACCTGCAGGCGGTGTTCGCCTCCCAGACGGACGACCCGTACTTCCCCGTGCCGTTTGCCGAGGCGCAGGCCCAGATCGCGTTTCGCGAGCTGCCGGATTCGGCCAAGTTCGACATCGCCGACGTGAAGGTCGCCTGCGCGCGCCTCAATCATCCCTACATCGCGACGGCGTACCGGCTGACCTGCGACGGAGCGTCGGTGGTGTACGTCTCCGACACCGCGCCGTTCAGCGACATCCTGTTCGAGGACGAGTTCGTCGCGCGGCCGCCGTCGCCCGGGGCCGCGCTGCCCCAGCGCGACCGCGAAAAGCTGCAGCGAATGCGGGAAGGCGTGGTCCGCCTCTGCGAGGGCGCCGACCTGGTCATCTACGACACCATGTTCACCGCCGACGACTACCGCCGCATTCCGCACTACGGCCACTCGCGCCCCAGCGACGCCGTCGACGTCTGCCGCGAGGCCGGCGCGCGGCGCCTGGTCCTGTTCCATCACGCGCCCGAGCGCAGCGACGCCGAGATCGACGGCATCCTGGAGCAGACGCGCCGGCTGGCCGGATCGGGCGGCCCCGACGTGACCGCCGCCTTCGAGGGGCTCGACGTGGAGCTCGGTCGCGGCTGATGCAGCTCGCGTTTTGGGGCGTGCGCGGTTCGATCCCGGCTCCAGGCCCGGCGACGGTGCGCTATGGCGGCAACACCTCCTGCGTGTCGCTGCGGCCGTCGGGCGGGGGCCTCATCGTGCTCGACTGCGGGACCGGCGCCCGCAACCTGGGGATGTCGCTCATCGACGGGCCGTTCGGGGAGGGGCGGGGCGAGGCCAGCATCCTCCTGTCGCACGCGCACTGGGACCACATCCAGGGGTTCCCGTTCTTCGTGCCGCTCTATCAGCCGGGCAACCGGTTCCAGATCTTCGGCGGCGCCCAGAGCTCGGCGATGCTGGAGGGGATCCTGGAGGGGCAGATGGCGCCGCAGTACTTCCCGGTGCAGACGTTGAAAAACATGGGCGCCAGCATCGAGATCGCCGCCATTCGCGAGGGCGAGCCGTTCCAGGTGGCCGGGTGCACGGTGCGGGCGCGCACCAACCCGCACGGGCGCGCCGGCGCGCTGGCCTTCCGGATCGAGGACCGCGGGCGGGCGGTCGCCTACGCCAGCGACGCCGGCTATGGCCCCGGCGGCCCCCCGGCCGCGTCCATCGAGCTCTATCGCGGCGCCGAGGTCCTGATTCACGACAGCACCTACACGCCGGAGGACGGGCGGCGCTACGCCAACCGCGGGTTCTCGTCGGTCGAGGACGCGGTGGCCGCCGCCGTCGCCGGCGCCGTCAAGCGCCTGGTGCTGTTTCACTACGATCAGGACTACAGCGACGCCGACGTGGACGCGCTCTGCGCGCGCGGGCGGCGGCTGCTGGACCAGCGCGGCGGCGGTTCGATCGAGCTGGTCGCCGCCGTCGAAGGCGCCACGCTGGCCCTGTAGTTCCGGAGCGGGGCCCGCGCGCCCTCAGGCCGCGACGACGTAGCCCTTGTCGATCAGCGTGCGCAGCTTCTCGGCCAGCATCAGGTCGGACAGCGGAGAGCGATCGAAGAGGGCGCCGAGCGTGGTGTCCCCTTCCAGGACCGCCTGGAAGACGTCCAGCTCGTCGGGCGACAGCTCGCGCAGCTTGGGCGTGAGCGGCTTCGGAACGGTGACCGTCGCCGTCAGCGCCGGCAGCTTTTCCACCTGGACGCGATACTCGTCGAGCTGGCGCATCCCTTCCATCAACAGCGCCTCGGTCGACTCGTCCATCTCGCCCGGCTGTGGGGTCTCGTCCGGCGGCTCCAGCTCGAACGAGCCCTGGGTCCAGCTCAGCATCCGGAAGATCGCCTTGCGGGGTCCCGCGTTTCCGGGGTCGAGCGTGGCGAAGTAAATCTGTCCCTTGCGCAGGAAGAGCCGGCCGGTGGTGGTGTCGGTCCGGACCACCAGCACGCCCGCCTTGCGGCTGGTCGACAGCAGCTGCAGCAGATCGGGCAGCGGGATCTCCTCGATGCTGCCCGCCATCGACTTGGGCGTCGCGCGCTTGTTGGCGGCCACCGCCATCTTCGACCGCGCCTCCGTCTCGCTGAGCGCGTGGTTGGTCGCGTCGCCGTCCACGAACACCATCTTGATGATCGACGTGCCGATCAGGATGCGGTCGCCGTCCTTCAGCTCAGCCTTGCGCACCTTCTCGCCGTTCACGAAGGTGCCGTTGGTCGAGCCGAGGTCCTGGATCGTCACCACGTGATCGTCGGTGGTGATCTTGGCGTGCTTGCGCGACACCATGTCTTCGACGAGCACCATGTCGAGATCCGAGGAGCGCCCGATGATGATCTCGCGATGCGGCCGGAGCGGGAACTCGCCGCCCTGGTACTTGCCGGAGATGAAGCGCAGCGCCCAGAGCGGCTGTTCGCCATGCCCCTCTTCGTTGCCCTCGGACAGCGGCCTAAACGTGCTCAAAACTTGACAATTTTATTGTGTAGCGCGCGTCTCGTCAACGGCACCCGACGAATCGCCCGCGTCCAGGAGATTGGCGACGACGCGCGCCACTTCTGCGTCGACCAGCAAGCCGGAATGCCCGGTGGCGACGGCGATGTGGCGCACGCCGTCCAGCACCGTGGTGGACAAGGGGGCGAGCCAGTCACGGATGGCGCCGATCGAGATGACCTCGACGCCCTTGGGCAGCGGGATCTCCTCCAGCTCGCGCAGGAACGGGCTGCCCGGCAAGAGCTGCAGGCTGGCCCGCCCGAACGGCGCGGTCACCAGCCCCAGCAGCGCCGACCAGGTCCCCTGCGTCGGAGTCCCCATCATGATCAAGCGGCGCACCCGATGCCGGCCGCCCAGCCGCTTCAGATAGTAGAGGCCGACCAGCCCGCCCATGGAATGCGCCACCACGTCCAGGCGGGTGACGCCGGTCTGGGCGACCACCGACTCCACCTTGCGGGCGATCAACCCGGCCGAATCGCGGATGTCGCGCATGTTGACCGGGAACCCCAGCGGGTAGCTGATGACGATGTGGCCGCGCTCGGCCAGATGCTGCTCGAACAGGTGCAGCGACCCGCGCGTGGCCAGATAGCCGTGGATCAGCAGCACCGGCGGCTGCCCGGACTTGGCGGCCTGCTCGGGGCGGTGGACGTGCGGGGCGCGGTTGCCCCGAAACAGCTGGCGCAGGTAGACGGCCGAGTCCGTCGAGTCGGCCACGCTGCTCGCGACGTTTTCCACGACCTCCTTCCCCAGCTCTCGAACGCGCGCGCGAAGGTCGTCCAGCAAGCCCACCGTCACTCCGAAGCTTCGCGCAGGCCGTGCTTGCGCAACAGCTCGCGCAAGTGCTTGCGATCGATCTCGGCGGCGCGGGCGGCGGCCGACAGGTTGCCCTGGTGGCGCTTGAGCAGCGCCTCGATGTAGCTGCGCTCGAAATCGTCCACCACGCGCGCCTTGGCCGACTTGAACGGCAGGTCGATGTCGCTGGCGCCGCTGCGCCGCCCGGCCGGGCGTTCTTCCAGCGCCTCGTCGATCTCCAGCCGCGCGCCGTGCGACAGCGCGCAGGCCCGCTCGATCACGTTGCGCAGCTCGCGGACGTTGCCCAGCCAGCTGTGGCGCTGCAAGCGGGCCATGTCGTCGGGCGTCACCTCCAGCGCCTGGCCGTTGCGGAACTGCCGCACGAAGTGCTCGACCAGCAGCGGGATGTCGTCGGGGCGCTCGCGCAACGCGGGCACCTGCATTCGCACCACCGCCACGCGGTAATAGAGGTCTTCGCGGAACTGCCGGGCGGCGATCTCGGCGCGCAGGTTGCGGTTGGTGGCGGCCACCACGCGCACCGACGCGCGCGTGTAGCTGGTGCCGCCGACGGGCCGCACGCTCTGCTTGTCCAGCGCCCGCAGCAACGCCGGCTGGACCGCCAGCGACAGCTCGCCGACCTCGTCCAGGAACAGCGTGCCGCCGTCGGCCTCCTCGAACGCCCCGCGCCGGTCCGCCACCGCGCCGGTGAAGGCGCCCCGGACGTGCCCGAACAGCGCCGATTCGATCAGCTCGTCGGGCACGGCGCCGCAGTCGAACACCACGAAGGGCCCGTTCTTGCGGGGGCTGTGGCGGTGAATCTCCTCGGCGATCAGCTCTTTGCCGGTGCCGGTCTCGCCTTCGATCAGCACCGTCGCGTCGGTGGCCGCCACGTCGTCCAGCAGCCGGAACAGGCGCCGCAGCTTGGGATCGCGGCCCACCAGCGCCCCGTAACTTTCGGACTCGGAGGGGCCGAGGTCGACCGACTCCTCGTTGGGCACGTACTTCAGCACCGTCTTGCCGATGGTGACCTCGGTGCCGAACCCCAGCGTCAGCTCTTGAAAGCGCGCCCCTTGCACGAACGAGCCGTTGGTCGAGCCGAGGTCGCGCAGCACCACCCCCTCGGGGCCGGGCGCCGCCTCCAGGTGCCGGCGCGAGATGGTCGGGTCCGTCAGCAACACGTCGCACCCCTGGCCGGAGCCCAGGGTGATCGGCGCGCCGCTGACCTCGAACATCTCGCCCCGGTCGGGGCCCTTGACCACCAGCAATCGGCCGCCGCCGGACTGACGGATGACGGGAGCGCCTCCGTCCAGGATGCGCGTCTCGGGCTTTATGTTCATTTGTGCTCGGGGGAAGTGGCGCCAGGCGCCGATGCGGCCGGCGTCGTCGGCGCATCCAGCGCCGCGACGTCGGCCCGCGTGACGATCTCGGCCAGCTTGGCGCCGCCCGCGGCAGCTCCGAGCAGCACGATCAGAACCACCACCGCCGGGATCCGCGAGCGGCGCGGCATCTCGACCGGCGGCGCGCCGAAGTCGAAGCTTTGCGGCTGCGCGGGAAAGGCCGGGAAACCCGACGACGGATCGTACAGCGCCGGCGCGGGGGCCGGCATGTGCGCCGGCGGCTGCGCGGCGCCGAACGATCCGCTCGGGCGCGGCAGCCCCGGCGGGGGACCGCCCAGGCCGGCGGCCGGCGCGTCGGCGGGCGGCGGCAGCGGCGCCGCGTCGGTCGGTGGGGGCGTGGGCGGAAACGGCGCCGGGGTCAGCGCGAACTCCTCGGCGCCGGGTTCCCCCGGCGGGGGCGTGGGCGGAATGTCGAAGGGCGACTCGGGCATCGGCGCCGACACGGCGGCCCGCGGCGGCGGTGGCGGCAGCGGCCGTCGCGCCGGCCGGGCCAGCGGCGCGCG
>JAICYS010000065.1 GCA_025934105.1 Myxococcota bacterium | reverse complement strand
CGTCCAGCTCTTCTTCGATCGCCTGCGCCTGTCGGGCGATCCCATCCTGGGCGCCGTCGGCGTCCTGCAGTTCGAGGTCATCCAGCATCGGCTGCAGAGCGAATACGGCGTGGCCGTGCACCTGCAGCCTCTGCCGTACAAGCACGCGCGCTGGGTGACCGGCGAGCCGTTCGAGCCCAACCGCTTCGAACGCCCGGGGCGGACCACCTGCGTGGTCGACGTCGAGGACCGCCCGCTGATCCTGTTCGACACCGACTGGGCGCTGCGCGACGCCATCCAGAACCATCCGAACCTGACCTTCATCGCCGCCGTGCAGCCGGGCCGCGGCGGCGGGCGCGCGGCCGCGTAGCGACCGGCCGGTTCATCCCCGGCCGCGCGGCTCGCTTGGGCGCTCTTCGCGCGACCGGCCGCGACGGACGTGTGCGCGCCCTGCCGGTCGAATGAGCTGGCAGCGGCCGAAGCCGGCCGCGTCGCGAACCTAAGCGTCGAAGTGCGCGCGGGCGCGGAACTCTTGCTCGGTGTTCGTCACCGGGAAAGGCTCGCTGGGGACCGGCAGGCCCAGGGCGGCGCACAGGGGGCCCCAGCCGTCGTGACCGGTCCATTCCACCAGGCGGTGGGCGGGCGCGCGCCGGCGCACCTCCGCGTTGTGGCGCTGGAAGGCGGCCTTGGCGGCGGTCTCGTCGAGAAAATCCGGCGTGAAGCGGTTCAGCGTCGCCGTGATCATCGCCCGCCAGCCGGGCGGCTCGTGCGGTCGGGGCTCGCGGCGCATGGTCTCGAAGATGGTGCGCGACGCGCTCTTCCACCACCCGTCGGCGTCGCGCGCCGACAGCACGATGAGCGCGTTCGGAAACGCCGACGCCAGCTCGGGCCAGAACGCCGCCGCCGGCCAGTCGACGGCCGCCGCGTACCCGTCGAGCAGCTTGCGAAAATCGACCGTCTCGCCCTTGGCCGCCGCGGCCCAGAGCGGAATGTGCTCGGGGCGCCGGAAGAGCTCGACCATGTGGTAGCACGGCGCGCCGAGCAGCCGCTCGAGCGCCAGCTTCAGCGAATGCGTTCCCGTCCGCCCGAGGCCCGCTCCGATGACGCGCAGCTCAGTCATGCGCGCCAAAATAACACAGGGGTCGCGACCGTCCCCGGGTCGACCACCGTCGGCGGGGAGCCGTTGCGCCCGCCGATCCGCGCGCCGGCCGCCAGAACGGCTGAAGAGGACGCGCAGGTCACCGCCGGCGCATCGAGCGTTACCGGTCGGTCGTGCCCGCCGCGGAAGCGGCCGGTTTCGGGGCGCTTGCGCCTGGCACGAGCCTCGCAATGTCCCGGCACAGGAAACGAGGGGGACGCAGGGCTCGACGGGGACGGGGCGAGGGGCGGAAGGCGAGAGCTCGAAACGGTGAAGGGGACGGGGCCGCCATCCCGAAAGGGGTGGCGGCTCCGTGGCGTTTCAGCGCAGCTTCCGCATCGTGTCGGCCAGGCAGGTCGGGCAGTAGGCGCCCTGCTGATCGCGGTGGCCGCACACCCGGCATTCGTAAGCCTCCGGCGGAGCGCCGCTGTCGGCCCGCTCGGCCTGCTCGCGCTCGCTGCGCCGTTGTTCCTCGCGCCGGCGCGCCTCGGCCGGGTCGACCACCTTGACGAGGCTCTCGATGATCGACATCCGACAAGGTTAGCACAATGCCGTTCACGTGCAGCCCGCCCGACCGACCGGCATCGCGGCCCGCGCGCCGCGCCGGCGATCGCCCTGGTCAGCCGTCGCTCAGCAAGAAGAACTGCTGCGCCGGGTGCGCGATCGACAGCTTCTCGAACCGCGCGAAGCCGGCCTGCTCGGCCAGCTCGCGCGCGCCGGCCTCGCCGATGATCGTGCCCAGCGCCGCGCCGCCGGCCGCCATCGACACGGTCAGGCAGTGAAACGGGCTGAGGTTCGCGCGCAGGCGCCCCTGCGCGTTCCGGTTCTCCGCCGGCTCGTGCGAGCCGGTCGGCTCGGACCAGAAGACCTGGCCGCCTCCCACCAGGAGCCCGTGCATCGCGCGCAGGGCGACCACCGGGTCGACCATGTCGTGCACGCAGTCGATCGCCACGATCAGCTCGAACCGATCCACCTCGACGTCCAGCGCCTCGACCGACGCGGGCACGAAGGTCGCGTTCGCGGCCTCCGCCGCGGCCGCCAGCGCGCGCGCCTCGTGAATGCTGGGCGCGTGCGGATCCAAGCCGACGAAGCTGCTGTTGGGAAAGGCCCGCGCCAGCGCGACGGTCGAGCGCCCCAGCCCGCAGCCCACGTCCAGCACGCGCAGGCCCGCCGCCAGACGGTCGACCAGCCCCGCCACCCCGGGGAGCCACTCCTGGATCAGCAGGTGCTGAAACCAGGGGCGGTGCATGCGGTCGATGGCCGCCGGGATGGCGGCCGGCAGCTCTCCGAACGAGATGCCGCCGCCGTGCTGGAACGCGCTGGCCAGGCGGGGGGTCAGCAGCAGCGACTCCAGCGCGAACTGAAACGCGCCGGCCATGAAGGCGCGGCCCCCCTCGTCCGCCAGCACCGCGCGCTGCTCGGCCGTCATGACGTACGTGTCGTGCTCGGGCTGGTGCTCGACGTAGCGGGACGCCACCATGGCCTTCAGCCACTCGCGGACGTAACGCTCGTGCAGGCCGGTGCGCTGGGCCAGCTCGTCGCTGGTCACCGCGCCGCCCGCGCCCAGCGCGACGAACAGCCCCAGCTTGTCGCCCAGGTAGGCCAGGCCCACCGCGAACGCGCCGCCCAGGTCGCCCGCGACCCGCTCGGCCAGGCTCTTGTCAGGGGACGGGGCCGCCACGGCCCCATCTTGCCACGGCGCGCGCTCAGGACACCCGCTATGATGGCCGGCCGTGATTCTCCGGTCCTCGACCCACCCGCGCTGGTTCGCCGCCAGCGCCGCCGATCTGCAGGCGCTGCTGTCGGACCACCTGCATTGCGAACGGAAGGCCGCCGAGAACTCGCTGGCGCTGGTGTGGCGCTACCCGCACCGGGGGACGTCGGTCGCGCAATTGTCGCGGCTGGCCCACGAAGAGACCAGCCACGTCGTCCAGGTCGCCGCCCTGCTGGCGCGCCACGGGTGGACGCCGCGCGCCGACACGCCGAACCGCTACGCGCGGGCGCTCCTGGCCGAAGTGCGGGGCCGCGAGCCCGAGCGCCTGCTGGACGCGCTGCTGGTGGCGGCCTTCATCGAAGCGCGCTCGCACGAGCGGCTGATGCTGCTGGCGCGCGGCTTCGGCGAACGGGGCGACGACGAGCTGGCGCGGTTCTACGGCGCGCTCGGCGACGCCGAGGAACGCCACGCCGAGACCTTCCTCGAGCTGGCGCGACCGCTGGTGCCGGAGGCCGGCTTCGACGAGCGTCTGGCCTTCTTCGGCGCCCGCGAGGCCGAGATCCTGGCCGCGCTGCCGCACGCCAGCCGCATTCACTGACCGAAGACGGCGCCGCCCACCACCGCGTTCTCGACCGCCAGCTCCGCCGACCAGAGCACCAGGTCGGCCCGCTGCCCCGGCGCGATGCGGCCCCGATCGCGCAGGCCGATGGCGTCCGCCGGCACGGTGCTGCCCATCGCCAGCGCCTGGGCCGGGCTGGCGCCGGCCAGCGCCACCATCGCGCGCACGGCCGCGTCCATGGTCAGCGTCGACCCCGCCAGCGTTCCGTCGGCAAGCCGCGCGCTGATCCCGTCGGAGACGATCTCTTGGTCGCCCAGCCGGTACCGGCCGGGCGGCGCGCCCGCCGCCGCGACCGCGTCGGTCACGAGCGCGATCCCGTCCGGCCCTTTCGCGCGCAGGGCCAGCTTCAGCGCGGCGGCGTGCGCGTGCACGCCGTCGGCGATCAACGTGACGGTGACGCGCGGGTCGGTCAGCAGCGCGCCCACCGCCCCGGGCGCCCGGTGCGCGAACGGCGACATCGCGCTGTAAAGATGCGTCGCCAGCCGGGCGCCGGCGGCGATGCCGGCCTCCGTCTCGGCGAAGCTGGCGTCGGTGTGGCCCAGGCTGACCGTCACGCCGGCCGCGCCGAGGCGGGCGATCCGCTCCAGCGCGCCGGGCCGCTCGGGGGCCAGCGTCACCACGCGCACCGCGCCCAGCGCCAGCAGCGGGTCCAGCACCGCGTCCAGCGTGGCGTCGGCGTCGGCGATGGCGCGCCGGTCGTGGGCCCCGGCCCGCGCCGGCGACAGCAGCGGCCCCTCGAGGTGCAGGCCCAACATGGCCGCCCCGGGCGCGCCGCCGGCGGCCGACCAGGCCGAGGCCGCCGCCCGGTACGCCGCCGGTCCCGCGCTGACCAGGGCCGGCAAAAACGTGGTGACGCCGGTGGCGGGCAGACGCGCGGCCAGCGCGCGCAACGCCGCCGGATCGCCGCCCACCTCCAGCCCGAACCCGCCGTTGCACTGCAGGTCGACCAGCCCCGGCGAAACGATGGCCGCCTCGAGCCGCGGCTCGGGAATCGCCCCCAGCTCGCCGGCTCGCACTTCCACGATGCGCTCCCCGTCGACGATCACGGCCCCGTCGACGAGCTGGCCGTCGAGAAGCAGGCGCCCGACGACCGAGAATCGGTTGTGACGCCGTGGCAATTCTGTTTTCATCGGGCGTCGCTATCCTAGCGTCGTTCCGAATGGAGGTCGCATGCGCCTGTTCAAACCCGCGCTGGTCGCCGGCGCACTGGCCCTGCCGCTGCTGGCGGGGCTCACCCGTCCCGGGAAAGCGGCCCTGGGCGGCATCCCACCGCTGCCCCCCTCCTCCGGCGCGGGCGGCGGCAGCGTGAGCGAAGCGTTTCCCTTCCCGGTGAAGGAAAAGACGCTGGCCAACGGGCTGCGCGTCTACGTCGTCGCCTACGACTCACCCGGGCTGGTGGCCTACTACTCGATCGTGCGGACCGGCAGCCGCAACGAGGTCGAGCCGGGCAAGTCCGGCTTCGCCCACTTCTTCGAGCACATGATGTTCCACGGCACCCAGAAGTACTCGGCGGACGCCTACAACGCGGCGATCAAGCAGATGGGCGCCGACTCGAACGCGTTCACGTCCGACGATCTGACCGTGTACCACATCCTGGCGGGCAAGGACGCGCTGCCCAAGATCGTCGACCTGGAGAGCGATCGCTTTCAGCACCTTCAATACGCGAATCCGGACTTTCAGAAGGAAGCGCGGGCGGTGCTGGGCGAATACAACAAGAACGCCTCCAACCCGATCGAGAAGATGATCGAGACGCTGTACGACCGCGCCTTCACCGTGCACACGTACAAGCACACCACCATGGGCTTCTTGAAGGACATCGAGAACATGCCGAACGAGATCGCCTACTCGCGGCAGTTCTTCTCGCGCTACTACCGGCCCGAGAACGTGGTGCTGCTGGTGGTGGGCGACGCGGACCCCGACCAGGTGTTCAAGCTGGTCGAAGAGAACTACGGCGGCTGGCACCCGGGCGGCCCGCATCCGGCCATTCCGACCGAGCCGCCGCAAAAGCGGCAGCAGCAGGCCGAATTGATTTGGCCGGGCCCGACGCTGCCGATGCTGGTCGAGGGCTACCACACGCCGGCGTTCTCGACGGTGAACGTCGATCTGCCCACGCTGGACGTGCTGGCCGAGCTGCTGTTCTCGGAGCGGGCGCCGCTTTACAAGCGGCTGGTCATCAAAGAGCAGAAGGTCGAGTCGCTGTCCGGCTCGAACGACGCGCACGTCGATCCGAACCTGTTCACCGTGTTCGCGCGCATCAAGAAGCCGGACGACATCGCTTATGTCGAGCAGGCCATCAACGACGCGATCGCGCACATCGTCAAGGAGGGCGTCGACGAGCGGACCCTGGCCGAGGTCCTGTCGCACGTGAAGTACGCCTTCGCGGGGCAGCTCTCGACGGCTGACAAGACCGCCTACACGGCGTCGGCGTTCGTGGCGCTGACCGGCGACCTGCAGTCGATCAACGAGTACTTCGCGCTTTACGACAAGGTCACCAGCGCCGACGTGCAGCGCGTGGCGGCCACCTACTTCAAGCCCGTCAACCGCACGGTCGTCACGCTGAAGGCGGCCAAATGAGGTTCACGATGCTGCTTTCCCTGGTCCTGTTCGCCGCGCGCGCGGCCGCCGCGCCGGCCGCCGCCGCGCCCAAGACGCCGTCCCGGGTGGCGGGGATCCGGACCGTGTTCATCCCGTCGCCCACCAGCCCGCTCTGTGCCGTCCGGCTGGTGTTCCAGATCGGCTCGGTCGACGATCCACCGGGCAAGGAAGGGCTGGCCGCGCTGACCGCCGAGATGATCGGCCATGGCGGCAGCAAGGGGCGCAGCTACGCCGAGCTGCTGGACGCGCTCTACCCGCTGGCGGCCGAGATCCGCACCTACGGCGACAAGGAGACCATCGTCTTCGAGGGGACCGTCCACCGCGACAACCTGGCCAGGTTCGCCGACCTGCTGGCGGATCAGGTGCTGTCGCCGCGCTTCGCCGAAGACGACTTCGCGCGCAACAAAGAGGACCAGCTCGACTACGTCACGAAGACGCTGCGCGGGAACGCCGACGAGGACCTGGGCAAGCAGGCCCTGGCCACGATCTTGTACAAGGGTCATCCCTACGGGACGCCCACGCAGGGGACCGCGCAGGGGATCGGCGCCATCACGCTCGACGACGTGAAGAGCTTTTACGCGGCCCACTTCGCGCGCAACCGGCTGATCGTCGGCGTGGCCGGCGGGTATCCGGCCGGCTTCGCCGAGGCGTTCGCCAAGCGGTTCACCGCGCTGCGGGCCAAGGCGCCGCCCTTGCCGAAGCTGCCGCCGCCGCCCGTCTATCGCGAGAACCAGCTCCTGGTCGTGCAGAAGGACGCGCGCGCCAACGCCATCTCCATCGGGCACGTCATCAACGTCACCCGCAAGGACCCGGATTTCTACCCGCTGACGGTGGCGCGGTCGTATCTGGGCGAGCACCGCACCTTCAACGGCGTGCTGATGAACCAGCTTCGCTCGGCGCGCGGTCTCAATTACGGGGATTACGCCTACATCGAAAACTTCATCCAGGACGGCTGGTCGACGTTCCCGCTGCCGAACATCACCCGGCGCCAGCAGCACTTCGAGATCTGGCTGCGGCCGGTGCCTCCACAAAACAGCCTGTTCGCGTTGCGGGCGTCGCTGTTCGAGACCGACAAGCTGCTGCGCGACGGCATCCCGGAGGCCGGCTTCGAGGCCACCAAGACCTTCCTGGCCAACTACTCGAACCTCTGGACGCAAGACGTGTCGCGCCGGCTCGGCTACGCCATCGACGCCGTCATCACGGGCAAGGACCTGGTCAAAGAGCTGCAGGCGCGCCTCCCCCGGATGACCAAGGCCGACGTCGATCGCGCCGTGCGCAAGCACCTGACCTTGACCGGCCTCTGCATCGCGATCGTCGCCGACCACGCCCAGCAGCTGGCCGACAAGCTGGCCAGCGACGCGCCGACGCCGATCACCTACGACACCGCCGGCACCCCGGCCGACATCCTGGCCGAGGACAAGGTCATCGAGAAGTTCCCGGTCCCACTGACCAAGGACTCCATCCAGGTGGTTCCGGTCGAACAGATGTTCGAGAAGGCCAAGTAGACCGGAGGCCGGACGCCCGTCCCGAGGCCGGCCGGCGGCCCGGCCGGCGGTCGGCCGGGCCGGAGCGGACCGCCCGCGGCCTGGCGGGCCTTCGGCTGGCCCGTTCCTGGCATATCGCCTCCGGCGGACTCGACGGGGAGAAAATCAATGAACGGCCCGGACATCACGCTGGAGATCTTGACGGACCTGCGCGCGGAGATGCGTGGAACCAATGCGCGGCTCGACGGGTTGATGCGGCGGCTCGACTTGGTGGACGTCACGTTGCTGGACCTGGCCGTGGAACAGGCGCTCACGGGCCGCCAGCGGCGCGCCGTCGAAGAACGCGACGCGCCTCTCGAATCACGCGTCAGCGCGCTCGAAGATCGCGTCGCGGAGCTGGAATCGAAGTAGATTGCGGTGACGGCGGCGGCGGCACGCCGGAGCTCTGCGGGTAAGGTCTCGGCCGGGTGGCGGTGCCCCTCCCTGCCTCCTGACCGGCCGCCGGCAATGCGGCAGAAGGGCCCGCGAGGTGGCGTAACCGGATATGCGAAGTTCTTTTCGTGACAATTTGAACCCGAATCGGGCGGTATTCCTCATGCGAAATCGCTTCAAGACAGGTGCGGCATTCTTGGCCCTTTGCGTCGGCGCCTGCTCTTCGAGCTCGCCCGGGACCGGAAGCGGCACGGGCGGGACCACCGGCCTTGGGGGAACCACCGCCAGCGGCGGAACCGGCGGCACCGCGACCTCGACCGGGGGAACGCCCGGCACGGGTGGTCAGGGCAGCGGCGGAACGCTGGGTTCGGGCGGTCAGCCGGGCTCGGGCGGTCAAGCCGGCCACGGATCTGGCGGGTCGGCCAGCGGCGGACATTCGGGAACCGGCGGCCAGGCCGGGCGTGGCGCCGGCGGGACGAGCGCGACCGGCGGCTCCGCGGGCGCCGGCCAGACCGGAGCGGGCGGCATGGCGGGCGCAGGCGGAACGCCCGGCACCGGTGGCATGGCGATCGTGGGCGCCACCCCGCCGATGGGGTGGAACTCCTGGAACACCTTCGGCTGTAACCCCAGTGAGTCGCTGGTCAAGGGCATCGCCGACGCGCTGGTGTCGAGCGGCATGGCCGCGGTCGGATACCAGTACGTCAACATCGACGACTGCTGGATGAGCGGGCGCGACGGCAGCGGAAACCTGCAGTGGGACAGCAGCAAGTTCCCGAGCGGCATCCCCGCCCTGGCGACCTACGTGCACGGCAAGGGGCTGAAGCTGGGGATTTACGAGACGCCGTACACGACGACGTGCGCGGGCAAGACCGGCGGCGAAGGGCACGAAATGCAGGACGCCACCTCGTTCGCGTCCTGGGGCGTCGACTACCTGAAATACGACGATTGCCGCGGGCCGCTCACCGCGTTCACCACCATGCACAACGCGCTCATTGCGACCGGCCGGCCGATTTTCTACAGCATCAACCCCGTCTACGGGGCCGGGTCCTGCGTCCCGCCGACCTGCTCGGTCGACGAGTTGAAGGTCTGCAACATGTGGCGGATCGGCTTCGACATCAACGCGAGCTGGGGCTCGTTCACGGGGCTCATCGACACGGACAAGCCGCTCTCCCAGTACGCGGGCCCGGGCCACTGGAACGATCCGGACATGCTCGAGGTCGGCCGCGGGATGTCGCAGGACGAGGACAAGTCGCACTTCGGGATGTGGGCGATGCTGGCGGCGCCGCTCATCGCCGGCAACGACATCCGGTCGATGAGCGCGACGACGAAGGCCATCCTGACCAACCCGGACGTGGTGGCCGTCGACCAGGATCCTCTGGGCAAGCAGGCCACCGTGGTCGCGACCCCCGGGTCGAACCTGGAGGTGTGGTCCAAGCAGCTGGCCGGCACCAACACGCGCGCCGTCGCCCTCTTCAATCGGTCGGGCGGCGGCGCGTCCATGTCCGTCACCTGGACGCAAATCGGCCTGCCCGCCGGCTCCGCCACCGTCCGCGACCTCTACGCGCAAAAGGACCTGGGGAGCTTCACGAACTCGTACACGGCGACCTCGGTCCCGTCGCACGGCATCGTGATGCTGAAGGTCGTCAGCACGCCCTGACCTGCCGGGAGGCGCGCGCGCAACCGGACAAGCCCGTGATCACGCTCTACGGATTCGGGCGCATCTTCCCCGAGGGGGTCGGCGAGACCAAAGACCTGCGGGCGCAGTGGGCGCTCGAAGAAACACTCCTGCCCTATCGGGTCCACGCGCTCGACCACACCGCCGGCGAGCTCGACAGCGACGCCTACACCCGGATCAGCCCCTTTCGGCAGGTGCCGGCCATCGACGATGACGGCTTCGTCGTGGCCGAATCGGCGGCGGTGGTGCTTTACCTGGCCGAGAAGTCCGGCAAGCTGATCCCGCGCGACCTCCAGGGCCGCACGCGGGTCGTCCAGTGGAGCTTCGCGGCCGTCGCCACCGTCGAGCCGACCCTGGCCTGCCTGGACCTGCTGGGCATCTTCGACGCCGAAAAGACCGCGCCCGTCCTCCACGCCGAGGTGCCCAAGCTGGCCCGCCGCTGGCTGGCCGGCCTCGACCGCCGCCTCGACGGCCGCGAGTGGATCGCGTGCGCGGACTTCACCGTGGCCGACATCATGATGGCCGGCGTCCTGCGCGGCATCCGCAAGACCGATCTCATGGAGCCGTTCCCGACGATCAAGGCCTACTTCGAACGCTGCCAGGCCCGCCCCGCCTGGCAGCGCACGCTGGCCCTCTACGCCGGCCGGCTCGGCGTGCGCGTCGACGACATCCGTTAGAGGCGCGTTGGATCAAAGCGCCCGCCGAACTTCCGCCGAGGGGCGGCGGGGCGCACGGGACGTCCTCCCGGTTCGTCACCAGAGACCCGAGTATCCGGCGGCGCGCAAGACCTCGGGCCAGTCGTCAGACTCGAGTCCGGCGGCGCAAAGCGTATTTCGGTAATCGCGTCTCGCGCCGTCGAGCTGGCGCGAGAACTCGGCGACGTCGCCGCCGGCAAGCTTCACGAGCGCGAGCTGCAATCGCGCTCGTTCTCTGGCCCAGTCCGGACGCTCAGCCGGGGGGTCGTCCAACGCCGCGAGCTCGGCGAGCACCCGTGGCGCATCCTCGGCTCGAAAGCGCCGGCCCACTTCGGTCTCCACGTCCGCCGACACTCGGAGCCTGAACGTCCTCCCAGTCATCGGCCGTAGCGAGAATTTTATCGCAAACGACGCCCGACCGTGCCATCGGGCCAATCTCGCCGGCGTGCTGCGTAGATCGGCGTGGCCGTCACGAGACTCCTGCGCCATAACGGCGTCCGAACGGCGGCGGGCCGACCGAGCGTGGGTCGGGTGACGCGCGATCACTCGATGAACAATCCCCAGTGTCTGGTCGCCGGCGTCTGCTTCGAGGGCGCGGCCGGCGCCGCGGTCATGCCCGAGGCGCGTGAATGAATCTGGTCGCGCCCACGGCGTTCAAAGGGACGATGAGCCCGCTGGAGGCGGCGCGGTACCTGGCCGCGCCGGGCGATCGGCTGTTGCCGCTCAGCGACGGCGGGGATGGGTTCATCGAATGTCTCCAGCACGGCCTGGGGGGGGCGGTCGACCAGGCCCCGGCGGCGGATCCGTTTGGGCGCGTGCGGAACGTGCCGGTCTTGCGGTTGCCCGGCGGAGGCGTGGCGGTCGAGTGCGCGAAGGTGATCGGCCTGGCGGGGCTGGCGCGGCGGGAGCCTTTGACGGCGTCGAGCCGGGGGCTGGGCGAGCTGCTGGCGCGATTCGAGCAGGAGCCGCGCCTCTGGGTGGGCCTCGGGGGCAGTGCCGCGGTGGACGGCGGGCGCGATTGGCCGGCGCTGCGGCTGCCGCCGACCACGGTGTTTTGCGACGTGCGGACGCCGCTGGCCGATGCGGCGCGGCTGTTCGGGCCCCAAAAGGGCGCGCGGCCGCAGGACGTGCCGGTGCTGGCGGCGCGGCTGGCCGCGCTCGGACTGCCGGGCGGGCCCCGTACGGGCGCGGCCGGGGGGCTGGGCGGCAAGCTGCTCTCGCTGGGCGCCCGGCTGGTCGACGGAGGCGACCAGATGCTCGAGGTGCTGCGCTTCGACGCGGCCTGTGTCGGCTGCGCGGCGGTGGTCACCGGCGAGGGGCGGCTGGACGCCTCGTCTCTGGAAGGAAAGTTGCCGGTCGTGGTCGCGCGCCGTGCCCGCGCGCTGGGGCTGCGGGTGATCGGGCGCTTCGGGTCGCGCGGCGAAGGCTGGCAGGCGGCCGCCCCGCTGTTCGACGAGGTCACGTTCGAAAGCGGTGTTAGCTTGCCGCGGTGATCCCCATCGCCGCGCCGCCCGAGGCTCCGCCGTATCCCCCCGCGCTGTCGGCCGAGCTGGCCGCCGCGCTCACCCGGCGGTCGGCAGCGCCGGGCGGGTACCGCCCGCGCACGCATCACCTGGTGGACGGCGCGCCGGCGTACACCAACCGCCTGATCCTGGAGTCGAGCCCCTACCTTCTGCAGCACGCGCACAACCCGGTCGATTGGCGGCCCTGGAGCGACGAGGCGTTCGAGGAAGCGCGGCGGCTGGGGCGGCCGGTGTTCCTGTCGATCGGGTACGCCACCTGCCATTGGTGCCACGTGATGGAGGCCGAATCCTTCGAGGACGAAGAGATCGCCGCCTACCTCAACGGGCACTACGTCGCCATCAAGGTCGATCGCGAGGAACGGCCCGACGTGGACGCGGTCTACATGGCGGCCGTGCAGGCGCTGACCCAATCGGGCGGCTGGCCGATGAGCATGTGGCTGACGCCGGACCGCCAACCGTTCTACGGCGGCACCTACTTTCCGCCACGGGCCGGAGCGCGCGGGGCGCAGCTCGGGTTCCTCGACCTCTTGCGCGACATCCACGGGACGTACGTCTCCGACGGGGAGCGGGTCGGCCGGGCGGCCGAGGCGCTGGTGCGCGCGGTGAAGGCCCAGATGGAGCCGGCCGCGCAAGCGGCGGCCGCGGCGCGCCCGAACACTGCCGCCGTCGCCCAGGCGCTGGCCTTCTACCGGCGCCTCTTCGACGACGTGAACGGCGGGCTCCGCCGCGCGCCGAAGTTCCCGTCCAACATCCCGGCGCGGCTGCTCCTGCGCGCGCACCACCGGACCGGCGATCCCGCGCTCCTGCGCATGGTGACGCTGACGCTGGAGAAGATGGCGGCCGGCGGGATGTACGACCAGCTGGGGGGCGGGTTCCATCGCTACTCGACGGACGCGGTCTGGCTGGTCCCGCACTTCGAAAAGATGTTGTACGACAACGCCCTGCTGGCGGTCGCGTACACCGAGGCATTTCAGGTGACGAAGCGCGCCGACTTCGCGCGCGTGACCCGCGAGACGCTGGATTACCTGTTGCGCGAGATGACGTCGCCCGACGGCGGGTTCTTCTCGGCGACGGACGCCGACTCCGAAGCGGCCGGCGGCCACCAGGAAGAAGGGGCCTTCTTCGTCTGGTCCAAAGGCCAGATCGAGCAGGTGCTCGCCGCGCGCGGCCCCGAGGAGACCGGGCGCTTCGTTCGGCACTACGGCGTGACGGACGACGGCAACTTCGAAGGCGCCAACATCCTCCACGTGGCGCGGCCCGACGAGGACGCCTGGGCCGCCCTGGCCGAGGCGCGCGCGGCGCTGTACGCGGTGCGGGCGCGCCGGCCGCCGCCGCTGCGCGACGAGAAGATCCTGGCGGCCTGGAACGGCCTGGCGATCTCCGGGTTCGCGGTGGCCGGCCGCGTGCTGGACGAGCGGCGCTACCTGGCCGCCGCCGCCCGCGCGGCGGAGTTCGTGCTGGGGCGCATGCGCCCGGACGGGCGCCTGGCCCGAAGCTGGAAGGACGGCCGCACGGGCGCGCCGGGCTTCCTGGAGGATCACGCGTTCATCACCGCCGGGCTCATCGATCTGTTCGAAGCGACGGCCGAGCGCCGCTGGCTGGAAGCGGCGCTGGAGCTGGCCTGCGACACCGAGCGCCTGTTCGCCGACCCGGCCGGCGGCTGGTTCATGACCGCCGCCGATCACGAACGGCTGATCGCGCGCGAAAAGCCGACCTACGACGGAGCGGAGCCGTCGGGCACGTCGGTGGCGCTGCTGTCCGCGCTGCGCCTGCACACCTTCACCACCGACGAGCGCTGGCGCGCGGTGGCCGACCGGGCGTTCGCTTCGCTGGCGCCGACGCTGACCGAGAATCCGCTGGCGCTGGCCGAAGCCCTGCTGGCCGTCGAGTACGCCGCGGCCCAGACCCAGGAGATCGCCCTGGTCTGGCCGACCGGCGCCGGCGCGCCAGACCTGCTCGAGGTCTTGCGGCGGACGTTCGTGCCGCATCGGGCGCTGGTGGCGGCCGACGCCACCAGCGCGGCCAGCCTGGCCGCCCTGGTGCCCTGGCTGTCCGACAAGCCGCCGCTCGAAGGGCGCCCGACCGCGTATGTCTGCGTGCAGGGCCGCTGCGAGCTGCCCGCGCAGGACGCGGCGGCGCTTACAGCCCGGCTCGAACCTGGGCCTCGATGACCGCCTGGTCCAGCGGCCGCGCCAACAGCTGGTCGACCGACAGGCCGCGCCGGTCCAGCAGGTCAGCCACCAGCAGCTCGTACCGGCGGTAAAGGCCCGACTGGCGCGGGTTCATCTCGGGCGCCCCGCGGATCAGCGCCTCGCGTTCGGCGGGCAGGTCCAGCGGCCGCGCGAACGCGACACGATCGGCGTATCCCTCCGTCTGAAAGGGCGCCAGGTGGCGATAGCGCCAGCGGCCGATGCGGTCGGCGGTCAAGGCGTGCGTGACCTCGTGCGCGATGTAGTAGGCCAGCGAGCGCCCGCCCGTCTTCACCTGGCCGTTTCGGTCGAAGACGGTGCCGCGGTCGATGTCATACGGCCGGATGAACGAGTGCCCGTTCAGCATGGTCTGCGTGAGGCCGCCGGACTTGTAGGCCCCCAGCGTCAGGAATGCGTACAGCCCGGGCGTATCGCACAAGAACACGTCGTGCACGCGGCGGCTGTCGTAAAGCGGCGACGCCGAGACCCGGCGAAGCACGTCCTGCAACAGCGGTTGCGTCGCCGGCGGAAACGGCCGCCGCGCGTGCAGCACGATGTTGCCGCCCCGCGCGCTGTACGCGAACAGCGGCTGCGGATGCACGACCAGCCCCAACCAGCCGGCCGCCAGCGTGACCAGGACCAGCAGCGTCCGTTTCATCACCGACCTCAACCGAGCCGCCGGCGGGGTCATTCCCGGCCCCGCCGGCGCGACGGAAACAGGGTGGCGGCCACCTCGCTCTCGGCCTCGCCCGACTCGCGGGCAATCTGGGCCACGACTGCCGGCAACATGCGGCCGTCGGGCGGTGCCAGCATGGTCCGTTCGAAGTCGTCTTGCGGGCCTCCGCCCCGGGCGCGGGCCGTCAGCGCCTGCCGCATCAGCCCGTGGAATCGGTCGATCCAGGCCATCCAGGGCTCCCCGGCGCCGCCCGCCGCCGCCGCCGCGCAGGCGGCCGCGCGCCGGCGCAGCTCGGCGTCGCCCAGGGTGTCCAGTTCGCGCAGCGATCCGGGAAACTCCGCGGCCAGGGCCCGCAGCTCACCCCGGGTGGCCGGCTCCCCGTCACCGTCGCGGCGGGCGCGCAGATCGACCAGCCG
The DNA here is from genome assembly GCA_025934105.1 of Myxococcota bacterium. Lineage (GTDB taxonomy): Bacteria > Myxococcota_A > Polyangia > Fen-1088 > Fen-1088 > JADGRB01. The sequence continues at coordinate 8,522 of JAICYS010000065.1, read as the reverse complement.
CTGGTACTTGCGGGCCAGCGCCTGGGCGCGCGCGGCGGGCAGGCTGGGGGATGGGCGCACGCGGGCAGTCTCTCATTTCGCGGTCGCGCCGAGTACAATGCAGCACCGACGATGACCGCCGCCCGCCTCGCCCTGGTCGTCGTGGCCGCGGCCGCCTGCTTCGCCCGCCCCGCGCGCGGCGACGAGCGCGAAAGCCCGACCCTGACCGGCGACGGCCTGATCTGGCGCACGCCCGGCGGCGAGCTGACCGTGGCGCCGGGCGGCCGGCTGCAGGTGGACGGCGCCTTCTTTCCCAGGCAAACGCCGAAGAGCGGGCCTTACATCCGCCGCGCGCGGATCGAGCTGCGCGGCTGGGTGGGCGACAGCTTTGCGTTCGTCCTGGGCGGCGACTTCGCGCCCAGCCCGCCCCCTGGCGCGGAGATCGCGCCCAGCATGCTGCCGGCGGCCGACGATTTCCTGGCCTACGCGCCCCTGGGGGAGGCGCTGATCCTGCAGGCCGGGCAGTTCGACGTCCCGTTCACGCTGGAGAACCGCACCTCCGATGCCGAGACCGACTTCATCGAGCGCGCCATGACCGCGCGGACGCTGGGCGCGCCGCGCAACAAGGACACCGGCGCGATGGCGCACGGCCTGGTCGCGGACGGCCGCCTGTATTACGCCGCGGGCGTCTTCAACGGCGAGGGGCCCGGCTTCCGCAACCTGGACAACCAGGCCGACGCCATCGGGCGGGTGGTCTGGGCGCCGCTGGGCGCCGGGGACGGCCCCTGGCGGCGCCTGACCCTGGGCGGCTCGGCCTGGCGCGGAAACCACGTGTTGGGGCCGGAGGCGCCGGTCCAGGCCACGCCCGGCGGCGTGGTCTTCTTCCACCCCAGCTGGCTTCTTGGCCCCGGCGCGCCCGGCGGCGCCGTCCACGAACAGGGGACCGTCGAAGCGTTCGCCGGCGAGCTGAACGTCCCCCTCGGTCCACGCGCCGGAGTCCGGGGCGAGGTGGTCTGGAAGAAGCAGCACCTGACCGACGGAACGGTGGACGCGGCCGGCTTTTCGCCGGTCGCGTCGGCCACCCTGGACGGCATCGCCGCCTACGGCGAGGTCTGGTTCTGGGTCACCGGCGACCCGGCCATCCATGCGACCCCGGGGCTGGAGCTGCCGCGGCGGCCGACGGGGCCCCCGGAGCCCGTGCTGCTGCCGGACGGCCTCATGATCGCGGCGCGCGGTGAAATCCTGAAAGAGGACCTGACCAGCCAGGCCGCCACCCTGGGCGACCCGGCCATCGCGACAACCCGCGTCGTTTCCGGCACGGCGGGGCTCAACTACTGGCGCGGGAGGTTCGTGCGGGTGTCGGCCAACTACGTCCTCAACGAGTGGAGTGGCAGCTCGGAGACCATTCAGAGCCTGGCCGCCGCGGGCCGCTGGGAGCACGAATTCCTGCTGCGGTTTGCCCTGTCCCTGTGAGGCCTGGCCCCCCGGCAGCCCTTCGGCTATAAGCGGCGGCGATGAGGCTGCTGCCGCACGACGTCTCCTTCTTCACGCATTTCGAGCACCAGGGGAAGAAGACGCTGGAGGGATGCCGCGCGTTCCTCGAGATGGTCGAGAACCCCAGGGACCTCGATTCGCGCGCCGAGCGGGTCAAGCAGATCGAGCACGAGTGCGACGAGATCACCCACGCGGTGGTGGCCGGCTTGCACAAGACGTTCATCACGCCCATCGACCGGAACGACATCTACCGGCTGATCACCAAGATGGACGACATCATGGACATGGTCGAGGCGGCGGCCGACCGGCTGGCCCTCTACGACGTGCACAACATGACCAAGGAGGTCGTGGACCTGGCGCGCTGCCTGGTCTCCAGCGCCGAGCACGTGCTGGGGGCGGTCAGCGGCATCCGCGAGCTGGACGCCTCGAACGGCATCCTCCAGCACTGCGTCGAGATCAACCGCCTCGAGAACGTGGCCGATTCGATCCTGCGCGGCGCGCTGGCCCGCCTGTTCCGCGAGGAGAAGGATCCGATCGCGGTCATCAAGTGGAAAGAGATCTACGAGACGCTGGAATCGGCCACCGATCGTTGCGAAGACGTGGCCAACGTGATCGAGGGCGTTCTCCTCGAGAACAGCTAGGCACGACCTCATGTTCACGCTGGTCGCGATCCTCCTGATCGCGCTGACCTTCGACTACATCAACGGCTTTCACGACGCCGCCAACTCGATCGCGACGATCGTGTCGACGCGTGTGTTGACGCCGCGCGCCGCCGTGGCTTGGGCCGGGTTCTTCAACTTCGTCGCGTTCGTGATTTTCCCGCTGCACGTCGCGCACACCATCGGCAAAGGGATCATCGACCCGAACATCATCGACGACGCGGTGCTGCTGGGGGCGCTGGGCGGCGCCATCGCCTGGAACCTGATCACCTGGTGGTACGGCTTGCCGTCCAGCTCGTCGCACGCGCTGGTGGGCGGGCTGCTGGGCGCCGGCATCAGCAAAGGCGGGCTTCACGTCGTCCAGCAGAGCGGGGTGCTGAAGACCGCCGTCTTCATCGTCGTCTCGCCGGTGCTGGGGATGGTGCTGGGCGGCGGGATGATGGTGCTGGTCTCCTGGGTCTTCCGAAGAAAGAACCCGGGGCGCCTCGATCGCTGGTTCCGCCGGCTGCAGCTCCTTTCGTCGGCGCTGTTCAGCTTGGGTCACGGCGCCAACGACGCGCAGAAAACGATGGGGATCATCCTGGCGATGCTGATCGCCAAGGGGAAAATCGCGCCCCAGGCCGAGCTGCCGATCTGGGTCATCCTGTCGTGCCAGTCGGCGATGGCCCTGGGCACGCTGACGGGCGGCTGGCGCATCGTCCGCACCATGGGGATGCGGCTCACCAAGCTCAAGCCGGTGGGCGGTTTCTGCGCCGAGACCGGCGCGGCGGGAATGCTGTTTTTGGCCAGCGCCCTGGGGATCCCGGTGTCGACCACCCACACCATCACGGGCGGCATCGTGGGGGTCGGGTGGGTCAACAAGCCCGCCGGCGTCCGGTGGGCCGTGGCCCTGCGGATCGTCTGGGCCTGGCTGTTCACGGTTCAATCGGCGGCGGTCATCGCGGCGGCGCTGTACTTCGGGCTGCGCGCGGCCGGCGTGAAGTAGCCCCCGCACGGCCTCCGACTTTTCCGTAATTTCGGGCGATACGCGCGTTGATCGCACAATTGTGGCGGTCGCTGTGCCTGGTTGTATCTGACCGCCGCGACTACTCACCAGCTCGGTCGGGGGGACGAGGTCGCATGTCACCTGCTGAGAAACGCGCACGCCCAGCGGTTCCGCGCCATTCGTTGGCAAGGGTGCAGACCATCGTCGACGCCGTCGTGCGCCGCGTGGTGGGCACCCGCGACCCCGAATACGAGGACCTCGTTCAGTCGACGTACGTCAGCGTGCTGTCGACGCTGGACAGCGGCAAGTTCCGGGGCGAGTGTCCGCCCGACGGCTGGGCGGCGGTCATCGCGCGCAACGTCGCCACCGACGCCATCCGCGCCCGCAGCCGCGAGCGGAAGATCTTCTCCGCCGATCGCTCGAACTCGCCCGGCTTCGATCCGCTGCTGGTCGTGGACCGGGGAATGAGCCCCGAGCGGCTGACCGAGCTGCGGCGCGCCGTGGATCGCGTGGGACGCGCGCTGGCGGCAATGGCGCCCGACAAGGCCTGGGTCATTTACCTGCACGACATTCTCGGCTGTCAGCTCTCCGAGATCGCGGTCCTCATCGGAACCTCCGTCGCCGCGGCCCAATCCCGGCTGGTTCGGGCGCGGCGCGAGGTGGTGGAAAAGCTGGGCTCTCATCCCTGACGGGGGCTGGCGCCGCGGCGGTCAGGCGGAGCTCTTCACCACCCGCAGCGGACCACGAGGCGCCTCCTCGGCGGCGACCTCGGGCGGCGCCGGCGCCTCCTCGCGGTCGCGGATGCCGTCGACAGCGAAGCGCAGCTTGCGCCCGGCCAGCTCCTCGAAGAGGTCGCCCTTGCGGCGGGCGGCCCACAGCTCCAGCTCGGGATCCCCGTCGCCGTCCACCCGTATCTCGACGGTGCGCCCGGCGACCGAGCAGCGGACCGCGCGCACCAGGCGCGCGTGCGTGCGATCGAGGGCGTCGGCCACCCGCAAGATCGCCGCCAGGAACCGCACGCGCCGCGTGTCGTTCTTCGACAGCCTTCGCATCGGGCCGCGCTCGCGCCGCGGCGCCGCCTTGCGATGGTGGCGGGCGGTGAGCGCGATGATCTGCACCTCGGACTTCGAAAAGCCCGTCATGGCGTGGCTCTTGATCAGGTACTCGGTGTGGCGGTGATGGCGGTGCGGCGAGATGTAAAACCCGATGTCGTGCAGCAGGGCCGCGTATTCCAGCAGCTCGGCGTCGCCGTCGGACAGATTGTGCAGCCGCCGCGTCTGATGAAACAGCGACAACGCCAGCCGCGCCACGTGCGTGCCGTGGTCCTCGCGAAACTGGCAGCGGCGCGCCAGCTCCATCACGCTGCGCCGCCGCAGGTCGGGAAACTCCTCGACCAGCAGGATGCCCGGGCGGTTCGTGGCCACGTATTCGGCGACGATCCCCTCGCGCAGCGCCGTCTCGCACAGCGTGGCCTCGCCGACGCCGGCCAGGTCCAGCACCGTCCGGAACACCACCGCGCCGGCGTGGATGGTGTCGGCGCGCCGCGCGTCCAGCCCGGGCATGCGGGTGCGGGCGGCGACGGTCATGCTCCCCAGCTTCTGCTCGAGCGCCGCCAGATCGGCGCGCGCCACCGTCGACTTGCCGCCGCCGCTTGCCGCCCGCAGCAACCCCGCCAGCGCCGAGGCCGTCCCGGAGGTGAACGCCACGTAGTCGAACCCCATGGCGCGCACGCGCGACACCACCGGCTCCAGCACGGCCCGCACCCGTTCCTGAAGGTGCGCCCGCTCGCGCGCGGTGGGCGGATCCGAGCAGGGGAAGCTCTCGGCCAGCCGGATGACGCCCAGCTTCAACGACGACGTGTAGTAGAGCTCCTGCGCGTCGGCCAGGACGATCTCCAGCGAGCCGCCGCCCAGGTCGAACAGCGCCACGCGCCGCTTGCCCAGGTCCAGCGAGCCGCGCGCCCCCAGGTAAATGAGGCGCGCCTCCTCGTCGCCGCGAATCACGCGGACGTCGATGCCGGACTCGTCGCGCGCGGCCCGGACGAACTCGCCGCCGTTCTGCGCCTCGCGAACGGCGCTGGTCGCCACCGCCACCAGCGCGTCGACCTTGTGGCGGTCGGCGATGCGCCGCAACGCCTTGAGGGCGTCCAGGCCGCGGCGAAACACCTCGGGCGCGATGACCCCGTCGTGCAACGTCGAGTCGCCCAGGCGGACCATCTCTTTGGCCCGATCCAGCACGTTGATCCGGCCGCCCGTCTCGACCTCGGCCACCATCAGGTGGAACGAGTTCGACCCCACGTCGAGGGCTGCAATGCGCATTCCCAATCAGATTAAGCGTTCTTTCCTGCCGCCAGGGAAACAAAACCGTGAAGTTGCGCCTCCCTGACGGCTGTGGTGTCAATGAGCCGCCATGAAGACCCTCTGGATGACGACGGCGATCCTCTTGACCTGCTCCGTCGCCGCGGCTCGGACCGGCCGCCAGCAGGCGAACCTGCCGCCCGATCGCCCCGGGCTCGATTTCGCGCTGCGCGTCGGTTACGCGATCCCCTTCGGCGACGTCGACGGCAATTCAGGCAACGGCCTGGCCAGCCGCCTCGACGGCGCGGTGCCGTTCGTGTTGGAAGCCAACTACCGGTTCAACCGCACGATCAGCGCCGGGCCGTTCTTCCAATACGGCGTCGCGCAGGTGAAGAACGGCAACAACCTGGGCTGCGGCGGCCCGGTCGATTGTTCGGGCTCGGTGATCCGCGCCGGCGGGCAGATCATCGGCCACCTGGACGTCGGATCGATCGCGAGGCCCTGGGTCGGCCTGGGCGTCGGCTACGAGTGGCTGAATGTCAGCGGCAAGGTCGGCAACATCAGCGGGTCGGTCAGCGACGACGGCTGGGAGTTCGCGACGCTGCAGGCGGGCGCGGACATCTTCGTGGCGCCCGGATTCGCGCTGGGCCCGTTCGTCAGCCTCTCGATCGCCCGTTACGGCAACCAGTCGGGGAGCATCGGCGGGGGCGTGCTCATGTCCGACCTTCCGAACCCCGCGGTGCACGAGTGGCTCCAATTCGGCGCGCGGTTCGCCTTCAGCCTGTGACCGCCGGCTGACTGGCCGCGGCCGGGCGGGGTTCGCCCCGCCGGCTCCCCGGCGCGTGACGTTTGGCTACCCGGCGTTCTGAACTTTTTCGACGCGCTTGCGCTCGTTGTGGTCCAGGAAGCGCTTGCGCAGCCGGAGGGCCGCCGGCGTGACCTCGACCAGCTCGTCGGCGTTGATGAACTCCAGCGCCGCCTCCAGCGAGAACTCGCGCGGCGGGGTCAGGAACAGCTTCTCGTCGGCCGCGGTGGTGCGGATGTTGGTCAGCTTCTTGGCCTTCGACGGGTTGACGACGAGGTCGTTGTCGCGCGAGTGCAGGCCGATGATCTGCCCGCCGTAGACCTTGACGCCCGGACCCAGGAACAGCTGCCCGCGCTCCTGCAGGTAAAACAGGCCGTAGGTGTTGGTCTCGCCGTTGTCCTGCGCGATGAGCACGCCGTTGGCGCGCGACCGCAGCGGCCCGGCGTGGGGGCCGTAGTCCTTGAAGTTGTGGTGCATGATGCCGGTGCCGCGCGTGTCGGTCAGGAACTGCGACCGATACCCGATGAGACCGCGGGCCGGGCAGAGGTACTCGAGGCGCATGCGGCCCTCGCCGGCCGGCCCCATCTCCTGCATGCGGCCTCCGCGGCGTCCCATCTCCTCGATGACGGCGCCCGAGTAGGTCTCTTCCAGGTCGATGACGACCTCTTCGTACGGCTCGAGCCGCTCGCCGCTCTCGCCGGTCTTGAAGATGACCTGCGGCTGCGAAACCATCAGCTCGTAGCCTTCGCGACGCATCGTCTCGATCAGCACGGACAGGTGCAGCTCGCCGCGGCCCAGCACGTCGTAGGTGTCCGGCGACGGTGTCTCGACCACGCGCAGCGCGACGTTGGACTTCGTCTCCTTGAACAGACGGTCGCGCAGGTTGCGGGAGGTGACGTACTTGCCCTCCTGCCCCGAGAACGGGCCGTTGTTCGACATGAACTGCATCTTGACGGTCGGCTCTTCGATCTCGAGCAGCGGCAACACCACCGGCCGCGCGATCTCGGTGATGGTCTCGCCGACGGTGAGGTCCTGCATGCCGGTGACGGCGCAGATGTCGCCGGCCGCCGCTTCGCCCAGCTCGAACCGCTTGAGCGACTGATAGCCGAGCAGCTTGGCGACCCGGAACTCCTCGCGGTTGCCGTCGCGGTGCACGCACATGACGCGGTCGCCCGGCTTGATGCGCCCGGACTGGATGCGGCCGATGGCCACGTAGCCCAGGTAGTCGTCGTAATCCAGCGTGGTGACGTGCATGGCCAGCGGCGCGTCCAGGTCGGCGGCCGGCGGCGGAACGGACTCGACCACCAGGTCCAGCAGCGGCCCCAGGTCCTTGTGCTCGTCCTTGAGATCCTTGACGGCCCAGCCCTCGCGGCCCGAGGCGTAGACGATCGGGAAGTCGAGCTGCGCGTCGCTGGCGCCCAGCGCGCAGAACAGATCGAAGGTCTCGTCGACCGCGCCCTCCGGATCGCAACCGGGGCGATCGACCTTGTTGACCACCAGGATCGGCCGCAACCCCAGGGCCAGCGCCTTGCGGGTCACGAACCGCGTCTGGGGCATCGGCCCCTCGAAGGCGTCGACCAGCAGGCAGACCGAGTCGACCATCTTCAGCACGCGCTCGACCTCGCCGCCGAAATCGGCGTGGCCGGGGGTGTCGACGATGTTGATGCGCGTCCCCTTCCAGGTGATGGCGGTGAACTTGGAGAGGATGGTGATGCCGCGCTCGCGCTCGAGATCGTTCGAGTCCATCGCGCAGTCGGCGATCACCTCGCCGGTGCGGAACTGGCCCGCCTGTCGCAAGAAGCCGTCGACCAGCGTGGTCTTGCCGTGGTCGACGTGGGCGATGATGGCGATGTTGCGAACGTCGCGCCGGACGGGCTTGTCCGGCGACGCAGCGTTCTCGGCCATGGTGGTTGGAGCGGGTGGTGCGGAGGCAGTCATTTCGGGCCGCAAGGTGTACTCGGCCCGGGGCCCGGGCGCAAGTCGCCCCGTTTCATCTCGCCCGGCCGGGGTTGCAACCCGGCCCCCGCTCAACCGATGATGCGGCCGTGCACCCGGCGGTGGCGGCGCTCCCGTTCGCGGAGAAGGGGCTGGTCCTCGGGGCCCTGCTCGCCCACATGCCCCCTGAGTCGTTCGCGGCGCGTTTCCCCGCTGCGGCCAGGGGTCGGGCCGCCATCGAGACCCTGGCGGGGGAACCCCGCGCCGCCCGGGCTTCCACGCTGGCCGAGCTGATGGCCCTGGTGCGCGCGCCGGTGCCGGCCGGTATCGAGCGGATCCACTCAGGCTGGCTACGCGAGCGGCTGGCG
>JAICYS010000443.1 GCA_025934105.1 Myxococcota bacterium | reverse complement strand
CCGCCGGCCGCGCCGCCGCCCGGGTGTCCCGACGCGCCGCCGGTGGCCGTCTGGCCGTTGGTTCCGCCCGAGCCGGGCGCGGTGCCGTCGTCCGACCCGCCGGACGCCACCGCGCCGTTGGCCCCGGTCGACCCGCCCGCGGCGCTGGGCCCGCCCGAGCCGCCGCTACCGGTCAGGCCCCCGCTGCCGGTCGAGCCGCCGGCATGCGCCGCGCCCCCGCTGCCGGTCGAACCGCCGGTCGCGCTGGGGACGATGTCGTCGCCGTCCCCGTGCATGTTGATGCAAGCCAGGGGAGCGAGCGCCAGGAGACACCACGCGGCCAGCCGTCCGACCCTGAATGGAGAGGACCGCATGTGCTCGTTTGCCACGTCGAGCGGCACATTGTCACGAAAACTCGCGCGTTTACTGGCTGGCCACGACGGTCGCCCAGCCCGCCGCGGGCATCGCGAACTGCAGCTTGTGGCCGCCGAGGGCGACGGTCTCGGTGCGGGCGGCGCCCCCGTTGTGGATCACCGCGACCAGGGTGCCGTCCGGGTTCTTGAAGGCCAGCGCGTCGCCGCCGCTGGTGGCCACCACGTGGGCTCCGGTGGCCACGAACTGCGAGACGTGGCGGAAGACGTGATACGCGGGCGTGACGATCAGTGTCTGCGTCGCGACGTCGACGGTCAAGAGGGCGTCCTGCGGCCAGACGCGCGTCGAGTCGATGCCGACGCCCACTGTGTCCAGCACCATGTTCCAGGCGCTGTAGGCGGTCACGCCGGCGTGGATCCAGTCGCGGATCAGGCCCCAGGTCTCGACGGCGTAAGCGTCGTCGTTGGGCGCCATCTGGGAATCGAACGGCTTTTGCCAGGGATAGTTGCCGCACCTGTGCTCGGTCTGCCAGATCGGCAAGTTGTAGCGGCGCGCGTTGCCGACCTGGCCCTGCATCCCCCACTGGAATCCCAGCACCTTCACGAAGCCGGCCGCCGCCGGATTGCCCATGACGCTGCCGACGATCTGCGGATCCGAGCCGCCGCCGTTCAGCGTGCCCAGCATGATCTTGGTGGTGAGGCCGGCCGAGGCGAACGCGGGCCCCAGATACTGCCCGATGAACGTCGCGTACGGCCCCGGCGACCAGCCGCAGGTCGGGTACGTGCCGGTGTAGTTCGGCTCGTTCTGAGCCGAGATCGCCTCCAGCGTGATGCCCTGCTGCGCGTAGGCCTGCACGAAATCGACCAGGTACTGCGCGAACGCGCCCATCGTGGCGGGGTCGGTCTTGATCGAGCCGCCGTCGAACGGCGTCATCATGTTGCCGGACGCGAACGGCCCCTGCTTCATCCAGGTCGGGGGCGTCCACGGGCTGGCCCACAGCCGGACGTGAGGGTTCACGGCCTGGGCCGCCTTCACGTACGGGATGAGCTTCTGCATGTCGCGATCGATCGAGAACGCCGCCACCGTCGGGTCGTCGGTGCCGCTGGCGACCTCGTCGTCGGTGTAGCGGTCCATCGCGTAGTCGCTGGCGCCGATGGGGATCCGGCCGAACGCGAAGTGCGCGCCGTCGCTGCCGTAGAGAAGCTGGAGCGCGCGATCCCGGTCGGCCGGGCTGAGCATCGAGAGGACGTTCCACCCGATTTCGTTGAACGCGCCGCCGAATCCTTCCCAGACCTGCGCGGGCGAATCGTCGCGGACGGTGACGTCGGCGTTGCCCGACGAGACCTCGGTGGCCTGTCCGCTGGTGTCCCAGTAAGCGCCAGGCGCCGAGGTGATCAGCAACGGCAGCGCGGCCGTGGCAAGGCCGCCGTCGGGCGCGCCGGCGTCGGCGGGGCCCTGGCAAACGCCGACCTGACAGGTTTGGTCCGGACCGCACGGGATGCCGCAGCCGCCGCAATTGGCCGGATCGGAGAGCACGTCCAGGCAGACCTGACCGCAGGCCGCCTGGCCGGCCGCGCAGACCAGCGTGGGGCCGCCCGCGGCGCTGGAACAGGCCGCGGCGAGCAACGCGCACCCGAGCAGGACGGGTGCGCTTCGGCTAGCGGTCACGTCGAGACGCGCGCCGGCGCGTGCCGAGCACCGCCGCGATCAGCCCGAACATCGGAAGCGCGCCCAGCGGATTGCCCCCGCTGCCGACGTCGCACTTGCAGCCCGACGAGCCGCCGTTGGTTTGCGGCGTACCGCCGCCAGAGCCGGTGCTGCTGTCGCCGCCCGCGCCGCTGGTCGTGTTGCTCCCGCCCGCGCCGCTGGTCGTGTTGCTCCCGCCCGCGCCGCTGGTCGTGTTGCTCCCGCCCGCGCCGCTGGTCGTGT
>JAICYS010000445.1 GCA_025934105.1 Myxococcota bacterium | reverse complement strand
TGCCAGCCGGCCAGGACCACCGACGGGTCGCGCATCATCGCGGCTTGCGAGGCGGAGAGCTGCTTCGAGCCGGCCACCCGCTTGCTGACGTCGACCGGCGTCGACCAGGCCGCGCCGCGCGAGGGGCGCTGCGCCACCCAGACGTCGACGCCGCCCGCGCCGCCGGGCCGGTCCGAGCCGAACCAGAGCGTCAGCCCGTCGGCCGAGACGGCGGCGCTGGTCTCGAACGCGCTGGTGTTCACGTCGTCCAGCGGCTGCGGCGCGCCGAACGGCTCCGACGGGCTGGCGCGCACCGCGAACCAGACGTCACCGTTGCCGCTCTGGCGATCGCTGGTGAAGAAGATCTCGCGCTGGTCGGCGGTCAGCGTCGGGTTGTCCGTGCGCGAGGAGGACGCCAGCTCCGCGATCGGCGCCGGCGGTTCGAAGTGGAACGGCGCCGGCGAGCTCGCGCCCAGCCTGACGGTCTGCCCCGAGCACGCCGGGCCGGAGGAGAGCGCCGCGGCGATGACCGCGCACCAGACCGCGCGCATGCCGCGATGCTAACATCGGGGCCGGTTGCGCGCGGCGCCGATCATCCTGTTCGTGCTGGCGGTGCCGGTGGCGGCGCAGGCGGCCTCGGCCGAGCCGGTCGCCGTCAGGCTGCAGCTGGACGCCAGCCCCGAGTGCGCGACGCGGGAAGAGCTGATCGCCCGCGTGCGCGCCCGCTCGGACCGGATCCGGTTCGAGGACGCCGCGCCGATCGCCGTCCACGCCCAGCTGGCACCCCGGCCCGGAACGCGGGGCATCACCGGTGAGCTCTCCGTCGCGCAGCCGGATGGGCGCGCCACCAGCCGGCGCCTGGTGGCGCGCTCGTGCGAGCAGGCCACCGACGGCCTGGCGCTGATCCTGGTGCTGGCCCTGGATCCCGCCGCCTTGACCGCCGGGCCGGCGCCCGCCCCGCCGAAGCCGCCGCCGGTCGCCAGGGCCGCGCCACCGCCCGTGCCGGTTGCGCCGCCGCCTGCGACGGCCGTGGCGCCGCCGGCGCCGCCGACTGGAGCTCGACCGGCCGGGGCGGTCGAAGCCGGGGCCAGGCTCCTCTTCGGACCGGCGCCGCGCCCGATGCCGGCGCTGACCTTGGCCGCGCGGGTGACGCGCGACCGGGCCGGGCTGCTGTCGCCCGCGCTGATCCTGTCGTTCATCCACGCCTGGTCGGGCGCTCTGACCGAGCCTGGCGGGACGGCCACGTTCCAGCTGGAGGCCGCCCAGTTGGACGCCTGCGCGCTCCGCCTGGTGGTCCGCGCCCTCGAGGTGCGCGGCTGCGCCAGCGGTTTCGCCGGCCGCCTCGCCGCGGCGGGATCGAACACGTACTCTCCCGCCTCGGCGCGCCGCCCGCTGGCGGCCGCCGGCGCCAGCCTGCTGGTCGACGCCGCCCTGACGCGCCGTCTGCAGGTCGGCGGGCGGCTGGAAGCGGACGGCGCGTTGATTCGCGACCAGTTCTCCTTCTCGCCGAGCGTGTTTTACCGCGCCGCGGCGCTGATCGTCAGCGCTGGCATCTCCGTCGGACTGCGCTTTCCGTGATCGAAGGCGCCCGCCGGGCGCATGATGAACAGGCGCTGGATGTTCGGAAGGACGCGGCTGGCCGGGCAGACGAAGGGTGCGCGCGGAACGGCCGCGGCGACTGCGCTGGGCGATGCCCAGCTCCGTCAACGCCATCAGACAGGAACCCTCGAAGCGTTCCTTGAACCTCCCGCGGCGACTGCGCTGGGCGATGCCCAGCTCCGTCAACGCGCTGATCGGCTGCAGCAGATGTTCGTGAGCCATCACGGCATGGTCTGGCGGACCCTCCGGCGGCGCGGGCTGACCGCCGACGCGGCCGCCGACATCACCCAGCAGACGTTCCTCATCGCGGCCGAACGGCTGGCGGACATCCAACCCGACAGCGAGCGGGCGTTCCTAGTCCCCTGGACCAAAAGTTCTAGGCAAAAGTTGCTGCCGATGATCTACTGGCGACATGCCGCGAACAGGAAGGCCGAAGGTCCCGTTGATCATCTCGGATGACGAGCGGGAGGAGCTTGTCCGCTTGACGAAGCGGTCGCGGGTCAACCGCAGTGTGGCGTTCCGCGCGAGGATTGTTCT
>JAICYS010000087.1 GCA_025934105.1 Myxococcota bacterium | reverse complement strand
CGGGCGGCGCGGCCGCGACGGGGGCGGGCGTGGCGGCCGGCGCGGGAGGCGGGGGCACTGCGGCGGGCGCCGGTCCCAGCGTGGGCGGGGGGACCGGCAGGGCGGCCCGTTCGCCGCTCACGCCCCCCAGCCCCAGCGAGCGCAGAACGTCCTTGCTGGCGCCCCACCCCAGCAGGAACCGGATGCCCACCATCGCCGCCACGGCGAAGACGACGCCAAACCAGAACCCGCCGCCCCGGCGCCGCAGCCCGGTCTTACCCGGCTTGAGGATCTCGGCCGTGTGACCGCTGCGCGCGAGCTCCGGCGGCGGCGTCGGTTGACCGAACCGGTCGACCGGCAGCGGCGGGGGCGAACGGTGCCGCTGCGCTTCGCCGGCCTCGCCGGTGTCGTTGAGGTCGACCAGCTCGAAGGAGGTTCCGATCGACAGGTCGGTGGCGGTCGCGTCGCCGCCCGCCAGCCCGGGCGGCTTCCGGCCGATGGGCAGCGCGCCGTCGCGCCGCGCGAGCTGCTCCAGCCAGGACTTGAGTTCGGTCTGCCCCGCCGAGTGAAACTCGGTGCGCAGCACGCGCTCGACCTCGATCAGCATCTCGTCGGCGGTCTGGTAGCGCTCGGCGGGCTGCAGGCGCATGGCGCGCTGGATGATGCCGGCCACCGGGTTGCCGACCGCCTCGTTCACCTTCTGGGGCGGCGGGAAGTCGGCCTTTTGCACGCGCAGCAGCGATTCCAGGTCGTTGGTCGCCTCGAACGGCAGCCGCCCGGTGGCCATCCGGTACAACATCGAACCGACCGAGAAGATGTCGGAGCGGCGATCCACCGAGTTGCCGTTGGCCTGCTCGGGCGACATGTACGCGACCTTGCCCTTGATGACACCGGCCGCGGTCTGCTCGCGCTTGCGCTGCGCTTTGGCGATGCCGAAATCGGCCAGCTTGACCTCGCCCTCGGTGCTGACCAGCACGTTGTTGGGGCTGACGTCGCGGTGGACGATTCCCAGAGGCTTGCCGTCGCGGGCCTTGGCGTGCGCGTAGGCCAGCGCGCGGCAGACCTCGCCCACCACGTAGAGGGCCAGCGCCGGCGGCCAGACCAGGCCGGCGGCGTGCGCCCGCTGCAGGATCTTCTCGAGGTCCCAGCCGTCGATCAGCTCCAGCGCCAGGAAGTAGCGCCCGTTGGCGACCCCCAGGTCCAGCACCTGCACGATGTTCCCGTGCTGCAGGCTCATCGAGATGTGAGCCTCGTCGAGCAACATATTGCGGAACTGCGGATCGGCCGAATATTGCGTGAGGATGCGCTTGAGGACGACGGGCTTTTCGAACCCTTCCGCGCCGTGCTGAGCGGCCAGAAAGATCTCCGCCATTCCTCCGTCGGCCAGCTTGCCGCGAATGGTGTATCGCCCGTGGGAGGCCATGCGCCGTTCGTAAGGTATCATTCCCCGATGCTGAAGCTCTATGCGCGGCTCGCGGCGCGCGCGGTTCGCCTTGCCGTGCGCGGCTGGCCCGCGGCCGTCGCCCTGCTGCTGTACGCGATGATCTTCCAGGCGGCCACCGCCAAGCTTGCGGCGCTGGGGTCGCTGGTGGGCGGCTTCCTGGTGGGCTTCGTGATGGCGTTCCTGCTGTCCAGCTACCTGCACCTGGTGTCGCTGGCCGTGACCGACCGGCGGATCGGGTTCGCCGACATCCGCGAGAGCTTCACGGCCCGGTTCTGGGACGTGGTCAGCGTCCTGTTCGCCGTCTGGATCATCCAGCTGGTCGTCATGTCGGTCTCCTCGTCGGCGGGCGACCGCGGCCCGATCATCGCGGTGCTGGTCGGCTTGACGATGGCGGTCTTCTTCAACGCCGTCCCCGAGCTGATCTATCTGGCGCGCGGCCAGGTCCGATCGTTCGGGTTGCTGATGGCCTCCGCCCGCTTCATCACGCAGCACTGGATCGAGTGGCTGGGCCCCACCATCCTCATGGGCGCGGTGATCCTGGCCCCCTTCGGCCTGGTCCAGCAGGGGAGCGCGGCCGAACGGATGCTGCGCCTGCAATCGCTGTTCTCGATGGACGGCATCGTGCTGGTCGTGCTGGCGATGCCGCTGTGGCTCAAGCCGATCGTGCTGCTGTTCATCACCTGGGGGATGGTGTTCCGGGGCCTGCTGTTCGCCGCGCTCGTCTCCGGCACCGCGCGAAAGCGTTCATGGCCGTAGAAACCGACACCGACCGGTTCGGCATCGTCGCCCGATATCGCGACGCCACCGGGGCCGAGCATCAGACGTCCGACCAGACCCGGGCGGCGCTGCGCGCCTCGATGCACGCCGACCCGCGCGCCGACGCGCCCGACGACGACGGCAGCCGGGCCGTGCGCGTCCTGGTGCCGGGCAGCGATCGCACCCTGCCCGGGCGGGTCGACCTGATGCTGGAGGACGGCACGCTGCGCCCCTGCGACGGCGAGCTGCCGGCCGACCTGCCGTTCGGCTACCACCGGATGTACCCGTCGTGGGGGGGTGAATCGCTGCTGATCGTCAGCCCGGGGCGCTGCTTCCTGCCCGAGGATCTGCGGACCTGGGGCTTCGCCGCACAAGTCTACGCCACCCGCTCGCGCCAGAGCTGGGGCATCGGCGATCTGGCCGATCTGGCGCGCCTGGGGCGGTTCGCGGGCGGGCTGGGCGCCGGCGTGGTCATGATCAACCCGCTGAGCGCGCCGACGCCGGTGCCCCCGATCGAACCCAGCCCGTACTACCCGTCCAGCCGGCGGTTCGCGAACCCGCTTTACCTGCGGGTCGAGGACGTTCCCGGCTGGCAGGACCTGGACGGCGGCTTCCGCGAGCGGGTCGGGAACGCCGGGCGGGCGCTGAACGGCAGCCGGCGCATCGAACGCGACGCCATCTTCGAGCTGAAGATGGAGGCGCTGGAGGCGATCTTCGCCCGGTTCCGCGGCGAGACGGGGTTCGACTGGTACCGCGGCGGCCAGGGCCAGGCGCTGATCGACTTCAGCACCTACTGCGCGCTCGCCGAGAAGCACGGCAAGGACTGGCGCGCCTGGCCGCCCGGGCTGCGCCGCCCGGACAGCGCCGACGTGGCGGCCTTCCGGGCCGAGAACCCCCGCCGGCTCGAGTTCCACGCCTGGCTGCAGTGGCGCCTCGACAGCCAGCTCGCGCGGGCCGCCGAATCCATCGGCGTCGTCAACGACCTGCCCATCGGGCTGGACGTCGCGGGCGCCGACGCCTGGTGCTGGCAGGACCTCATGGCGCGCGACGTGTCGGTGGGCGCCCCGCCGGACGAGTTCAACGCCAACGGCCAGGACTGGGGCCTGACCCCGTTCGTGCCGCACCGGCTGCGCGCCGCCCGCTACCAGCCGTTCATCGAGACGATCCGCGCCATGCTCCGCCATGCCGGCGGGCTGCGCATCGATCACGTGATGGGCCTGTTCCGGCTGTTCTGGATTCCGCGCGCGCTCGGAACCAAGGGTGGCAGCTACGTGAGGACGCGGGCCGACGAGCTGATGGCCATCGTGGCTTTGGAGAGCCACCGCGCCAAGGCGTTCGTGGTCGGCGAGGACCTGGGCACCGTCGAGCCGGGCGTGCGCGAGAGACTGGCCGACCACCGCATGCTGTCGTACCGGCTGCTCTACTTCGAGCCGCAGGACCCGCCCGGCTTCCCCGAGCTGGCGCTGTCCAGCGTCACGACGCACGACCTGCCGACGATCGCCGGGCTGTGGACCGGGTACGACGTCGCCGCCCAGAAAGAGCTCGGGCTCGACCCGAACGAGTCCGGCATGCAGTCGCTGCGCGAGAAACTGCGGCGGCTGAGCGGCCTCGAAGGCGACGCCCCCGTCGAGCGCGCCATCGAGGGGACCTACCGCGCCCTGGCCCGGGCGCCCTCGCGGGTGCTGCTGGCGACGCTGGACGACGCGATCGCCGTCCCCGAGCGGCCCAACCTGCCGGGCACCGTGACCGAGTGGCCCAACTGGTCGCTGGCGCTGCCGCTGAGTCTGGAAGAGCTGGAGCAACAAGAGCTGCCGCCCCGCATCGCCCGCGCGCTGGACCGGCGCTAGATCGCCGCTCGATCGGCGCCGTTTCGGCTATCATGCGCCGCCGTGAGCCTGGACGAGCCCGTTGAGATCGTCGACTTCGACCCGCGCCGCGCGCGCGCCTACCGCGGCGAGCGCGACCGCCTGCGCCTGGCGCTGGCGACCGCCTCGCTGAAATTCGAGCACATCGGCTCGACGGCGGTGCCGGGACTGGCGGGAAAGCCGGTCGTGGATCTGATGCTGGGCGCCGCGCCGGCGGCCTGGGCGGCGCGCGAGGAGCTGCGCCCGCGCCTGGTGGCCCTCGGTTACCAGGACCTGGGCGAGGCCGGCGGGGCGGGCCAGCTCCACTTCACCCGCCGCACGCCGCTGCGCGCCTTCAACGTCCACCTGGTCGAGTTCGAGGGGCCGCAGTGGAAGGCCAACCTGGCCTTTCGCGACTACCTGCGCGCCCACCCCGACGAGGCGGCCGCCTACGGGCGCGCCAAGCGCGAGGCGGTTGCCGCCGGCGCGACGACGCTGCCGGCCTACTCGGCGGCCAAGGCGGCCGCGCTGAACGCGATCCTGGCGAAAGCGCGCTAGCAGCCAGCCTAGGCCGCCTCCGGGCGGCACGTCGTCGGGCGGGCCTGGTTCGCTGCCGCTCACCGTTGCCTCACGGCAAGGCCCTCGTCGCCGTGCCGTTCAGTCGGGCGGACCGCGACGTGGGAACGGCATTCGAGGGCTGGCGCGGCGTCAGCCGCCGAACGGCCGCAGCAATCGATCCAGGTTGGCCTTCTCCCAGGCGCAGGCCCGTTCGTAGTCGGGGAACATGCGCTCCTCCGCCAGGAAGGCCGGCGTGTGGAAGCGGCGGCGGCCGTTCTCGCGCCGGACCTCGTGCTTGCCGTGCAGCATCTCGTGAAACACGATCCACGCGACGAAGTAGTCCGGGACGCAGGACTGGTCCAGCGCCGGGTGGATGCGGATGATCCGATCCTCGACCGCGAAGCTCCCCATCTTGATCGACCGGCGCCGCTGGCGGCGTGACGTCACGGGACCCCAGGTGATGCGCGCGTCCAGCGACCCGCCGAACCGGTCGCCGTTCAGCCGATCGAAGATGCCCTGCAGGTCGTGGTACTTCCCGGCCGTGCGCAAGGTCAGGCGGCGCGGCCGGCGGGCCTGCTGCCGGATGATGTGCTGGTTTTGCTCGATGTACTCGCCCAGCAACGTCGAGGCGCGGCGGTCGTTGTGGACCACGTAGCGCGCCAGCGCCCGCACGATGCGCGGCTCGGCGCCGACGAACATCTGGTGCAGGCGCAGCCGGTAGCCGTCGGATTTCCGGCGCACCGAGATCATGCTGTAGTGGTTGTTGGTCAGCCGCAGCTCCAGCGTCTTGCCGGGTGGCAGGTACAGCGCCAGAGCGGCCGCCATGCGGTCGGTCGTCTCCTCGACGGAGATCGGCACGCGGACCTCGCGGGCGGCCGCCGTCTGGCGCAGCGATCGTTCCGACCGGCTGACCTCCTCGGGCGCCGGGCTCTCGGCGCCAAAGGGGAGAGAGAGTTGATGCGTCTTCAGGATAGGAGCGTCGAGCTTGGGAGTCGTCAAAGGACGCTTCAAGTGGGCCTCGCGTTCAGCATGCTCCCTCGGTTCGAGCGGCAAAAGACTATCAACGCCGCAGCGCACGCGCAAAATAGCTACCTGTGCGCCGTTATTTGACTTTACCTGTGAATAACTGATACCGGCCGCGCGAGATTTCCGGGTTTTCTCGAGGATCTCGCCCGGCCGCCTCTCCCAGAGTTTAAGGTTGCGGGCCATGCGGATCGAGGTGCTCTATTTCGCAATTGTGCGCGAGCGCGCCAAGCTCGAGCGGGAATGGCTCGCGCTGCCGGACGGCGCGTCGGTGGCGGCGGCCCGGGCGGCGATCGGCGGGCGTCATCCCGCGATCGCGCCCTTGCTGCCGCAAGTGCAGGCGGCCGTCAACCGAAGCTGGGTGCCCGACGACCACCGTCTGTCCGACGGCGACGAGCTGGCGCTGTTGCCGCCGGTGGCGGGCGGGGCGGGCCCGGGGCCGGACGCCATTCGCATGACGCCCGCGCCGCTGGAGCTGGGCGCCGTCATTGACTCGGTCGGCGGGCACGACGCCGGCGCGGTGGTCACGTTCGCCGGCGTGGTCCGGCGGCGGGGGCACCACCTCGAGGATGTCGTCCGGCTGGAGTACGAGGCGTTCGTCGAGATGGCGGAGTCGGTTCTGCGCGACATCGCCCAGGAGATCGAGCGGGAATGGCCCGGGGCGCGGGTGGCCATCCACCACCGCGTGGGGGCATTGCGGGTTGGCGAGACGGCGGTCGCGATCGCCGTGGCCGCGCCGCACCGTGGCCCGGCCTTCGAGGCGTGCCGGGCGGCCATCGACCGGATCAAGACCAGGGCGCCGATCTGGAAGAAGGAGATCGGGGAGACCGGGGAAGCCTGGGTGGGATTCGGCGCGTGAACCGGTAGCAACCGGAACGGGCCGGCGCCGACAACTGCCGCATGGAGCAAACGCAGAGGGCGTTCAGCGCGATCGTCGGAGACGATCCGTCGCTGCGCGCGACGCTGGCCCGGGCGGCGCTGGTGGCGCCGACGATGACGCCGGTCCTGGTCACCGGCGAGAGTGGGACCGGCAAGGAGCTGCTGGCGCGGGGGCTTCACGCGCTCGGGCCGCAGCCGAACGGACCCTTCGTGGCCGTCAATTGCGGCGCCTTGCCGCGCGAGCTGGCCGAGAGCGAGCTGTTCGGGCACGAACGCGGATCGTTCACCGGGGCGGGGGCGCGCCGGCCCGGCTGGTTCGAGGAGGCGTCCGGCGGGACGCTGGTGCTGGACGAGATCGGCGAGCTGCCGCTGGACCTGCAACCCAAGCTGCTGCGCGTCCTCGAGTCAGGGCGGCTGCGGCGCATCGGCGGCACGGGTGAAATCGGCGTGCGGGCCCGGATCGTGGCCATGACGCTGCGAAACCTGGAGGGGGAAGTTCAACGACGGACGTTCCGCCCGGACCTCTACTATCGGCTCGCCGGCATCTGCCTGCGCCTTCCGCCGCTGCGCGAGCGGCGCGCCGACATCCCCAAGCTGGCGCAGCACTTCCTGACCGAGATTGCCGCCGAGGTCGGCCCGCGCCAGCTGGACTCGGGGGCGCTGGCCGCCCTTTCGGCCGCCGATTGGCCCGGGAACGTCCGCGAGCTGCGCAACGTGATCCGGCGGGCGGCCATCCTGGCCCGCGGCCATCCGGACGGGCGGATCGCGGCGGACGCGTTGGAGCTGCCGCCGGAGCCCGGTCCGTTTCGGCTGGCGGACGCGCCGGCGCACGGCCCGGCTCCGATTCCGGTGCCGGCTCCGATTCCGGATGACGCCATTCGCCTGGACGGCCGCACCTTCGACGAGATCGAGCGCGAGGTGTTCTCGTGGGCCCTGCGCCGAAACGCCGGCAGCCGGCGGCGCGCGGCCCGCGCGCTGGCCGTCGCCCGCTCGACCTTCTGCGACAAGGTGCGCCGCTACAGCCTTTAGCGGCGATGCAGTTCGATCGAGCAGCCAGCGCGCCGGCTTGTCGGCCGGCGGTCAAGCGGACCGCCAAGTGAACGGCACTGCCTTTAGCGGCTCATTGCGGAAGCGTGCCCTCGCCCGACGGCGCGGGGGGCGGAGGCGCGGGCGGGTTGAGCTCCTCGGCCGGCTGCGCCGACGAAGCGTCGGCCACCGTCGGGCCGGGAGGCGGAGCGTCGGATTGCCCAGGCGGCGGCGAAGTCGGTGGGGCCGGCGTTTGCTCCGCCGCAGCAGCCGGCGCGGGCGCTGGGGGCGCCGCGGCCGGGGGCTCCGGAGGGGGGGCAGCAGGCGGAGGTGGAGGCGGAGACGGGGGCGGAGGCGGAGGCGGCGGTTCCGGCGGGGGGGCCGGAGCAGCCGCCGCCACCGCCGCGGCCGGAGGCGCCGGGGGAAGCGCGGGCGGCGGGGCCGGTCGGACTGGCGGCGGCCTGAGGGGCGGCGGACGCGGCACGATCGAGGAATGGGTCCCCGGCCGTGGCGGCGGCGCCATGACCGGCGAGACGGGCGACAGGACCGGCGGGTTGAGTTGACCGAGGCGCCCGGACAGGCGCATGCCGTAGAATCCGTCCGGGCGCCGGCCGGCAGCGCCCGCCATCTGCAGGATGGTTTGCACGGCGCCGGCCTGCTTGAGGAACGCGTCGCTCAGCTTGAAGCGCAGGTAGGCGTTCAGCGTCGACAGGGGCAGCGGGTCGTGCAGCGCGATCTCGCCCTCCAGAGCCACCTCGCCGTCGGGCGAACGGCCGCCAATCTCCTGCAGCTTGGCGACTCCCTTCTGGATCGACACGTGGCCGCCGAAGTCACCCAACCGGAGGCGGGGCAGCGTCAGACCCCCCGCCAAAAATGGGTTGCCGGCGATTTTCAAAGGGGTCTTGCCGTCTCCGACCACGCAGCCGTCGCACGAGAACGTCGCTTCGCCCTCGGCCTCGGCCAGCTTGCCCGACGCGGAGGCGATCTTCAGATCGAGCTTGGCGGTCCCGGACAGGGGGATGTTGAGCGTCTCGCGAACGCCGGGCAGCTCGGACATCTTCACCCCGCGGGCCTTCACCTCCAGCTCGAAGGGGCCCTTCTTGCCGCTGGGGACGCCGGTCTGGGCCATCTCGATGTGGCCGCCGAACGCGTCCACCGAGACAGTGAAGCTCTTCGTCGACGAGAGCAGCGACCAGGGGGACAGCGCCACGCGCGCCGATTCGATCGTGAACCGGGTCGGCTTGCCGGTCGCCGGCCGGGTGCGGACGTGGATGTCGTGGAACACCACGCCCAACCCGAAGGCCGGCGCGGCGGACCCGATCTCGACGTCCAGGTCCTTGGCGGCTGCCACCCGGATGGCGACCTGCTTGGCGCGCTCGGACGGGAACGACATGTAGAGCGCGCCGATGAACACCGCCAGCCCGAACAGGGCGTAAAGCACGGACCGGCGCAGGCGGCGCAGCTTGTCGGAAGTGATGGCGACCATGGGTGGCTACTTCCCCTGCCCTTCGGGCTTCTTCTTGGCACCCTCGCGCACCTTCTCGAACGCGGTGGCGGTCAGTTCGGCGTCCAGCTTGTCCTCGTCGTCGGAGTACCGGTGCTTGATCGAGAGCCGCGTGAAAAAGATGAGGCGCGGCCCGGTCTCGACCCGCTTCATGAACCTCGTCAGGCTCTGCAGGTCGGTCTCGCGGATGCGCAGGTCCGTGTCGTGCTCGATGTAGCGGCGCCCGGCCGGGACGGTCGGACGCTCGCTGGACTCGGCGATCTGGATGTTCTCGGACCGCGCCGCGGCCTCCAGATCACCCGCCAGCTGGGGCGGATCGTTGCCGATGCGCGCCTCCTGGACCGAGTTGCGCGACTTGGCCTCCAGGTACTCGTTGCGGTGCTTGGCGATGGCCGTCAGCGCGTCGCGGATGGAGGCGTTTCCGTCCTCCAGGTCCGAGATGTCGGTCATCGCGAAGGTGGCGCCCAGGAAGACGATCGCGATCAGCGCCGCCGCCGTCAGCAGGGTGAACGACCGCTTCTGGCGCGGGGCCAGCCGCTCCCATTCGCCCCGAAGATAGTCGAGCGGCTTGTGCAGCTGCGCCGCCGTCTGCTCGCGCAGCTTGCCGAACGCGCTCATGTCGACAGCCCCGTCACGGACATTTCGACCCGATGGTGAGGGTGAATTGCTTGGCGCCGCCCGAGACCTCCGTGATGGCGCCCTTGGTCACGTCCTCGAAGCAATCGATCTCCTTCAGCTTGGTCGCGATCTCGTCGACCGCCGCGGCGGTGTCGGCGGTCCCCTTGATGAAGGTCTTCTTGGGGCGGATCTCCAACTCGGCGACGTCCAGCTTGACCTTGTCCGCAGGCGGGACCTTCTTCGAGATCTGGTCCAGCAGATCGAAGGCGGTCGCCTTGGGCAAGGGGGCCAGCTCCTCGCGGAAACCCTTGCGCAGAAGCTCGGTCACGGCCTGCGCGTCGTCGCGCGGCTTGCCGAACAGCTCCTGGGTGGCGGTCTTCAGATCCTTGTCGAGCGCCTTCCGCTCGGTGCGCAGGCTGGACAGCTTGGCGCCGACGTCGATGCCGCCGGCCAGCAGCATGGCCGCGGCCAGCGTCACCAGGTGACCGGCCTTCTGCCGCAGGATCGAGTAGTTGGCGCGGTAAGCGAACGGCCCGCGGCGAAAGTCGATCTCGCGCGTGCCCCGCGCGCCCGCCAGCGCGATGGCGCCCGCCAGCGCGTGAACGTCGGCCTCGGGCGCGCCGCCTTCGTCTCCGGTGTCTTCCCCGCCGGCGCCCATCGCGCGGTCCAGCGCCTCGCGCACCGAGGGGTGGCGCGCCGGAATCCCCAGCTCGGCCTCTAGGTAAGGCAGCAGGCCCGCCAGGCGGCCGCCGCCGCCCACCACCAGCAGCGTCGTGACGTCCTGGCGCATGGCCGCCGCGAAGCTGGCCAGCGTCTGGCGCAGTTCGCGGATGGTGGGCGCCAGCGCCTCGCGCAGGACGGTGTCCAGCTTGGCCAAAAGCGGCGTGTTGGCGGGGCGTCCCGAGCTGGCCAGGAACGCTTCCCCGCGCTTGGCCTGCTCGGCGCGCTCGGGGTCCGCGCCGAACGCGCGCGCGATGGCGGCGGTCAAATGGCTGCCGCCGCGCCGGATGGTCCGGGCGAACACGGCGTTTTCGCCGCGGACGATGCAAACGTTGGTGCGCTCGTGGCCGAAGTCGATGATGGCGCGGCAGAGCGGCGGCGGCCCGTCGGGTGCGGCGGGCGGTCCCGGGAACAGCGACCGGTAAATGACGGGGGCCGCGAACAGGGCCCGCGGGTGCAGCCCCTGCCCGTCCGCCGAGGCCAGGAACGACGCCAGGTCCTCACGGCGGGCGGCCGCCGCCAGCACCGTCGTCCCCTCCGGCCGCTGGGCGGCCACCAGGTGATCGAACACCACGTCTTCGATGGGGCTGACGATCTGACTCTCCAGCTCGTACCCGACCACCTGATCGATCTTGCGCGCCTCCGAGAACGGCAGCTCCAGCACCCGCACCGACAGGTGATCGCCGGGGATGGCGAAGTACGGCGTCACCTCCGCGCCCAGGTTCGACAGCGCCTCGCGCGCGGCCTGCATCTGCCGCTCGACCAGCGGGGCCTCGCCGGATGGAACCAGGATCTCGTCGAGCCCGCGCAGGGTGGTGGCGCGAAAGCCCGCCTCCAGGACCGCCAGCTTGACGGTGTAGGTTCCGAGATCGATTCCGCAAACCGTGTGAGCCATGGTGTCCGGTTATTCCTCGCGCCAGTACTGCAAAACGCCCGCCGCCTTCTCGGCCGCCGCGTTCAAGGTCAGCAAGTTCTCGATGGTGCGCCCGGTGTCGACGATGGTCGTGATCTTCTTCTTCACCCGCCCCGATTCGCCCGTGGCGGCCACCCGGTAGACGCGCGGCGGCCCCACGTAGGCCAGGCTCCCAAGCTGGTTGGCGTCGATCTGAATGGGGCGCATCCCCTGGAAGATCCTGTAGCGCGGGTCGTCCGGCAGCACCGCCGTCTGTGGGTTGGCCAGCAGGCTGGTGATGGTGTTGAGGCTGTCGAAGCCGGCCGCCGACGCCCGGTCGCACAGGATGCTGGACAGCGGGTAAAGGATGTTGTCGTCGAACACCGTCGGATCGGTGGGCGGCTTGGTGGGATCCGGCGTGGCGGCCGCCCGGATCACGCCCATCACCAGCGGCGTGCAGTCGCCCGACTCCTTGTTGCTGATGGCGCCCAGGTTCACCTTGCAGTTGGGATCCGAGGCGTAGACCGTCAGGTAGGGCGCGAACGCCTCCATGAAGGCGTCCGACACGCCACGCACCATCTTGATCTCCTCGAGCGTGTCGTAGCTGTTGTCGTGGGCGCGATAGTGGTCGGCCCGCGCGTCGTAGCGATAATCCTCGGAGTTCGAGCCCCCCTCGGGCGAGAACATCTGCTCGTCGCCGTCGGCCCAGTCGATGATGGCGCGGGCCACGTCGGTGCGGGTGGCGAAGTTGCCGGTGGTGTCGGCCTCGGAGAACAGCTTGTCGAACCGCCGCGACATCATCAGGCCCATCAGCAGGCGGTAGACGATCATCTGCTTGCCCCGGTCGGAAGCCACGCCCGAGCCGCAGTTGATGTCGATCTTGCCGTCCTCGGCGGTGATCTGGGCGTCGAAGTTGCCGGACTTCAGCCCCAGGCCGGTGATCCGGCTGGTGTCGAGGCCGATCAGGCTGCCCAGGCCGGCCACCTCTTCCTTCGACCCGCTGAAAAAGCCCATCAACGTGCTGGCGTAGTCGGTCACGCGCAGGCTGAAGCCCAGCCCGGCCGGGGAGGCTGCGTTCGCGCCGGCCGACGCCGAGCCGCTGCTGGCGCCGGCCCCGCTGTTGCTGCCGCCGGTGGCCTGCGACAGCATCTTCGAGAGCTGCGACTGAATCGGGTCGACGTACTGCTGCTGGATCTTGATCAGCAGGCGCGACAAATTCACCGAGGACTCGGCCAGGTAATGCGCCCGCAGCTCCTCGCGCGCGTTGGCCGCCTGCGCGGCGTCGACGCTGGTCCCGTAGGTGAACTCGCCGATCACCGAGATCATGAGCGCCAGCCAGGTGATGACGATGAGCATCGCCACGCCCCGGTCTCGCAGGCGGCGCCGCGCGCGGCCCGGCTTTGCCCCGGCGCCGCCCCGGGGGCGCGGAGCGGATCGTGAGCGGCGAAATCGGGGGAGGCGGATCATTGGCGCACCGGCTTGTAGTCCACCTTCTCGGTCATGTGGATGCGCGCGTCGGTGCTGTACGAGACCTCCTGGCCGCGCTCGTCGATGACGGTCAGCGTGATCCGGATGTGGGTCGGCAGGTACTGCGGGCCGCTGGCGTTCATCGTGCTCCAGTCGCTCGCCCACTCTTTCATCTTGTGGTCGTAGTAAGCGAACTTCACCCGCACCACGTCCGGGCACAGGATGTAGGTCTCGCCGGGGATGTCGGTGGGGTTCTCGGCCTGCAGGCGCCGCGTCTCCCGGCGCATCAGATTCAGCACCCGGCCGTCGTCCGGGTCGCGCTCGCCGAAGTACGAGATGAGCGAGGTGTCCCCTTCGGCCAGGCCGGCGCGCAGCCGCTGGTGCGCAAAGCTCGAGAACTGCAGCTCGTCGACGCCGCTGTGCGAGGAACCGACCAGGAAGGTCCGGCGGTTCGTCATGGCCGTGTTCTCCGAGGCCGACAGGTACGCCATCTCGATCTCGCGGGCCATCCGCAAGAGGGCGACCCGGACGGTGTGCGTGCGCTCCTGCGCCGACTCGATGGCCTTCTTGCTGGCGACCGCCTGGCTGAACGACCCCCACATCAGCGTCGTGACGAAGCCCAGGATGGCCAGCGCCAGCAGCACCTCGATGAGCGTGAAGCCCCCGTCCGGGCGCCGTGATGGGTCCGCGCGCATCAGTGCGTCAGCCCCTTCATCATGCTGTTCATGGGGTTTTGCAGGCTGTTGTTGCCTGTCGCCGCGCCGGCGCCCGTGCCGTTGGCGGCCTGGCCGAAGGTGTTGATGTCGGCCTTGGCGGGATCGGTCAGGTACTGGACCACGTCGAAGCTCTGGTTGCGGCGGCCGTGCTCGTCCCAGATGACCTTCACCGTCACCTTGCGAATCGACTCTTGCAGCCCGATGCGCACCGGCTCGATGAAGCTGCTCATCATGCTGCCCATGAACCCGGTCAGCATCGACATCGGGTCCTTGGCGTCGGTCTCGTCCTGCGTGGACTTGTCGCGCGCCTGCTGGCCCATGTCGGCGGGCAGGTCGATCCGCTCGATGGTGGTCTCCCAGTCGAACTGCGGATAACCCTGCTCCTTGAAGGTGCCGGACGCCGTCTCGGTCGTGTCGGAGAAGCCGTTGTCGAGGATCTGATCCTCGATGTCGATCATCTTGGTGCGCGCCAGCAGCGTCGCCGCGGTGGTCATCTTGGCGTGATTGGTGGCCCGGATGTTGTTGGTGATGATCGACAGCAGCACCACCAGCGTCATCGACAGGATGGCGATGGCCACCATGATCTCCAGCAGCGTGAAGCCGCCCTCGCGCGCTGCGCGCGGCCAGGGACTGCGGGCGCCGCTCATGGCGTGATCTGGTTCCCCTCGTCGTCGTAGCGGACGCCCAGGTTCGGCCGGACCTCGTGGTTGTAAATGATCACGCGCCCGGTGATGGGGTGAACCACCAGCGAGTAGACGCTCTCGCCCGTCTCGTCGGACAGGGTGATGATGGCCGGCTCGGTCTGCCCCATCGGGTAGAAGTACAGATACGCCCGCCCGCTGGTGACCGGGTCGACCATCCGCGGCGTGTACACGCTGCGGATGCGCAGCTTCTTGAGGCGCACCGGCTTGAGCGCCGTCTCCTTGAAGGCGGCGAAGCGGGCGTGCTTGGGGCGAAACTCGCCCACCTCCAGCTTGGAGAGATCGAAGCTGGAGTTGGACGCGCTGGTGGTCGAGTTGGCGAAGGCCTGCGCCTGCTTCTCGGCCTGCTTGCGCTGATCTTCGTCGGCCTCCGCCTCGTCCGCCTCGCGCTTGCGCCGATCGCTGGCGGTCTCGGCCTGATTGGGGGCGTAGAACTTGTCGTCGGAGACCTCCGCCCAGTACTGCCCTTCGTTGAGGTCCAGGACCAGACGCTGGTACTTGCCGGTGATCGATGCGCGATCGAACATGTAGCGGATGGCGCCCGACAGGTGGGCGGTCGCCGCGCGGAGATCGCTCTTGCGTACCGACCGGAACCCCTTGATGCCGATGGTCGCCATCAACGCCACGATCACCAGCGCGATCATCACCTCGATGAGGGTGAAGCCGCGCGGAGCCCGTCGAGCGTCTGGCTGATTCCGCACGGCCATCCATTCCTTCGTTGCGTCGTCCGACTGGCTCAGAGCTGCCAGGAGTTGACGTCGTCCGGCGTCCCTTCCTGCTTGTCGGGGCCGGCCGACGAGATGTCCGCGCTGTCGGTGTCGTTGGTGCCCGGGCAGCGCAGGGTCAGATCCTTGCCCCACGGGTCCTTGGAGTTGCTGCGGTCCAGGTACTTCTGGTTGACGAGGTCCTCGATACCGTGCGGGCAGGCGCTGCTGTTGTCGATCATGAACTGCGACGTCGCGTCGCGGGCCGCCTTGACGCGCAGCCGGGCCGTCTGGACCTGCGCCCGCCTGAACGACCGGAACACCGCCGCGCCGACGCCGCCCGCCAAGAGCGCGATGATCGCGAGCACGACCATGATCTCGAGCAGCGTGAACCCGGATTGGACGGACCGAGCGGCGCCGCGAACCATCCCTCTTCTGTTGCGATTGATTGCGATCATTTGACTCTCCTCACTGAACGAAGTTCTGCATGTCGAGAATGGGCTGCAGCACCGAGAACACGATGAACACCACGCACAACGCCATGACGACGATGAGCAACGGAGACAGAATCGTCGTCAGCCGCGACACCTTCCCGTCGACGTCGCGCTCGTAGGCCGCCGCCACGTTCTCCAGCATGGCCTCGAGCTGCCCGGAACGCTCGCCGACCGCCACCATGTGCACCATCAGCGACGGGAACTGATTCGACCGCTTGAGCGGCGTGGCGATGGATTCGCCCTCCCGGATGGCGTCGCGGGCCTCCTCGACCACCTTCTCGAGGACCACGTTGTTGAGCACCTTCTTGGTGATCTCCAGCGCCGACAGCACCGGCACGCCGGCGGCCAGCATGGTGGCCAGCGTGCGCGCGAACCGCGCCACGCCCACGTAACGCACCAGCGGCCCGATGAGCGGCAGCTTGAGGCGAAGCCGGTCCATCACGGCCTTCCCCTTGGGCTTGCGCGACCAGCTCCGGTACCACGCATAGCTGAGCCCGGCCACCAGCAGCACCGCCCACCAGTAGCCGCCCATCACGTCGGCCGTGAAGATCAGGAACTCCGTGTTCCAGGGCAGCGTCTTGCCCATGTCCTGAAAGATCGACGTGATCTTCGGGACGACGACCACCATGAGGACGCCCATGATCACCGTCCCCAGCACGACCATGATGATCGGGTAGGTCAGCGCGCCCGAGACCTTGCCGCGCAGCGTGTTCTGCGCGTCCAGGAAGTCGGCCAGCCGCGCCAGCACCGCGTCCAGGTTGCCGGCCGCCTCGCCCGACCGGACCATGTTCGTGTAGAGCTCGGGGAAGATGGTCGGGTGCGCGTTCAGGGTGTCGGCCAGCGCGCTCCCCTCGTTCACCTTCTGGCGCACCTCGGCCAGCACCATCTGCAGCTTCTTGTTGTCGCCCTGGTCGGCCAGCGCGCTCAGCGCTTCGGCCAGCGGGATGCCGGCCTTGAGCAGCGTCGCGAGCTGGCGCGTGAACACCGCCACCTCTTGCGGGCGCACCCGCTCGACCATCCCCTTGAAGTCGATGTCGCGCTTGAAGAACGACACCTTCTCGCCGCCGCCCGGGCGGGCCGCCGCGCGCTGGCCGCCGGCCAGCACCTCGCGGTGCTCGGTGATGAAGACCCCGTCCTTGCGCAGGAGCTGCCGAAGCGCCTTGGGCCCGTCGGCGTCGCGGGTGCCGGTCACCGTCTTACCGGCGGTGTTGAGGCCTTTCCAGCTATAGACCGGCACCGCCCGTCACTCCACGTCCTGCGTCGTGATCATCAAGACCTCGGCCGAAGTGGTCATGCCGGCCAGCACCTTTTGCGCCCCGTCCTCGCGCAGCGTGCGCATGCCGGCCTGCTGCCCGTAGCTCTTCACCGACTGCGCGTCGGCGTTCTTGATGGTGAGCTGCCGGATCTTCTCGTCGATCGGCAACAGCTCATAGATGGCGGTTCGCCCCTTGTAGCCCGCCCCCAGGCAGGCCGGGCAGCCGCCGTCCTTGGCCCGGAACAGCATGCCGGGCGGCGGCATCCAGGTGTCTTCCCCTTTGAAGTGGACGCGCTTGGCCTGGCCGGAGGCGAACGCCTTCGGATCGATCCCGATGCTGACCAGGTCCTCGGCCTCGGGCTTGTAAAGTTCGCGGCACTCCTTGCAGATGCGCCGGACCAGCCGCTGCGCGAGCAGCGCCATCAGCGACGACGCCACCAGGAACGGCTGCACGCCCAGGTCGACCAGGCGCGTGATGGCGCCGGCCGCGTCGTTGGTGTGGATCGTCGACAGCACCAGGTGGCCGGTCAGCGACGCCTGGATGGCGATCTCCGCCGTGTCGCGGTCACGAATTTCGCCGACCATGATGACGTCCGGGTCGTGGCGCAGGAACGACCGCAGCCCGGCCGCGAACGTCAGCTCGATCTTGTCGTTCACCGCCGTCTGCGAGATCCCGTCCAGCTGATACTCGACCGGGTCCTCGATGGTCAGGATGTTCAGATCGGGCGAGTTGATCTTGGCCAGGCAGGCGTAAAGCGTGGTCGTCTTGCCCGAGCCGGTCGGGCCGGTGACCAGCATGATCCCGTGAGGGCGATGGATGAGATCGTCGATCTGCCGCAGGTGATCGTCGCCAAAGCCGATGTCGGCCAGGTCGTGCAGCACCGACTCGCGATCGAGGAGGCGGATCGTCACGCGCTCGCCCTGCTTGACCGTGGGGATGGTCGCGACGCGCATGTCGATGTCCTTGCCGGCGATCTTGCGGCGGATGCGGCCGTCCTGGGGCAGGCGCTTCTCGGCGATGTTGAGGCCGGCCATGATCTTCACGCGCGAGATGATCGACGGCATGAACTGCCGCGGCGCCTGGCGCGACTCGTAGAGCACGCCGTCGATGCGGTAGCGGACCTGTACCTCCTTTTCGCCCGGCTCGATGTGAATGTCCGAGGCCCGCTCTTTCACGGCGTTGAACAGCAGCGAGTTCACCCAACGGATGATCGGGGCCTCGTCGGTGATCTCCAGGATGTCGACCAGCTCTTCGCTGGCGCCTTCGTCCTCTTCGCTCTCCCCCTCGCCCAGATCGCCGCCTTTGTCCTGCTTGCGGCCGTAGACGTCGTTGATGACCTCCAGGATCCGCTGCCCGGGGACCAGCACCGGCTGGATCTCGGTCCCCAGCTGCATGCGCAGGTCGTCCAGCGCGCCGACGTCCAGCGGATCGGCGGTGGCCACCATCGTGATGTCGCCGTCGCGCTTGACGGCCAGCAGGCGGTGCTGCTTGGCGAATCCGATCGGAACGCCGGTGGCCAGGTCGGTGTCGATCTCGTCCACCTTCAGCTCAGCGCTAAAGCCGATGCCCAGCTGCAGCCCCAACGCGTGCAAGAGGTCATCCTCGGTGACGGCGCGCATGCGCACCAGGATCTCGCCCAGGCGGCCCCCCTCCAGCTTCTGGGTGG
Source organism: Myxococcota bacterium (assembly GCA_025934105.1). Lineage (GTDB taxonomy): Bacteria > Myxococcota_A > Polyangia > Fen-1088 > Fen-1088 > JADGRB01. Next base: position 2,437 of record JAICYS010000087.1, on the reverse strand, counting down.
CGACCGCCTGCTCGATGACCGCCGGGGTGAGGGTCGAGTTCGGCCCGCCCTTCAGCTCGAGCAGCAGATCTCCTATGCGCTTTCTCGCCATCCGTGTTTGACCTTCAGCGTGCCGGGCCGGGCGCGGGAGCCGGTGCCGCCGGCGCTCCGGACGGGCTGGCCGCCCCTCCGCTGAACCCGGGGCCCACCGGCAAATCGACCGGCCCCGATTCGTCCAGCGCCTGCTGCCGCGCCACGCGATCCATGTCCTGCTCTTCCTGCCTGACCTCGCGGGCGGCCCGGTTGATCTCCTCCAGCATCCCACGCTTGCGGCGATAGTCGATCTCGGATTCGATGTTCGGCCGCTCTTCCCCGCCGAACCGCTCCACGAACTCGCGCCGCTCGCGCATCTTCTTTTCCAGCACCCGCCGCAGATCGGACTGGTCGTTGATGACGTAAGGCGTGAGCGCAATGATGAGGTTCGTCTTCACCACGTGCTTGGTGGTGTTGCGGAAGAAGAACCCCAAGATCGGGATGTCGCCCAGCAGCGGAATCTTGGTGACGCTGTTGATGATCTTGTCCGACATCAACCCGCCGATCAGGATCGTCTGCTGATCTTTGGCGACCACGATGGTCTTGGCGGTCCGCTCGGAGGTCGACGGGCCCAGGTTGCTCGCGCCCGGCGCCAGCTCGGAGATCTTCTCGTCGACCTCCAGCCGGATGATGTCGTGCTCGTTGACGTGCGGGGTCAGCTTCATCTCCAGCGCGACCTTCTCGCGCTGCACCTGCGGGAAGAGGCTGCCCAGGCCAAGCCCCAGCGCGCTGGCCGGATTGGCGCCGCCGGGCAGACCGCCGAGGCCGATCGTGCTGACCGGGAACGGGACGCGCTGGCCGACCGAGATCTCGCCGTCCTCGTTGTTCATGATGAGGAGGTGCGGGTTCGACAGCACGTCGACGTCGTTGTTGGTCTGCAGCGCCTTGATCAGCACGCCGAAGGACGGGATGTCGACGGTGGAGGTGACGGCGGTGCCCAGGCCGGCCGCCTCGGCGGGTTGCAGCACCGGGCCCAGGATGCCGGCCAGCATCGTCTCGCCGAGCGCGTTGGTCGGCACCAGCGTGTTGGTCGGGTTGAGTCCGCCGACGATCAAGCTGGGGTCGCTGAGCCCGAACAAGTTCTGCGGCTTGACGCCGTGCCAGGACGCGCCGAGGTCGCGCTCTTTGTCCAGCGTGACCTCAAGGATCATCGCCTCGACGAACACCTGCTTGCGCGGCGAATCCAGGAGCTCGATCACCCGGCGCAGCGATTGGTAGTCCTGCAACGACGACACGATGATGAGCGCGTTGGTGGGGCGATCGAAATTGATGCGCACCTCCCCCTCGAACAACATGTTCGCGCCTTGCAACGGCTGACCGCCGCCGGGCGACGGGGCGGGCGCCGCCTGGCCGCGCGACGAACGCGAGCGGCTGCCCCCGGTGCCGGTCACCGTCACGCCGGTGACCGCGCCCAGCGTCTGGGCCAGCTCGTCGCAGTTCGCGTTCTCGCAGTAGTAGACGTGGATTCGGCCGTCGCCGCCCTGAATCGGGACGTCCAGCTTCTTGACCAGCGTCAGCACGCGCGCGTAGGCGCGCTCGTTGGCGATCACGATCAGCTGGTTGGACCGCTCGTCGGGAATGATCTTCGAGATCATCATCTCCGACGTCAGATCGCCCGGCTTGGGCCGCTGATTGGCGTTCGCCGGCGGCGGGCTGCTGGTGCCGTTCTTGCCGCCCAGCTTCGCCACCTGAAAGATCTCGCCCAGCTTTTGGGCCATGTCGCCGGCCGACGTGTTCTTCACGCCCACGATCCAGACCCGCTCGCCGGTGCCGGGCTGGTCGATCTCTTTCAAGATCGCCATCATGCGGTTGATGTTCGACGCGAGGTCGGTGACGATCAGCGCACCCTGCGGCGCGTACACGATGACGTCGCCCTGCGGGCCCTTCAAGCGGCCGAACACCTGCGCGACCTCGTTGGGATCGGCGTTCTCGACGCGGATCAACCGGGTGACGTAGCTCTCGTTGCTGGGGACGTCGGAGTCCTCACCGTAAAGCGGGATGGGGGCCGTCTTGGCGTTGGCGGTCTCGATGATCCGCAGCACCTTGCCCGACGGCTGCACGGTGAGGCCGACCGAGTCCAGCGCGCCCAGGAACAGCCGGTACGCCTCCTCCGGCGTGATCAGCTCCGGCGCCACGATGGTCACCTTCTTGCTGTTGGCCGGGATGGTTCCGGGCAGCAGGAACTGCTTGCAGGTGATCGACGAGATCCACGAGATCAGATCGCCGAGCTCCGTGTCCGGCTTCAGGTTCAACTTCACGATCCGCTTGCCGGCGGGGAACTTCTTGCACGAGTTGAACTCTTTTTCGCCAATGACGGTTCCGCCGGTGACGTCGGTCGTCGACCCGCTCGCGCTGGCGGGCGCCG
>JAICYS010000467.1 GCA_025934105.1 Myxococcota bacterium | reverse complement strand
GCGGCCGGCAGGCCCGGCACCGGCGGCGCAGCCGGCGCGGCCGGCACCGGCGGCGTGGCGGGCGCGGCCGGATTGGGCGGCGGCGCCGGCGCGATGGGCGGCATGGGCGGGTCCTCGGCCACGGTGACGCTGGCGGCGCTCACCAGAGACACCAACGGGGTCAATCTCAGCTGGACGGCGACGCCGGGCAACGCGTTCGCGACCTATCGCATTTATCGCAACAGCGTGGTCATCGACATCCTGCAAGACGGTACGTCGGTGCAGTACCGCGACGAGACCGGCCAGCTCGGCGTCACCTACACCTACCGGGTCGGCGGCGTCACGGCCGGCGGCCAGGAGATCTCGAGCAACACGCAGATGATCCAGACCGGCGTCTACATCGACGTCGGCTCACAGATCGAACGGATGATCGTGGACCCGACGCGCCCCTATCTGTACGGCATCGACAAGGTGAACAACTCGCTGCATTTCATCAACCTGACCACCAACAGCGTCGAGAAGACCATCTACGTCGGGTCGTCCCCGGCCGACCTGGACATCAACCTCGAGGGGACGACGCTCTACGTCGCCAACTTCGGCAGCACGGAGATCGCCATGGTCGACCTCGCCGCGCGCGCTCTCGCGGGGACGATCTTCGTCGACACGACGGTGGGGACCTGGGACGGCAATCCCTACCGGCTGGCGTGCACCGCCGGCGACACGCTGGTCTTCACCAGCATGGACCAATGGAACGACCTGAAGCTGGTCAACGCGCTCACCGGCGCGTCCATGGACGTCGAGGGGTCGGTCTACGAACCGGATCTGGTGGCCAGCCCCGACGGAACCAGCGTCTACGTCGGCGAGAGCGGGATCTCGACCGAGGACCTGTACCGGTTCGATCTCGTCAACGGAAAGCTCATGCAAACCGACGTGTCCGCCGGGATCAACGCGTTCACCGGCGCGACGGTTCTCATGACCAAAGACGGCCAGTACCTGTTTTATGCCGGCGAAAAGTTCCTGGCCAAGAACCTGAAGTCGGTGGTCGGCACGTTCTCGGAGGGGATCGCCGCCATCAACAGCGACGGGTCCCTGGCCATCGGCGCCACGCACATGTTCGACGGAACGACCTTCGCGGTGAAGCGCGCCACCCCGGTCTCGACCGGCGTCATGGCGGTCAGCCCCGACGACAAGACGTTGTACCTCTACGACACCACCACCAGCCGCATCTACATCTACGGGTTGAAATAACATGCGCACCGAAGACTTTCGCCGCGCCACCCGCGCGGTCGTGGTCCTGGCGCTGGCCGCCGGAGCGGCTTGCGGCGGCGGCGGCAGCTCGCCCTCCGGAAGCCTGTTCGTGGTCGTCACCGACGCCGCCGGCGCGCCCGTCCTCGGCGCCACGGTGACCACCATGCCGGTCACCCAATCCGTCACCACCGACGCCGTGGGCACCGCCTTCTTCGCCAAGCTGCCCGCCGGCGGGTACGCCGTGACCGCCGTCGAAGCCACCTCCGGCTCGGGGCGCACGGCCGCCGAGGTGGCCGCGAACAGCGTCGCGAACGTCGCCATCACGCTGGCGCGTGGCGTGACCTTGCCGACCGGAACGGGCGGCCAGGCAGGCATGGGCGGTCGCGGCGGCAGCGCCGGCCAGGGCGCCGGCGCCGGCGCGGGCGG
>JAICYS010000287.1 GCA_025934105.1 Myxococcota bacterium | reverse complement strand
GGTGGCGGCGCGCCGGGCATGGGCGGGGCGGCCGCCGGCGGGCCGGGCGGCCAGCCAGGAGCCGGCGGGGCGGGCGGCCCGGCGGGAGGCGCGGGGTCGGGAGGCGTGGCGGGAGCCGGCGGGTCGATGCCGGCCGGCCCGCCGCCCTGCTCCGACCTCTTCACACAGACCTTGCAGACGTTCTCGATCGACATCTCCGCCGACAACTGGGCGGCCATCCAATCTGAATTCATCACCGCCGCCCAACTGCCGGACGACATGTTCGTGCAATACGACCCGGCGTACTACCCGGTCGTGTTTCACGACGGCAACGAGACCGTCTCCGACGCGTACATCCGGCTCAAGGGCGACTCGTCCTGGCGCGAAGCGGCCATGTACGACGGCCAGAACGGGAAGATGCAGTTCGTGGTCGCGTTCGATCACGTCGACAGCAAGGCGGACTTCCACGGCGTCAGCAAGATCGGGTTCGACATGCCGCGCACCGATCCGACGTTCATGCGCGATCGCATCGCCAACCAGTGGCTGCGATCGATCGGCGTTCCGGCGATCTGTGCCACCAACGCCGTGCTCAACGTGAACGGCAGCCTCTACGGGCTCTACGTCGCCGAAGAGAAGATCAATCACCACTTCGTGAAGGAATGGTTTCCCACCGACTCGGACGGCGATCTGTTCAAGGGCGGTTGGACACCCGAGACCAACGAGTCGAACCCGAACTGGACACGCCTGGATCAGTTCTGGGCCGCCATGACGCCGGCGGACCTCAGGGCCATCGTCGACGTCCCGCCCACGGTCCTTTCGTGGGCGGCCGAGGCGCTGCTGAATGACGGCGACGGGTACTACGGCGGCGACCACAACTTCTACATCTACGACGAGGGAGCCAGCGAGGGATACGCGTTCTTCCCGACTGACCTGGATTCTTCGCTGGACTACCTGGGGCGGTTCGACAGCGATCCAATCTTCTGGTGGTCGACCCGCCACGACGTCATCGACGTCCCCCAGCACTACCGCGTGGTGATGGGCGACGACAGCCTGCGCGCGCAATACATCGCCGCGCTGGCCACGCAGCTTGGCAAATGGGACGTCGGCACCATTCAATCATGGATCGACACCGCGGCCGCGCAGATCGCCTCCGCCGTTGACGCCGATCCCCACAAACCCAGCACGACCACGTCGGCGACGTTCCAATCGGCCGTCGCGCTCGCGCGGCAGGGAATCCAGGACCGCGCCGCCTACGTCTCCAGCTGGCTGGCTTGCCGCGCGAGTGGCACGGGCGCGGATCAGGACGGCGACGGCGTCATCTGGTGCATGGACTGCCGCGACGACGATCCCACCATCCATCCGGGCGCCACCGAAATCTGCGGCAACGGCGTCGACGACAACTGCAACGGCCTGTTCGACGAAGGCTGCCCCTGAGGGCCGCCCGCCGGCGGCGCCGCGGGTCACTGTCGGTGCTGCTCGACCGCGAGCCTCCGTCCGCGTCCCGACGGGGCGGTTCCTGCATCAACTTGTTGGATGTTGCCCGGCCGCCATATTGCCCAGCAGGAGGTGCGACATGCTCAAGACAATGTCTGCAGCGGCACTCAGCTTTCTGCTTGCGGTGGGGGGCGGCGTGGCCTTTGCCGAGACCGGCCACCAGGCGTCACCGCCTTCGCCTACGTCCTCGCAGACCGCGGCCCAGCCGGCCTCGCGCGCGGCCGTGCCGGCGGCGGTCGGGTTCGAGGAGGAGGACGTTCAGACGGCCCCCTGGACCGTCCAGCGGATCGACAAACAGAACCGCGACCTGGTCCTGCGAGCCCCCGACGGGACGCAGAACACGGTCAACATCCCGGCCGGAACGCCCGGTTTCGATTCCCTGAAAAAGGGCGACCAGGTCCAGCTGGACTATTTCGAGGCCGCGATGGTCGGAGTTCCCGGCAACACGGCCAAGTCGGCCAGCCAGAACGGATCGAGCAGCAGCACCGGCCACGCCAACGCCGACAACCGGCGCGTGCGCAGCATCCGCAAAGTCGGCCAGAACGGCGACACGGGTCCGAGCGGCAATGCTGCACCCCACGCGAAGTCGCCGGCGGCAAGCACGAACCACCCGTCGCACGACAGCCGGTAACGGACCAAGCCCGCCTCGATCGGCGGCAAGCGCGGGCGCCTGGACGGGGTCGGGAACGACGCTCTCCGGGCCCGCGCTCTCCGGGCCCGCGCTCGCCGGCACCGAGGCGCCGGCCCCGAATCGCGTGAGGGCGCGGCCGGCGCCATCACCGCTGGTCGGCGCCGGGCCGCCAGATGATCGATTTTGATCATCGCGTGGCTCGAGAGTGAGCATCCAGGGGCGTCCCGGCAACCGGGATCGACGGAGCCGGTCATGCGCCGGGCGGTCCGGTACCATTGGCTGTTCCGATGAAACTGCGCCGCTTCGGCTGCCCAGCGATCAAGTAATTCCCGATCGAGCCCTAACGTCGCATCAGCGCTTACGGAAGACGAACAGCTCCGCGGTGCCAGGGCCGATGGGAATCATCGCCGTCCCGACCAAGTCGAATCCCTGGCCGTCGAAATAGGTCGTCACCACGGCACGAGGAACCACCGCCGGGTAGGCGCCATTTTCGATCTCCGACCGGAGCCACTTGTCGAGAGTCGGCGCGTCGAGGCAGCGCTCGCTGATGACGTCGAAGGCGGCGTAGCCCCCCGGTCGCGCAACGCGCGCCATCTCGGCCCAATAGAGGCAGGTGGGAAGAAACGGAATTCCCGAGAAGACTTTGTGGGCCTGAACCAGATCGACGGAGGCGTCGGGAGTCGCCGCAAGCGACCGACCATCGGTCGGTTGCAGAGTGACCGGGTAGTGTTCGATGACGTATTTGGCCCACGGCGCCGCCGTTTCGTAGACCTCATAGGCCTCGGGATGGCAGGCGGCGATCGTTTTTTCGACATACCGGCCAGAGCCGGGGCCGATCTCCAGCACCCGGCGGACGGGCTGTGCGAACACACCCAGACGAGCCATCTCGTCGATGGTCTTTTGCGTCGCGCCGGGAATCTTGTTCATCACTGTGTCGATGTAGTCGCCGACCGACAGCCCGGCGTCTCCGGCCCTCCGCAAGGTCGTTTCCAGCGGGATGAACGTGCGCGTGTCGTTCCAATCGTGCTGGCTGTCTGTCCTCACCATCTGGAGGCCAAACTTCGAGATCGCCCGATTGACCGTCGAGCGAGCCAAGGACTTGAGGGACATGGCCCGCTAGCGTGACAGGCCACCACATTTTGTCAATGCCACGGGGCGATCGACATGAGTCCGTCGTCCTCGATTTCCAGGTCCCCGCGAACCATAAAAACCAGAAGCAGCAAAAACCAGAAGCAGCGTCCACCAGCAGTCGGATGGACCGAGGGACTCTCGTCGTCGGGATGGTTGGAGACGAGCCGTCCACCGTGGTTGGCCTCCTGCGGGACGCCGACGACGAACCGAACAACAGCAGAGTTGCGCGGCGTTGCGAATCCTTTGGCATCCTGACCCGCAAACGTGTGGGTGATCTTGGAATCGTCGCGCCGGAGCACGGGCAGATCTCCCGCAAGTCACCGCCGTTCGATCCGGTGAAGGACGTCGTCCTGTCACGCGATCCGTTCCTGACGGTGGGTGGATCGCGGTGGACCGGTGGAGGTCCAGCCTCGCGAGACCCGCATGCCGATCGAGATCAACGGCCAGCCATTCGTCCACGCGCTGACGTTCTCCGAGAAAGGCCTCCGCCGGCGTCATCATCGTGCTCGCGCACGAGATCGTCGTCTGCCTGGATCGGATCGTGGTCCCCGCCCAGCGGGCCCGGGCCTCGGCCTGGTCGGCGACAGCGACGCGATGGAGCATGCTAGACGCCGCATCTTGAACCGGTCGAGCACTTCGTCGTCCACGCCATGAGCGCACCTTCCTGGCCGGGTTCTCGCCTTCGGGCGGACGAGATCACCGCATCGGCGAAGCTGGCCGCACGGGCGCAGTCGTCGATCACCGTGGTCGAAGCGAACAACCAGGCGATCGCGAACATCCTGGGCCAGTCCGCCGCCGCGAACGGTGAGGTTCGCCAGCTCCAGCTCGACAACCAGCAGCTCGCGCTGATCCACGGCCGCCTCGGAGACCTCGTCCAGAACATCGCGACGATGGGACGGATCACCGCGACCATGGCGGCGTCTTCGGCAGGGGAGAAGCTCCTCATCCGAGAGGCGAAGCTCCGTCGCCGCGACGGGTACACCAACCGAAGGCAGCCAGCGCGCGTCCTGAACCGTCTCCCCTGAGCTCGATTCCATGGAGTTCAACACCCTCACGACCACGCTGACCACCTTCGTCGGTGTCTTTCAGGCCGGCTACTCGCGGCTGGCACCCACCATCAACGGCCTGCTGGCCGTTCTGGCCGGAATCGACATCGTCCTCCTCGGATTCTGGTGGGCGCTGGGCGGCGGTGAGCGTCTGACGGAGGTGATCGAGGAAATCCTCTTCCCGGGCTTCTGGCTCTGATTCACGAAGTCCTTCCAGAGCAACGCCAAGGCGTTCGTCGACTCCCTCATCAACGCGGGGCTGACCGCCGGTGGGCACGCGGGCAGCGTGAACCTTCTGCTCGATCCCTCCGGATCGCCGGTTACGGCCTCACGGCCACAGAGCGGGTGGCGAAGGCGCTCGGCGACATCAGCATCACCGACCTCGGCGATGTGATCATCTTCGGGATCAGCTATCTCCTCGTCATGGCCGCCTTCCTGATCATGGCCATCCAGGCGTTCCTTGCGGTCCTCGAGTACTACGTCATCCTGGCCGTGGCCGGCATCCTCATCCCGTGGGCGCTGTTGCCTCAGACCAAGTTCCTTGCGGAGAAGGCGATCGGTGCCGTCGTCAGCGCCGGCATCAAGCTCATGGTGCTCGCGTTCATCATCGCCGTCGTCGATCCCGTCCTCGCGTCGATTCATTTTTCGGGCCCCGAGATCAAGCTCAACGAGCTGTGGAGCGTCCTCCTCACCGCGGCGGCCATCGCCTTTCTCGCCTGACACGTGCCGAGCCTGGCCGCGGGCCTACAGGCCGGCTCGCCTTCGCTGAGCGCCTCGGGCGCTGAGCCTCTGAGCGCTTGCCCCGCTTGACCAGCGAAGCCATTCGGATCTACCTCCCGAAAGTAGATCCAGGGTAGATCTACTCGACCTGCCTGGTTAACAACCTGCCGAATTCATCAATGATTTCGAGTGGGCGCGGCGAGATTCGAACTCACTACCCCCGGCTCCGGAGGCCGGTGCTCTATCCAGATGAGCTACGCGCCCGTGACGTGCGGTGGCGGAGACTAACCAAAGTCGGGGCGCGGGGCTAGCCTATCGCCACGATTTTCTTGGGGCGGCGGCTGGACGCCGGGACGCGTCAGAAAATTTGCATGAAACCGCCGGCCGCCCGTCATCTCCATGGGGGTAGCCCATGAATCCAACGACTCATTCGCTTGAACCTGTGCAGACGCGAAACGAACGGGCCAATGATCCGCGGGTGGATCGTCAGGTCGAGGTCGCCCGGGTGGTGCTGGTGGACGAGAACCAGCTTCGCGCGTCCGCGCTGGCGGCGGCGCTGAAGGCCACCGACGCCGACCTGGTGGTGGTCAGCGGACCGGACGGCTGGGCGCTGCGCGACGAGCTGTTCCCGGCCGACCTGGTCTTGTTGGCGCTGGGCGGCCGGCAACTGTCGGCGCTGGCGACCGGCGCCGAGGCCGTCCAGCGGAACCCCTACGCCGAGGTCATCTTCTACTGCGACGACCCCGACGCGCCGGAGGTCTCCGCGGCGGCCGTCCTGGGCATCACCCGCATCGTCCCCGCGCAGAGTATGGCCCCCTGGCTCACCCGCGCCGGCGCGCTGCTCGCCCGCGGCGCCTACTTACGGCGGATGGCGGCCGCCACGATCGCCGCCTCGCCCGAGCCGCCCACGCTGGCCACCGCCGCGCTGGACGCCGCGCGGCTGCCGCTGCCGACCGCCGAGATGCGCTTCCGCGAGAGCTACATCCGGTGCCTCCTGACCCAGAGCGGAAGCCGGCAGGAGGCGGCGCGGCGGGCGGGCGTCCCCTACCGGACGATGTGCGAGATGATCCGGAAGCTCGGCATCTCCACCAAGTAGCCCCTGCGGGACAGTCAGGGCTTTCGCCGCGAGGCGAGATCGTCGGCGGCGGCCTCCTCGCGCCGCTGCCGATCCCGGCGCTGCTGAGCTTCGCGGCGAGTGATCGCCCTGTCCACCACCTCGCGTCGCTGGCGTGCCCGAAGGTGACTCGCCCGCGCGGCCACCTCGGCCTCCAAGGCGGCGCGCCGGGGGCCCGTCCGATGGCGCTCGAGCGCCTCGACCGCGGCCTCCGCCTCCGCTTCCAAGCGCGCCCAAAACCGGCGCGCCGTGAGGGCGTCGCCGGCGGTCGAGAGGGGACGTTCGGCCGCTCGAGCCGCCGCCACCGCGGCGCGCGTTTCGCTCGTCCGTGCGACCAGCCGGTCGCGCTCGGCCTCGGCGCGCCGCACGGCCGCCATCGCTTCGGCGAGGGCCT
>JAICYS010000027.1 GCA_025934105.1 Myxococcota bacterium | reverse complement strand
TCGCTCTTCCAGCGCCCCTTCGACGGCCAGCCAGAGCGTCGGCGGCGGTTCGGGCCGGTCGAGCCGCCGCGCCGCCCGCGCCAGGCCGCCCAGCTGGGCCAGGGCCGCGGCGCAGATGGGACACTCGGCCAGATGGGCGCGCAGCTTGGCCGCGTCCGCCGCCTGCAGATCGCCGTCCGCGAACGCCGACAGCGTCTCGTCCGAAAACTTCGCGCAGACGGGGAACTGCTGGTCCGTCATGGGGTGTGGGTCAGGTGTCGTCGAGCGAGGAGGCCGTGATGCCGTCAGCCGCCAGGATGGCCCGCAGCCGGGCCCGGGCTTTGTGGAGCTGCGACTTGGAGGTCCCCACGTGGCAATTCAGGATCGAGGCGATCTCTTCGTGCTCGAGCCCCTCGACGTCGTGCAGGACCACGACCGTCCGGTAGCCCGCCGGCAGCTCGGCCAGCGCCCGCTCGAGACGCGCCCGCAGGACCGCGTCGCCGCGCGAGGGCTCGGTCACGACCTGCGCCTCGACGGCCGGCTCGCCGGGGTTTTCTTCCAGCGGCAGCCGGGCCCCCGACCGTCGCGAGCGATGCGACAGCGCGGCGTTGACCGCCAGCCGGTAAATCCAGGTCGAGAGCGCCGCGTCGCCGCGAAACTTCGGGAGCCCGCGGAAGATGCGGATGAACGCCTCCTGGGCGACCTCCTCCGCGTCGCCGGCCCCGACGATGCGCAGGGCCAGCCCGTACACCCGCCGCTTGTAGCGGTGATAGAGGGCCTCGCGGCTGCCGGGCTCGCCCCGCTTGACCGACGCGATCAGCGCGGCGTCGTCCGGGCGGGACTCGCCGGGCGACAGCAGACCCTCGATCGCGTTGACCGCCGAGACGCCGAACATCGTCGTGTGGGGGGGTTTGACTGCCATGTCCCAGCCGAGGTTGCCCTCAACTGAAGTCGACGCGGGGCGTCCGGTCAAGCAGCGATTGCGCGCCGGCGCAGCCGGGCCGCCCCGGGCGGGCCGGGGGCCGGCCCGTTTGCCGCCTTGCGGAAGGTGATAGATTGCGCGGCCGATGCGGGTCGTCGTCCTGGCCTGTTTTTTCCTTTCGGGCGCCTCCGGCCTGATTCTGGAGATGCTCTGGACCCGGATGTTGACCCTGGTGTTCGGGTCGACGACGCTGGCGGTCTCGACGGTTCTGACCGCCTTCATGGGCGGGCTGGGCCTGGGGTCCTACCTGGCCGGCCGCTACGCCGACCGGCTGAAGAACCCGGTCCGGGCCTACGCGCTGGTCGAGGCGGGGATCGGCGTCTACGCGCTGCTGGTCCCGCTGGTCATGCTGGCCTACCCGGGGCTGAACCGGGCGCTCTGGAGCGCGTTCGGTGACCGCTATGCGCTGCTGTCGGTCCTGCGCTTCATCGCCTCGGCCGGCCTCCTGCTGGTGCCGACCACGTTGATGGGGGCGACGCTGCCGTTTCTGGCCCGCCACTTCGTGACGCGCCCCTGGGAGCTGCGGCGCATCGGACTGCGCATCGGGACGCTCTACTCGGTCAACCTGTTCGGCGCGGTGGCCGGGGCATTCTTCGCCGGCTTCGTCTTCCTGCCCAACATCGGGCTGCGCTGGACCAACGTCACCGCCGCGTCCTTCGATCTGTTGCTGGCCGCCGCCATCCTGCTGGCGCGGCGTTACCTGCCGGCGGCCAGCGAGGAGGGGAGCTCGATCGACGAGCGCCTGGACGCGGCGGCCGCCGCCGCCAACCTGGAGAACGGGGTGCTGCCGCCGCCGCCCGCCATCGACGGGCGGTCGCGGCGGGCGGCGCTCGCGGCCTTCGCGGTGTCGGGCGCGACGGCCATGACGCTGCAGGTGCTCTGGACGCGCGCGCTGGCGATCCTGCTGGGCTCCTCGATTTTTTCGTTCACGCTGATCCTGCTGGCGTTCCTGATCGGGCTCGGGACGGGGGCGGCCCTGTTCGGCCGGGCCAGCCAGCGGACGCCACACCCGGTGCGCTGGCTGGCGATGCTGCACCTCGGAACGGCCGTCGCCGTGGGGGCCACCTATCTGTTCACGGATCGGATGCCCTACGTCTTCACCTGGCTGCTGCAGTCGTCCGGCTTCGGCGTCGACACCATCCTGGTCTGCCAGTTCATCATGGCCTGCATGATCCTGCTGCCGGCCACCGTCCTGATGGGCGGCGTGTTTCCGCTGACCATGCGGATCGCGGCGGGGGGCCTGGACTCGGTCGGGCGCGACGTGGGCCACGCCTACGCGCTCAACACCCTCGGCGCGATCGTCGGGTCGTTCCTGTCGGGGTTCGTGGTGCTTCCCAAGCTGGGGCTGCAGCGGGGGATCTACGTGGCGGTGGCGATCGATCTGGCGCTGGCCGCCCTGCTGTTCGGCGTGGCGCCCGAACTGCCGGTCCGCAAGCGGCGCGCCGGCATCGCGGCGGCGGTCGGCCTGGCGGTGATTGGGCTGCTCCTGCCGCGCTGGAATCTGGTCAGCTTCTCGTCGGGCTTCTTCCGGATGTCGGTGGCGCGCGAGTACATCAGCCGCAAGCTGCGCAAGCACGTCTGGAAGGACCCCAAGCTGGTGTTCTACGAGGACGGCGTGGCGACCACCGTCACCGTCGACCAGTGGGACGCCAAGACCTATTCGCTGAAGAACAACGGCAAGGTCGACGCCTCGAACGACGCCGACATGCCGACGCAGATCATGGTCGGACTGCTGCCGTTGCTGTTCTACCACCAGCCGGCGCCGCCCAAGGTGGCGCTGGTGGGCTTCGGCTCGGGGGTGACGGCCGGCGCCATCACGCAGTACCCGATCGGCTCGCTGGAGGTCGTCGAGCTGGAGCCGGCCATCTACCGGGCGTCGCGGTTCTTCGAGAACGACAACCACCGGCCGCTGCAGAACCCGAAGGTGACGGCCCGGGTCGGCGACGGACGCAACTTCCTGACCCAGCGAAAAGACAAGTTCGACGTCATCGTCAGCGAGCCGTCCAACCCGTGGCTGACCGGCGTCTCGAACCTTTTCACCCGCGAGTACTTCCGCGACGTCAAGCGGCGGCTGGCGCCGAACGGTATCTTCTGCCAGTGGGCCCAGCTTTACGAGATGGCGCCCTGGAACATCAAGACCATCTACGGCACCGTCCGCGACGAGTTCCCGTATGTCTACGTGTTCGCGGCCGAGGACCTGTCGTCGGACACCATCCTGGTCGGCAGCATGCGGCCGCTGCCGCTGGACATCGACCTGCTGGAGCGGGCCTTCACCAACCCGACGGTGCGGGCCGAGGCGCGGCGGGGCGGGCTCAACTCCGCGCACGACGTGCTGGCGTACCTGCTGCTCGGTCCAGAAGAGCTGGAGTCCTTCACCGCCGCCGCGCCCCGCAACACCGACGACAACGCCCGCATCGAATTCGCGGCGCCGCGCGATCTCCTGGGCTACGCCAAGTTCGATCCCTATCTGACCAAGGTGTACGGGCCGCTCTGGCCGTACGGCCGGCTGACCGGCCTGGTCAAGGGATACGACGGGCCGGACCGCGGCCCGCGCGCCGGCCTGCTGGCGCGCAGCCTGCTGGCGCACGGCAAGGCGCGCGAGTCCGAGCTGTGGGCGCGGCGGGCCGAGGCGGCCGGCGACCCGCCGGAGGCCCAGCACGCGCGCCTGCTGCTGGATCTGGTGTCGACGCGGCTGGATCGCGACCCCGAGATCCCGCTGGCGCCGGGCGAGGAGCTGGCGCCGCCCGTGGTGCCCGCCAAGATCGCCGCCGCTCACCCCGACTACGCCGCCATGGTGAACGAGGAGTACCGCGAGGTGATCGCCGAGGTCCGCGATCGCCGCTACGTCACCGCCTACAAGATCCTCGAGAAGTGGCCGGAAGAGCTCTGGACCGGCCTCGGCCAGGACTTCGCGCTCTTGAGCGGATTTCTGGACTACAAGGCCGAGTTCTACAGCGACGCCATCGACGAGCTGAAGGTGCTGGCCGGCGATGCCACCTACGTCGCGCGGCGCCCCGAGGCCCTCTACTACCTGGGCCGCGCCTACTACGCCAACGCCATGTACACGAAGGCCGTCGACGCGCTGGAGCGCTTCGTTCGTTCCCAGACCGTCCTCGGGCGCCCGCTCTTGCCCGCCCCGATGAGCAGCGCCAGCCGGTGACCGGCCGGGGCGCGGCGGGTGGCTATTCCCAGGGAGGTCGGGAACGGCCTCGGGGTTGACAGCCAACGCACGCTGATGAACCTCGAAGTGGTGGGCCGCGTTCTTCGGGCCTGCATCAACTCGGCTTTCGCGGACGAGCGGCGGCCGATCCAGCCGGGCCCGACCCGCCGCCGGCAAGGAGGGACAGATGCGACTGACGTCGACGGCCTTCGTGGCGAACGGCGAGATTCCGAGCGCCCACACCTGCGAGGGCGCGGACCAGGCGCCCGCGCTGGCCTGGGAGGACCCGCCGGACGGGACCAAGAGCTTCGCGTTGATCGTCGACGATCCCGACGCGCCGGACCCCCGGGCGCCCAAGACGACCTGGGTGCACTGGGTCGTCTACAACATCCCGGCCGGCACGCAGGCGCTGGCGGCGGGTGGCCGGATTTCGGCGCCGGCGGGCGAGGGGATCAACGACTGGAAGCGGCGCGGGTATGGCGGACCGTGCCCGCCGATCGGCCGCCACCGGTATTTTTTCAAGTTGTATGCGCTGGACGCGGCGCTCCCGGATCTCGGATCGCCCACGAAAGCCGTGCTGGAAGGGGCCATGGAAGGGCACGTGCTGGGCCGGGCCGAGTTGATGGGGACGTATCAGAAGGCGCGCTGAGGGGCTGGCCCCTGGTTCTTCCGCGAACGCGGACTAGCTTCGTGGAGGTGAGCTGCCCGGCTGGGGTTGGTCGAGCCGGCTGAATACAACCCGGAGGTCCCCGCATGATTCGTTCGCTGATTCGTCTGTCGTTGCCGGTCGTCGCCCTGTTGTTGGCTGGGCCGGTGCGTGGCGCCGAGAGCGCCGGCGAGAAGGCCGGCAACACGATGGAGAGGAAGGCCAACACCGAGGAGAAGGCCGCCAACGCGGAAAAGGTGAAGGGCGCCAGGTTGGAAGAGCAGGGCAAGGCCGAAGAGAAGGCCGGCAAGAAGAAGGACAACAAGCGCGAAGAGGCGGCCGGCAAAGCCCGCAAGAAGAAGGGCGAGGCGGTCTCGAAGGCCGGCGACGCCAAGATGGACGAGGCCAAGCAGATGGAGAACTCCGGCAACGACGCCGAGAAGTCGGGCGTCAAGGCCAAGAAGGCCGCAGAGAAGGCGAAGTAAGCCGGCCCGCGGGTTCCGCCCATGGACACGGTGAAGAACCCCCGCAAGACCGTCCTGCTCGTCGAAGACGACGACGACGAGCGGGACGCGCTGGCGGCGCTCCTCGAGGAGGAACACTATCGCGTGCTTCAGGCGCCGAACGGCGCCGAAGCGCTGAAGCTGCTGGAGGCGCAACCCGACCAGTGCCAGATCATCCTGCTGGACCTGATGATGCCCATCATGAATGGGTGGGACTTTCGCCGCCTGCAGAAGCGCAAAGCCGAGCTGGCGAACATTCCGGTGGTCCTCATGTCGGCCGGCGCGCAGATCGCCTTCGCCGTCGAGGACCTGGACGCGGCCGGCTACGTCAACAAGCCGGTCGAGATCTCCGACCTGCTCGAAAAAGTCGAGCGCCACAGCATTTGAGCGTGAGCGGCGCATAGATGTCGGCGGGGCGGGTATTGCGAGAGGGGAAAGACGAAGCCAAGCTGGCGCCCGGCGAGCGGCTTGGCCGCTATGAGCTGATCGAGCAGCTGGGCGTCGGCGGCATGGCCGAGATTTTCAAGGCGCGAGCCACCGGACCGGGCGGGTTTCAACGCACGGTGGTGCTCAAGCGCATCCTGCCGGCCAACTGCAGCGACCCCTCCTTCGTTCGCATGTTCGTGTCCGAGGCGAAGATCCTGGGGATGCTTCATCACCCCAACGTCATCCAGGCCTACGACTTCGGCGAGTCGGGCGGGACGCTGTTCCTGGTGCTGGAGTACGTCGACGGCCCGTCGCTGGGCGACACCGTCAGCGTGCTGCGGGAAACCGGGCGCACCATGCCCATCGGCGTGGCCTGCCACATCGCGCGCGACGTCTGCCGCGCGCTGGACCACGTCCACAACCTGCGCGACGCTGACGGCGCGCCGCTCAACGTCGTGCACCGGGACGTCACGCCGTCGAACATTTTGTTGACGGCCACCGGGACAGCCAAGCTGCTGGACTTCGGCGTGGCCAAGTACCGCGCCTCGCAGGCCCGGTCGCAGGTCGGCACGATCAAGGGCAAGCCTGCCTACCTGGCGCCCGAGACGCTGGATCAGCGCGACGTCGATCACCGGACCGACATCTTCTCGCTGGGGATCGTCCTGCACGAGCTGCTCACGTTGCAGCCGCTCTTCGAAGGGGACAATCACCAGATCACGTTTTATCGCGTGCTGAACATGGAGATCCCGCCGCCCTCGCAGGCGCGCCCGGAGGTCCCGCCCGAGCTGGACGCCGTCGTCCTGCGGGCGCTGCAGCGCGATCGCGAGCGGCGATATTCGACCGCCCAGGAGATGGCCCGCGACCTGGATCAGTTCCTGGCCGCCCAGGCCTTCCCCAGCGAGGAGGCGGTGGCCTTCGTTCAGGATCTGACCGCGCTGATCGCGTCGCGCCAGCCGCCCGAGATCCCGTCGTTCAATCAGCTGGTCGCGACCGAGGAGCGTCCCGGCGGCCACACGATCGAGACGGCGGAGACGGTGCCTGGCAAGGGGATCCGCGGCAACTTCGGCGAGCGCGTGCGGCGCTTCCTGCTGGGCCGTTCACGCGAGTGACCGCGCCGATCTACACGATCGGCCACTCGAACCGATCGCTCGACGAAC
The DNA here is from genome assembly GCA_025934105.1 of Myxococcota bacterium. Lineage (GTDB taxonomy): Bacteria > Myxococcota_A > Polyangia > Fen-1088 > Fen-1088 > JADGRB01. Next base: position 28,407 of record JAICYS010000027.1, on the reverse strand, counting down.
TGGTGGCGATGCTGGGCTCGTTCGCCGTGGGGACGCTGGCCGACATCCGAACCGTTCCCCGGTCGCGCCACAACCCGCAGTTCAACACCGATACCCTCGGGGCCGCGCTGGCGCCGCACGGGATCGCCTACACGCACCTGGCCGCGCTGGGCGGGCTGCGCAAGCCGCGCAAGGACTCGCCCAACGCCGCCTGGCGGAACCAGAGCTTCCGCGGGTACGCCGACTACATGCAGACCGACGCCTTCGGGCAGGCGGTGGACGGGTTGATCGCGCTCGCGGCCCGTGGCGCGACCGCCGTCATGTGCGCCGAGGCCGTCCCCTGGCGCTGCCATCGCTCGCTGGTGGCCGACGCGCTGCTGGCGCGCGGCATCCCGGTCGCGCACATCATGGCGGCGGGCCGCGCGAACCCGCACAAGCTGACCTCGTTCGCCCACGTCGACGGCACCCGGGTCACGTACCCGGGGCTGCCGGGGGTGGCGTAGCCGGTTCGTCCACGGCGGCCCGCCAGGCTCGCCACGGGATCGCCACCAGCAACAGCGCGCCGCCCATCAAGGCCACCGGCCAGCCGCGCCGCCCGAGCGCCAGCGGCCACCAGTCGATCTGGGCGGCGTCGTAGTCGGACGAAATATCCAGCCGGATCGACGTCAGCCGCTTCCAGGGCGCGTCCGCTTCGGCCTGCCGCGCGTCATGCCCCGCGATCTTGTTGCGCAGCAGCCACCAGTGGCCGCCGATGGGTTGGAACGGCGGCAGCCAGGCGACGCCATAGATCTCCTCGAAGCAGGAGTAGCAGGGATAGGGCGCCATTACCGTGCCGCGCGTGTCCGGCCTGCCCAGCCACTGGCGTTGCACGGTGCGCGCGATGGCGATGAAGGCGCTCCAGTAGAACGCGCTCCCCAGCACCTGGATGGCCACCCCCACCACGAACACCGACGTGACGAGCACGCGCCGCGCCCGCCGGTTCGCCGCCTCGCGCGCGGGCCCGAACAGCTCGGCGCTGGGCAGCAGGAGGACCGGCAGGGCGAACACCAGGTAGCGCGGCCCCCATCCCCAGTCACCCGACCAGAACAGGTACCGCGAGTAGAGCAACAGCAGCGGCAGAACCGTCAGCGCCAGCGCCGCCGCCACGTCCGGGTGCCGCCGCCAGAACGCGCGCAGGCCGACCAGCGAAAGAACGAGCGGCGGAGAGAACACGAACACGCTCCGGCCCGGCGACAGCAGCTGCCCCCACAGCCCGGACAGCAGGTTCTCCTGCCAGAACCCGTGGGTGACGGATTCGTACCCGGTGGCGAACGGCGAGCCCCACCGCATCCAGTTGTAGGCCGCCAGCGCCACCGCGCCGGGCAGGAACCCCCACAGCGCCGCCAGCGCGTCGCGCAGGGCGAGCCTTCGTCGCAGCCGCCACACCAGGAAGGCCAGCGCGCCCGGCAGGCACACCACGTAGATGGTCTTGCTGTTCACCAGGATGCCGGCCCACAGGCCCAGCCTGAAGAGGGCGCCGCGGGCCCGCTGGGCGGCGCCCGGGTCGGCGCGCGCGAGCTCCCGCGCGAGCTCCAACGAAGACTGGTGGGGCTCGTGTCCGGTGGGGCGGCGCGCGGCTTCGACCAGCGCCGAGAAGAACGCCAGGAAGCAGGCGGTCTGCACGATCTCGGAGTAGGGGACCCGCGCGTAGACCCAGACGGAGGTGGCCGCCCCCAGCATCGCCGTCGCGATGGCCGCCGCCCGCCGCGCGTAGCCGAGCCGCAGGACCAGGCCGAAGAACAGGGCCGGGATGGCGGCCCCGACCAGCAGCGGACCGACGTGCGACGTGATGGCGACCAGCGCCCCGGCCCGCCCCGGCGCGGCCGATTCCAGCGCCGTCTGCAGCAGCGCGCCCGGCACGTGAATCAGGCAGGCCAGCAGCGCGGAGACGGGGTAAAAGTGGCCGCCCACGCCGGCCGGCGCGTTGATTGGCCATGGCCTGGCGATGGCGAAGGTGCCGTGGCGGACCAGGTGCCGCGCCGCCTCCCACATGGGGATGGCGTCGCCGTCGGGTGCGCTCCAGCCCGCGGACACCAGGTAGAGGCACAGGAACGTGACGAAGACGTCCGAGCCCTCCAGGATTCGCGCGCGAGCCGGCGAGCCGCGGGAGTGCAAACAGCCCGATGATACACCAGCTCGCTCGGCCGGCGCTCGGCCGCCGATTGGCGCCGCCGCCGGCTCGCGCCGGCCGATCGAGGCGCAAGCCGCCAGCGCGCCGGCTGGACGGCGAAGCCGGGCCGAGGACCGGACCGGCCGGTGGTCAAAGAACGCGACGGGCCGGCGCAGCCCGCCGGCCACAACGCCGGCCGGCGGTCACGCGGACTGCGTCGCGGGCTAGCGCTTGCTGAACTGGAAGCGGGCGCGGGCGCCGCGCTGTCCGTACTTCTTGCGCTCTTTGGCGCGCGCGTCGCGGGTCAGGTAGCCGGCCTTCTTCAGCGCCGGACGGTACGCCGCGTCGAGCTTGATCAGCCCGCGCGAGATGCCGTGCCGGATCGCGTCCGCCTGCCCCGAGAGGCCGCCGCCGCTGACGTTCACGAAGATGTCGAAGCGGCCCGAAGTCTCGGTCAGCTCCAGCGGCTGCCGGAACACCATGCGCGACGTTTCGCGGCCGAAGTAATCCTCGAGCGAGCGCTTGTTGATGGCGATCTTGCCGGAGCCCGGCTGCAACCACACGCGGGCGACCGCGTGCTTGCGGCGACCGGTGGAGTAGATGGCTTTGGAAACGTCAGGCATCGGTCAGTGCTCCTAGGCGAACTTGACGGGCTTGGGCTGTTGCGCGCTGTGCGGATGCTCCCCGCCGGCGTAGACCTTCAGCTTCTTGTAGATGCGGCGGCCCAGCGGTCCCTTGGGCAGCATGCCCCACACGGCGCGCTTGATGAGGTCCGTCGGGTGGCGCTTGACGAGCTGCTCGGCCGTCTGGGTGCGCAGGCCGCCCGGAAACAGCGAGTGATCGCGGTACAGCTTGGTCGACCACTTCCTGCCGGTCAGGTTGACCTTGTCCGCGTTGATGACCACCACGAAGTCGCCCGCGTCGGCGTGCGACGTGAACGTCGGGCGGTGCTTTCCGCGCAGGATGTCGGCAATCTTGCTGGCGGCGCGGCCAAGGGTTTGACCCTCGACGTCGGCGACGTGCCAGCCGTGAACGAACGATTCGTTCGCCTGATAAGTAGGACGGTGATGTGAAGCTGCGGACGGCATGGAGCGGGGTTTTTACTTGAGCGCCGCCGCCTTGTCAACGTGTTCGGGGGCGCCTGCCCCGCCTACACTGAGACGATGGCGGCCATCGCCCGGACCGAGGCTGCGCCGTCCCCGGACCGCGCGGCGCGCCTGGCGGCCGGCGCCCTCGGGGCCAGCCTGGTGGCGTTCGCCGCCTGGGCGTCCCGGATGCCGCCCGGCTACCGCCCGCACTGGCAGGTGAACCCGCTGGCCGCCGCCCAGTACCGGGCGATCCTGGGCGTGCCGCACGCCGTCGCGGCCGACGGGCCGTTTCGGGCGGGACTGGCCGCGGGGCTGCTGGCCGTCGCGGCCGCCTACCTCGCCCTCAACGGGGCCCTGTTCGCCGGCGGTGCCCTGCGCCCGCGCAGGGTCCTGGCCGCCAGCGCCATCCTGGCGACCGCCTTGGCGTTGTTCGCGCCGCCGGTCCTGTCGCCGGACGTCTACGCCTACCTGGGCTACGCGCGCCTGGCGGTGGTTCACCACCTGGACCCGTACGTGGCCACCCAGGAGACGCTGGTCCGGTTGGGCGATCCGACGGCCCCGTTCCTGAAGTGGCCCATTTCGTCGCCGTACGGGCCGCTCTGGACGGTGGTCACGATGATTCCGACCGCGCTGCTGGCGCGCGCGCCGCTGGCGGTGCAGGTGGGCGCCCTGCGGCTCGTCGTGGTCGGCGCGCTGCTGGCGCTGTCCGCCGGCGGGCGGCGCCTGGCCGAGCGGTTGTCACCCGGCTCTGGCCCGGCCACCCTGGCCGCGCTGGCCCTGAACCCGCTCTTCATCATCGAGGCGGCGATGAACGGGCACAACGACGTCGCGATGATGGCCTGCCTGGTCTGGGCGCTGGTGGCCGCCGCCGACCAGCGTTGGACCGCCGCGTTCGTCCTGATCGGGTGCGCGGGGGCCATCAAGTTCCTGCCCCTGTTGCTGGCGCCGTGGTTGGCGGCGCGCCGCTTCAGTCACTCGTCGGTTTCCGTCGCGCGCCGGCTGCTGGGGCTGGCCGGCGCCGTCGCGCTGGTCGCGGCCCCCGTTGCCCTCGCGTACCTGCCCTTTTGGCGGGGCCTGGCGACGTTCGAGGGTCTTCGCCACCGCTGGGGCGGCGCCTCCGGCTGGCTGAACGGCCCCTGGCGCGAGGCCGTCGCCCTGATGTCGCTCTACGCGCTCGTGAGCTGGTGGGTGGCGGCGCGCGGGTTGCGCGGCCTGGTCGTCGGGTGGACCGCGATCTCCGCGCCAGCCCTCCTGATGTTGGCCCGTCCCTGGTTCCCCTGGTACTGGATCTGGCCGTGGTCCACGGCGCTGGTGCTGCGGGACCGCCGGGGCGCCCTCTTGGCGCTGGCGCTGTTTTGCGTGGCCGTCGCGCTGTCGCTCTTTTACGCCGCCTGACCGACGCGGCGGGCGCCGCCGGTCAGCGTCGCTGGCTCAGGAACTTGCCGATGGCCGCGCAGGCCTGGCGCGCCCGCTCGTCCGTCTCGACCAGCGCGAAGCGCACGAACCCTTCGCCGCCCGGCCCGAACCCCACGCCCGGCGACACCGCCACGCGCGCCTCGGACAGGAGCTCGGCGGCGAACTTGACCGAGCCCTGCTCGACGGCGCGGCCCGGCAGCGGCGCCCAGACGAACATCGAGGCGGTGGGGCGCGGGACCGGCCAACCGGCGGCGGCCAGGCCGTCGCACAGCACGGCGGTCCGGCGCGTGTACAGCTCGCGGTTGGCGGCCACGTCGGGATCGCAAGCCGGCGACAGCGCGGTCGCCGCCGCCAGCTGCACCGGGCCGAAGATGCCGTAGTCGAGGTAGCCCTTGATGGTGGTCAGCGCGCCGACCAGCGTCCTGTTTCCGACGCAGAAGCCGACCCGCCACCCCGGCATCGAGTAGCTCTTCGAAACGGTGAAGAATTCGACGGCCAGCTCGCGCGCGCCCGGCACGCCGAAGATCGAGGGCGCCGGCCGCCCGTCGTGCGCCAGGTCGGCGTAAGCCAGGTCCGAGATGAGCCACAGCGACTCGCGCTTGGCCAGCGCGACGACCTTCTCGAAGAAGCGCTGATCGACGACGGCGCTGGTCGGGTTGTGGGGGAAATTGATGATGAGCCCCTTGGGCTTGCGGGGCGAACGGGCCAGCGCCGCTTCGATCTCGGCGTAGGGGTCGAGGCCCGGCCGCGTCGTCACCGGCACCGGCTCGCCACCGGCGATGATGACGCCATAGCGATGGATCGGGTAGCAGGGATCCGGCGACAGCACGCAATCGCCGGGGGCCACGATGGCCAGCAGCAGGTGAGCCAGCCCTTCCTTGGCGCCCAGCGTGACCACCGCCTCGGTCTCCGGGTCGAAGCTCTGGCCGTAGCGGCGCTGGTACCAGTCGCAGATCGCGCGGCGAACTTCCGGCAGCCCGCGGGACGGCATGTAGCGCTGGTTGCCCGGACGCTGCGCCTCGGCGGTCAGGCGATCGATCACGGCGCGCGGGCTGGGGCCGTCGGGGTTGCCGAGGCCGAAGTCGAACACGTCGTGTCCCTCGGCCCGCAGGCGCGATTTCAGCTCGTCGACCGCGGCGAGGACGTAAGGGGGAAGCGCGGCCAACCGCGCGAATCGATTCGAAGAGGGATCGGGAGCGCCTGCCATGAGAAGAGCCGCGGAACACTACTTGATCGCGCGCGCCGACGCTTGACTGAACATCGGTTCAGGCATAGGTTTGTCGGGTGAAGGCGGTCCCGATCTCCAACCCGCCCAATCCGTGGGCCACCACCGAGGTCGAGTACCTGGAGGGCATCCCCGAGGTTCGGCTGGAGGTCTTCGTCGACAGCACGCGCAACGTTCTGTCCAAGAACGACAGTCCGGACGTCGGGTTCACCTGGAGCGTGAACCCCTACCGCGGCTGCTTCCACGCCTGCGCCTACTGCTACGCGCGGCCGTCGCACGAGTATCTCGGCTTCGGCGCCGGAACCGACTTCGACCGCAAGATCGTCATCAAGCCGAACGCGCCGCAGCTCCTGCGGGCGGCGTTCGCCAAGAAGAGCTGGCGCCGCGAGACCGTGGTGTTCAGCGGGGTCACCGATTGCTATCAGCCGCTCGAGGCCTCCTACCGGCTGACGCGCGGCTGCCTGGAGGTCTGCGTCGAGCGGGCGAACCCGGCGGCCATCATCACCAAGTCGGCGCTGGTCGAACGTGACGCCGACGTGCTGGTCAGCCTCACCGCGGCCGCGTCGGCGCACGTGACGGTCAGCATTCCGTTCTGGGACGCCGACAAGGCGCGCGCGATCGAGCCCTATGTTCCGGCGCCGGTCCGTCGCTTGCGCGTGATCGAGACGCTGGCCCGCGCCGGGATCTCGGTGGGCGTGAACGTCGCCCCGATCATTCCGGGCCTCAACGACCAGGACATCCCCAAGATCCTCAAGACGGCGCGCGACGCGGGCGCGCGCTCGGCCGGGCACGTGCTCTTGCGCCTGCCGGGCTCGGTGAAGGCGGTGTTCGAAGAGCGGTTGCGGGCCGCGCTGCCCCTGTCGGCCGAACGGGTGCTGCACCGGGTTCGCGAGACGCGCGGCGGGCGCCTCTACGATTCACGTTTCGGCGTGCGCGGGCGCGGCGAAGGGACGTACGCGCAGGCGATTCAATCCCTGTTCGAATCGGCCGCCGCTCGCCACGGATTCGTGCCGCACGCCCGGATGGGCGACACGGTCCACGCCGCCGAAGAAGCGCCGGCGCCCGCGCCTTGGACCAGCGCGCAGCTGGAACTGCCGCTCACCTGATCGGACCGACGCGCAGCTCGATCGGCAGCCCGCCGTTCTTCAGCCGGTGGCGGTCGGGCAGCACCAGTCGGAGCGCGTCGCCCGCGCCGGCCAGCCGGCCGGGGACCACGACCGCGGCGCGCCAGCCGCGAAAGTGCGCGCGCAGGACGCGGCCCAGATCGCGATAGACGCGCAGAGCGGCGCGCGGGTCGCCCAGCCGACGGCCGTAGGGCGGGTTGGCGATGACCAGGCCCGGCGCCTCGGACGGCGGCCGTGCGTCGCCCAGGTCCCGGCAGGCGAAGGCGATCTGGCCGGCGACCCCGGCGCGCGCCGCGTTCCGCCCCGCGCTCTCGATGATCGCGGGATCTCGATCCCACCCCGCGATTGCAGCCGGCGCCACCGGTCGCACGCGGCCCCGCGCGCGTTCCCGCACGGCCGCCGCCTCGGGCGCCGGCAGCGCCGCGAACAGCGGCCAGTCCTCCAGCGCGAACTCGCGCTCGAGGCCGGGCGCCCGCTCGACAGCCTGAAGCGCCGCCTCGATCGGGATCGTTCCCGCGCCGCACACCGGATCGCAGAGCGGTTGGCCGGGCTCCCAGCCGGCCAGCGCCAGCAGCCCGGCGGCCAGCGTCTCGCGCATCGGCGCGGCCCCGATCTCGACGCGTGCCCCGCGCCGGTGCAGCCGTTCGCCCGAGGCGTCGACGCTGAACGTGAACCGATCTTCCAGCCCGCGGACCAGCACGGCGACGGCGGCCGATTCGTCCTTGGCGGCGGCGCGCGCGCCCGGCACCGCGTCCGCGATGGCCAGCGCGGCCGTCTCGGCCAGGGCGCCCGTGTGATAGAGGCGGCAGCGGCTGGTGCTGGCCCGAAGCGCGACGGCGGCGCCGCGCGGGATGAACTGGGCCCACGGCAGCCCGGCGGCGCGCCGGCGCAGCTTGCCGAACTCGCGCGCCTCGACCGAGCCGACCCGCGCCAGCACGCGCGTCGCGGTCCGCAGCCAGACGTTGGCCTCGAGGCCGCCCAGGATCGGCGCGGTCCACTCGACGCCGCCGGCTTCGACCTGCACGTCGCGGACGTCCGAGAGCGCCCGCACCTCGCGCTCGGCGCCCGTCTCCAGCCCCGGCGCGACCACCGCGAACCAGCGCAACTGGTCCGCCGCCGCCAGGGCACGCCGGCCGGTGGCCTCGGTTCGGCGCCGCTCGCCGGGGCCGGGCAGGCGCGCGGACCGCCCGTTGAACCGCAGGTGGGCCAGAATCTCCACCGAGCCTTCACGGCCCGCGACCGGCGAGTCGACGTCGGCCAGCAGGTCGAAGCCCAGCGCCTCGGCGCGCCGCCGGACCTTGTCGACCGCCGCCTGGCGCAGGTTCCGGTCGCGCACCTCGCCGTCCTTGACCTGGCGGTCCGGCAGCTCGAACTGCGGCTTGACCAGCACGACGCCCTGCGCGCCGGGGCGTAATCGAAACGCCAGCCCGCGGAGCATGTTACGAGCGGCGACGAAGCTGACATCCACGGTGAAGAAATCGAAGGGCCCCTCGGCCTCGTGCAGCGGCAGCCGGCGCCAGTCCGTCTCTTCCCGGACCGTCACGCGCGGGTCCTGGCGCAGCGACGGGTGCAGCTGATCGCGTCCGACGTCCACCGCCAGCACCGAGAGCGCGCCGCGGGCCAGCAGCACCTCGGTGAAACCGCCGGCGGATGCCCCGACGTCGACGGCGCGCGCGCCCGTGACGGCGGGGCTCAGACCGAACTGGTCCAGCGCCGCCTCCAGCTTCGCGCCCGCGCGGCTGACCGGCATGGGCGGGGCTTATACCCCGACCCGCGGGAGCCGCCTCGTCTCAATCGGCTTGGCGGCGGAGGGCGTTGGCCGACGTGCGGCCCAGGCAATCGGCGCAAAGCGGGATCCCGCCCGAGCGGGGGTCACGCCGGACCTTGTCGTGCGGGTGGTCGGCGCCGCACGCGTTGCACACCAGTTTGGCGGCCGGGCGGTGTTCGCCGCCCAGGCCGACCGTGGCCAGCGCGTCCCGGGTGACGATTCCGACCAGGAACGCGCCGGTCACCACCGGGAGACACGAGACGTGCTGCTCGGCCATGATCTGGGCCGCCTCGTCCAGCGTCGTGTCGGGCCCGATGCAGAGCACCGGCGAGCTCATGCACTCGCCCACGAACGCGGTTCGCTCCGCGGTCCGCAGATCCTCACGGCAGATGATGCCCGTCAGCGTGCCGTTGTCGAGCACCAGCAGGTGATCGATCCCGTTGTCGAACGCGAGCCGGCGCGCAGACGCCACGACCGTATCCGGTGTCAGCGTGTACAGCTCCGTCCCCATCACCTCGGCCACGCAGCAAGACCCGACTTCAGCCATGACGTCCATGACTGCCCTCCAATTAGAGTTTAGCGGACCAGGGCTCCGCCCGCCCGCCACCGACGGACGACAGAGAGATAAACAATTCGCGTGCCAGCCGCGGGGCGGCGTTCCCGCTGCCCCGTCGACCGGCCGCGGCGTTCGGGCGTCACCTCGCCACACGAAGACGTTACCGAACGCGGCTCAAACGGCGCGTCATCGGCCACCGGCTTACATGAAGTTCTTGTAGGTGTTGGTGCGGAGCTTGCACCTCCGGTGGGTATGGGACGCAGACGGGTCTTGCTGGTCGACGACGACGAGGAGACGCGCGAGCTCTTGCGCGAGGTGCTCGCGGATGCCGGTTATGAGGTGCGGGTCGCGGAGGACGGCGCGGCGGCCTGCCGGACACTGGCCGCCTTCCGCGCCGATCTGGTGATCACGGACCTGGAGATGCCCGGCATGGATGGGCTGCAGCTCATCCGCTGGCTGCGCCGCGCTCGCCCCGGTTGCTCGATCCTGCTGGTTACCGCCCGCTCGGATCGCGAATTGCAGCTCTGCCGGTTTGGAAGGTTGGCGGGCTTCGAATGCATGCGGAAACCCCTGGACGTCGATTGCTTTGGCGAAACGGTGCAACGGCTGACATCGCCGGCGTACCGGGAAGCAGAGCGCAGCGTGGCGGGGTAGGATGGCCGCAGCCCACCCGGAGGCTGCCGGAGCTTGCGCCTTTCGGAGGATGACCACATGAACGATGCGCGCGCGACGGAGATGGGGTTCGACGATTCGGTTCGGCCGGCGGCACGCTCGCCGGGCGGCGGGCAAGGCGTGATTCACGCCTTCGTCGAGATGGCGGAGCTGCGGCGGATCATGGGCCGGCTGGCCGCGCTCGAGATGCTGCGCCTGGCGCTCGACGCGGATGCGGCCGCGCTGGGCGCGTAGGTCAGCGCGAGAAGAACGACCTGGGGGGCGGAGGAGGCGGCGGCTTGGTCGGTCCCGCCGCCGCCCCGGCCGGGCCGGCCCGGTGCGCTTCGGGCGCCAGCTTCTTCATCGTGATCCGCAGCGTCTGGGGCGCGTAGTCGTCGAAGCGATACTGGCGCGACTGCGGCGCGTAGCCGCCGCGCGTGAAGGTCAGCTCGTAAGAGTTCCCGGGCCGCAGCTTCAGCGTGAGCGGCGTCTTTCCGAACACGTGGTGTCCGGTCGCGACGCGGGCGCCTTCCGGGTCGGTCTTGATGGCCACCGGGAACTGCGGCGGCTTGCCCGGGTGCCCGCCGTGCGGTGAGGCGGCGGCTCCCGAGCCGGTTTCGGAGCCGGAGGAATCACCGGCCGGCCGTCCCTCCTTGGCTTCCGGCGCCTCTTGTTCCTTGCCGGCGGCGGCCAGCGGCGCCGCGTCGGCGGCTGCCGCATCGGTTCGCTCCGCCGCGGCGGGCGGCGGATTGGGCGGCGGGGCCTTTTCCACCGCCTGCGCGACGGCAGGCGGCGAAGTGGGTGGCGGCGAAGCGGTGACAGGGGCCGCCGGAGCCGGCGGGGGGCTGGTCGCGCTGATCGTCCGGCCGCTGGAGCCGGAGTGACCGTGCATGACCCGCACCCCGATTGCGGCGGCGACGATCAGCAACACCAGCAACGCGCCCATCCGGAACGCCGGCCGCCGGTGCCAGGGGCGATCCCGCGGCGCAAACGGCGGCGGCTTCGTCATCACCTCCGTCGGAGCGGCTGCTGGCGGTGGAGGAGGCGGGGGCGGCGAGTCCGCCGGGCGGATCTCTTCCGCGTCGTCCAGGCTCAGTACCAACCCGGACTCCTGGCCCGAGCCGGCGCGCAGCGGGCCGACCGTCGACCGGGACGCGGGCGGCTCCGGCGGCGCCTCACGCGTCAGCGGCGGTACGCCGTCCTTGGCGCCCAGGTCGGCCAGCCAGCGTTGCAGCTCGGTCTGACCGACGGGGCGGAAGGCGACGCGCATCACCTGCTCGACGTCGACCAGCATGTCCTCGGCCTTCTGGTAACGATCGGCGGGCTGCTTGCCCATCGCCTTGCGGATCACCCGGTAAAGCTCGGGGTTGAGGCCGGGACGCGAGGTCTCCGGCGGTATGAAGTCGCCGTTCTTGACCAGCATCAGCGTCTCGTAGTCGGTCGGCGCGTCGAACGGGTGGCGACGCGTGATCATCGTGTAGAGCATCGTGCCGACCGAGAACAGATCGGACCGGGGATCCAGCGGTCCGGCGGAGGCCTGCTCCGGCGACATGAAGGCGACCTTGCCCTTGATCAAGTTGCCCAGGCTCTTCTCGGTCTTGTTCGACTGGGCGATGCCGAAGTCGGTCAGCTTGACCTCGCCCTGCTCGCTGATGAGCACGTTGTGGGGGCTGACGTCGCGGTGAACGATGCCCAGCGGCCGGCCGTCGGGACGCTTCTTGTTGTGCGCGTACGCCAGCGCGCGGCACACCTCGGCGGTGACGTACAGCGCGAGCGGCGGCGGCATCTGCACGCCGGCCGCCTTGCCGCGCTTGAGGATGCGGTCCAGCGACCAGCCGTCCACCAGTTCGAGGGCCAGGAAGTAACGTCCCTCGGATTCGCCGAGGTCCAGCACCTGGACGATGTTGCTGTGGTTCAGCGACATCGCCACGTGGGCTTCGTCGACCAGCATGTGGCGGAACTGCGGGTCGGCGTAGAAGGTCGTGAAGATGCGCTTGAGGACGACGGTCTTTTCGAACCCCTGCGCGCCGTGCTGCTTGGCGAGGAAAATCTCGGCGGTCCCGCCGTCGGTGATCTTGCGCAGGATCGTGTAGCGCGACGCGTGGCTCATCAGCGGCGATCCCGGGCGGCCAAATTACCACGCGTTTGCCTTGATGGTGGCAGAACCGCCCGCCAAACTTCCAAACGCAGACCATGGGGGTCCGACCATGAGCGCGGGGGACTGCCGCACCATCTTGCTGGTCGAGGACGATCCCGACGTCCGCGACTCGCTGCAAGACATCCTCGAGGACGAGGGGTTTGACGTGGTGCCCGCGTCGAACGGGAAGCAGGCTATCGACTTCCTGACGCTGAACGAGCCGCGGCGCGCCGATCTGGTGATCCTCGATTTGCTCATGCCGATGGTGTCGGGCTGGGAGGTCCTGCGGTACATGACCGCCGAGCCGCAGCTGGCCGGCGTGCCGGTCATCGTGCTGAGCGCGGTGATGACGCCGCGGCCCCCGCGCGCGCAGGGGTTTGTGCGCAAGCCGTTCTCTCTGGAGACGTTCGTGGGCGAGGTGCGCAGCGTTCTGGACGGCGCCGGCGCCGTCCCGCCGCCGTAAGTGCTAAGGTGGGGGGCCCCCATGGACCCCCAACGGCTGCGGGCGCTCCTGGAAGACGTGCAGGCCGGGCGTGCGACCGTCGACCAGTCGATGAGCGCGCTGCGCGACCTTCCCTTCCGGGCGCTCGACTTCGCACACGTCGACACCCATCGCCACCTGCGCACGGGCTTTCCCGAGGTGGTGCTGGGGCAAGGCAAGACGCCCCGGCAAATCGCGGCCATCCTGAACGAGCTGGCGGCCGGCGGGGCCACGGTGTTCGCGACCCGCGTGTCGCCCGAGGTGGCCGCTCTGGTGGTGCCGGCGGTGCCGGGGGCGCGCTATCTGGCCACGCCCCACATCGTGGCCGTGGGCGAGACGCCGCCGCCGGACCGCGGCCGCGGCGTGATCGCCGTCCTGAGCGCGGGCACGTCGGACGTCCCCGTCGCGGAAGAAGCCGCCGTGACCGCCGAGCTGTCGGGGAACCGGGTCGAGCGGATCTACGACGTGGGCGTGGCCGGGCTCCACCGGCTGCTGGCCCACCGCGAGACCGTCGCCGCCGCCGAGATCGTGATCGTGGTGGCCGGGATGGAGGGGGCGCTGCCCAGCGTGGTGGGCGGGCTGTTCGCGCGGCCGGTGATCGCGGTGCCGACCAGCGTCGGGTACGGGGCCAGCCTGGGCGGGATCGCGGCGCTGCTGGGCATGTTGAACTCCTGCGCGGCGGGCGTCGCGGTCGTGAACATCGACAACGGCTTTGGCGCGGGCCGGCTGGCCGCCATGCTCAACCGCGCGCGTGGCGACGGAGCTGGGGTCCGCCCAGCCGAGTCGTCGCAGGAGGAGCCGGGAGCCCGGTGACGGTTCCCGGCCTGAGCACGACGTGAGCCTCCACCTTCACTTCGAGCCGACGTCCGGCATCGCGGGCGACATGGCAGTCGCGGCGCTGGTCGACGCCGGCGTACCGTCGACGGTGGTCAGCCGGGCGGTCGCCGCGATGGGCGTGCGGGGCCTGCGCGTCGCCTTCGGCCGCCGCATCCGCGGCGCGTACGTCGGCCGTAGCTTCGACGTCAGCTGGCCCGGGCAGCCGCGCGCCGGCCGCCCCCAGGCCGAGCACGAGCACGATCACGAGCACGGACACGAACACGAGGACGCCGACGAACCCGGGCACGCGCACGCAAAGGGGCATGGGCCCGCGGACGGAAAGCGTCACGGGCACGGCGGCGCGCACGCAAAGGGGCATGGGCCCGCGGACGGAAAGCGTCACGGGCACGGCGGCGCGCACGCAAAGGGGCATGGGCCCGCGGACGGAAAGCGTCACGATCACGACGACGCGCACGCAAAGGGGCATGGGTTCGCGGATGGAAACCGTCACGACCACCCCCACACCCACGCGGGCGACAAGCGTCACGGCCTCGGACCGGGACGCGGGCGGCCTGCCCGGCACGACCACCGCGACTACGCCGAGATCAAGCGCCTCCTCAAACGCGCCCGCTTCTCTTCCGAGGTTCGCGCGCTGGCCGCGGACATCTTCGCGCGCCTCGCGGAGGTCGAGGCGGCCCTGCACGGAACCAAGGTCGACCGCGTGACTTTCCACGAGGTCGGCGCGTACGACTCGATCGCCGACGTGGTCGGCGTGGCCGCGGCCATCGCGCACCTGGCGCCCGATTCGATCGGGTCGTTGCCGCCGGTCGTCGGCACGGGAACCGTTCGAACCGCGCACGGCCCGGTCCCGGTCCCGGCGCCCGCCACCGCCGCGCTGCTGACCGACGTTCCGATCGTGCCGGAGGGGCAGGGGGAGCTCACGACGCCGACCGGGGCCGCCATCCTGGCCGCCGTCGTCGACCGGTTCGGCGCGCCGCCGCCCATGCGCTTGCAATCCACCGGCTACGGCGCGGGCACCCGGGAGCTGCGCGACCGCGCGAACGTCTTGCGCGTGATGGTGGGCGAGCCGATCGGCGAACCCGCCCTCGAGCCGGCCAGCCACGTGGTCCTCCTCGAGGCCAACGTCGACGACATGAACCCGCAGCTCGTCGGGCCGCTCTTCGACGCGCTGTTCACCGCGGGAGCGGTCGACGTCTGGTCGGCGGCCATCCTGATGAAGAAGGGGCGGCCGGCCTTGCAGATCTCCGCGCTGGCCCCCGAGCCGGCGCGCGTCGCCGTGGAACGCGCCTTGTTCCAGGGATCGACCACGCTGGGCTTGCGGCGGCGCGCCCTCGAGCGCGTGGTGCTGGCGCGTTCGTTCGCGACCGTGGAGACGCCGTACGGCGCGGTGCGCGCGAAGGTGTCCGCCCTCGACGGCGCGGTGCTGGGCGCCCAGCCCGAGTTCGAGGACTGCCGCCGCCTGGCCGCCCGAACCGGGGTTCCCGCGCGCGAGGTGTTGAGCGCCGCGGCGGCGGCGGCCCGGCGCTTGTTGCCCAAACCCGCGGGCCGGCGCCGGTGAGCGGCGAGCTGGCTCCCGAGGCGCTCGACAGCCTGGCGCAGGCGGCGCAGGTGCTGGCGGTCGGGACCGGCGAGAGCCAGCTGCATGCCGCGGTCGAGCACGTGACGCACGCGCTGGGCGCCTCGTCGGTCAGCTTGTTCGCGCTGCTGGCCGACCCCGACGCCGCCTACCTGGTCGCCGACAGCGGCGAGGTCGAGACGTCGATCGCCATGCCGCCGGTGCGCTGGTCGCTGGAACAGCACCCCAACCTGCAGCGCGCGATCGCCGACGGCGAAGCGGCCGTCGCCGCCGACGCGGCCGGGGACATCACGGCCACCGTTCCGGTCCTGGTGGGTGGCCGGCCGGCCGGCGTGCTGGTGGCCCGCTTCGCCACCGACCAGGCGGCGCGCGCTGCGCTGCTCGCCGCGCGCGTGGCCGCCTCGATCCTGGGAATCGTCATCCGGGGCGCCAAGGCGCTGGATCCGCTGCGAGGCCGCAGCCGGCGGAACACGCAATCAGAGGTGCGCGAAGAGGGGCGCGTGCGCGCCATCGAGCGCTACCGCGCCTTCATCGACAGCGCGTCCGACGGAATCTTGGTGCTGGACGCCGCCGGGCTGGTCCTTTACATGAACCGCGCGGCCGAGGAGCTGACCGGATACGCGCGGGACGGCCTGGGCGGCAAACCCATCGCCCAGATCGTCCCCGAGGCGTTTCGGGCCGGGCTGGCCGCGCGCATCGCGCGGGCCATCGCCGCCGAGCCGGTCCACAACTTCGACCTGGAGCTGGTCACCACGTCGGGCGATCGCATCACCGTCTCGGTCGCGTCGATCGCCGTGCTGAGCGAGCACGAGGCGGCCATCTTCTCGTTCCGCGACGTGACGCTGGCGCGCGAGCTCGAGCGCGAGTTGCGGCGGACCAGCGAGTTTCTGAACCGCATCTTGAACTCCGCGGTCGACGGGATCATCGCGGCGAACATGCGTGGCACCATCGTGCTCTTCAATCAGGGCGCCGAGCGGATCTGCGGGTACAGGGCCACCGATGTGATCGGCCGGATGTCGGTCAAAAAGCTATATCCGCCGGGCGTCGCCCACGAGGTCATGCGTCTCATCCGGTCGGCGGAACACGGGGGCGGCGGCCGACTGGAGCCGGTCCGGCGCGAGCTGCTGTCGGCGACCGGCGAGCGCGTGCCGGTGTCGATCTCGGCGGCGGTGGTGGTCGACGACGGCGGGCGCGAGATCGCGACGGTGGGCGTATTTTCCGACCTGCGCGACCGGATTCGCATGGAAGAGCGGCTGGCCACCGCGCAGGAGAAGCTGGCCATCTCGCAAAAGCAGGCGGTCGCCGTCGAGCTGGCGGGGGCCGCCGCGCACGAGCTCAATCAGCCGCTGACGTCGGTCATGGGCTATGCGCAGGTCCTCATCCGCAAACTGGGACCGGGCGACCCCCACGTCCCGATTGCCCGGACCATTCTGGAAGAATCCGATCGGATGGCGGCCATCGTCCGCAAGCTGGGCAGCTTGACGCGCTACGAGACCAAGAGCTACGTCGGCGGCGCGCAGATCATCGACCTCGATCGCGCCGCTCAGGAGAGCTTTTCTGGAGCTCACGAAACCGGTAAGAAAGAGGGGAAATGAAGCCCGAGAAGATGACCGAAGCGCTGGAACAGGCCGCCGCCCAGCTGGGGGTGCAGGTGCGCTACGAGACCATGACGGGCGAAGTCTCCGGAGCCGGCGGCCTCTGCAAGGTCAAAGGGCAGTGGTGGGTCATCATCGATCGGAAGGTGCCGCCGGCCGAACGGGCCGCCACCCTCACCGCCGCCCTGGCGCAGCTGGACACCGACGGGATCTACCTGCCACCGGAGGTTCGGGACGCGATTGCGGCGGCCCGCGCCGTGCGGCCCACGGCCGAAGCCCCCGCCTCCTGAGGCGCAGGCTTCGGCACCCCGGTCGGGGGTACGGGCGGATCAGGCGAGGCTGCGGATCTTCTCGGCCAGGAGGGGGTCGTCGGCCACGGCATCTTCGAGGGCGGCGCGCAGCTTTTCGCGCGCCGCGGCCGGGGCGCCGGCCCCGAGCTGCTTTTCGACGACCCGATCGATCACCCGGTCGACGGCCGCCTTGGGCGTCAGCGTGCCGGCCTTGAGCGCGGCGGCCAGGTCGGCCACGCCGGATACCGCGGGCGTGGTCGCAAGGCCACCTGCGCCGGAGATGCCGGCCGCATCGCGCGGCTTCAGCTTGTCCGAGAAGGGCGCGTGCCCCCCAGCCACGGGCCGGCCCTCATCCGCGGGCCCGACGGGGACGTTGCCGGGTGGCCCGCTTCCCGGGCCGGTGATTTTACCTGCCACGCGCGCGCGACCTTAGCACAGTCAGGCCCGGATGTTGGACACCGCCGCCTTGGCAGTATCGTACTTGGCCCGCATCACGTTGGACACCGTCGAGAACTGCTGGCTCTCGTTCTGGATCTGCTGCTGCAGCGCGAGGAGCTGCAGGTTCGAGGACTGGCCGTCCTGAAGGATGGACGAGAGGTCGGTCGGACTGCCACCACCGGTCCCCGCGGCGCCGCTGGCCCCGCCGGCGACACCGGCCGTGCCCGCGACGGCCGCGGTCGCTCCGGCCCGCGCGCCGTGAACGGCGGCCGCCAGCGCGGGCCCGGCCATCACGTGCGTCGCGACCTCGGCGCCGCTGAGCAGCAGGGAGACGCCGCCGGCCAGCACGTCGCGAAACGGCTGAGCAGGACGGTCGGTCTGGCGGGACCGCGTGGCGCCAATTTCCAGACGGGCGCCGGCATTGAGGGGCGGAGACGCGGAACTGATCGTATTTGGCATGGGACCTCCGATGGGTGGTATCGGACAGACAAAGCGCCGGTTGCGCGGTGTACACTCCCTTCGTGGGCCTTTTTAGGGGATTTTTTGCGCCGTTTCGCGGCGGCGTGTTCGTGGCGCGCCAGCGGCTGTGGGCCTATTTGGCGATTCCCTTGGTTTTGGACCTGGCGCTGGGGACGGGGGCCATTTATGGAGTGCAGCGCTGGCTGCGCGCCGAGACCTGGCTGATTTCGTTGATGGCCAGCCAACCGGTCATCGGCTGGCTGGTGCTGGTCGGCCTCACCTCCGTCGGGGCGGCGCTGGTGTTTCTCGTCTGCCAGCCCCTGCTGCTGGCGGTCTTTTCGGACCGGTTGTCCGAGCGGGTCGAAAAGGACGCGCGCGGGGCGGCGCCCTCGGCGCCTTTCCTGGCCTCGCTGGCGCGGGCGCTGGCGCATGGCCTGCTGAAGCTGGCCCTCTACGGCCTGGCGGTGTTCGTGGGGGCGGTGCTCTCGGGGTTCCTGAGCCCGTTCGTCGGGACCGCCGTCGGCCTGGGGATCGGCATGGTTTTTCTGGCCTACGACGGCTTCGACTACCCGCTGTCCCGGCGGAACGCCAGCTTCGGCGCCAAGTGGGCTTACCTGGCCGTTCACCCGGCCCAGACCCTGGGATTTGGCCTGGGCGCGACGCTGCTGTATTTGATCCCTTTCGCGCTTTTCGTGGCGCCTCCGTTCGTCGCGGCGGGTGCGACGCTGGCTT
The DNA here is from genome assembly GCA_025934105.1 of Myxococcota bacterium. Classification (GTDB taxonomy): domain Bacteria; phylum Myxococcota_A; class Polyangia; order Fen-1088; family Fen-1088; genus JADGRB01. Next base: position 9,906 of record JAICYS010000027.1, on the reverse strand, counting down.
TTCTGGAAAGCGACCGGACCAAAAAAGCTACGGAGAAGCCGGTAAATTTGGCTGCAAACGGCTGATTCGTCAGTAATATGAGGCCCTTGAAGAAGCCTGTCCCCTTCGGGAAGTACTACCTCCTGGAACGGATCAACGTCGGAGGAATGGCCGAAGTCTTCAAGGCGAAGACGTTCGGGGTGGAGGGGTTCGAGCGCCTGCTGGCCGTCAAACGGATCCTGCCGAACATCGCCGAGGACGAAGAGTTCATCTCGATGTTCATCGACGAGGCGAAGATCGCCGTGCAGCTCCAGCACGCGAACATCGCGCAGATCTTCGACCTCGGAAAAGTCGAGGGCAGCTTCTTCATCGCGCTCGAATACGTACACGGCCGCGACCTGCGCTCGATCTTCGATCGCATGCGCAGCCGGGGCGAGTCGCTGCCGGTCCCGATGGCCTGCTGGGTGATGATGCAGGTGTGCGAGGGGCTGGATTACGCGCACAACAAGCGCGACGCGCAGGGGCGCCAGCTTCACCTCATCCACCGCGACATCTCGCCGCAGAACGTGCTCATCGGGTACGAGGGCGAGGTCAAGCTGATCGACTTCGGGATCGCGAAGGCGGCGGGCAAGGCGTCGACCACGCAGGCCGGCATCCTGAAGGGGAAATTCGGGTACATGTCGCCGGAGCAGGTGCGCGGCCTGCCCATCGACAAGCGCAGCGACATCTTCGCGGTCGGCATCGTTCTTTACGAGCTGCTCACGGGCGAGCGCCTGTTCGTCGGCGAGACCGACTTCTCCACGCTGGAGAAGGTGCGCAACGTCGAGATCGTCCCGCCCTCCTCGTACAACAAGAAAATCGGGCCCGAGCTGGAGCGGCTGATTTTGAAGGCGCTGGCGCGCGATCCAGAGGACCGCTACAGCAACGCCATCGACCTCCACGACGACCTGCAATCGTTCCTGTATTCGGTGGGCGAGTTCTATTCGCGCAAGGATCTCGCGGCGTGGATGAAGAAGACCTTCGCGATGGAGATCGAGGAGGACAACGCCAAGCTGGAGCAGTACCGGCAGATCGCGCCGCCGGTGGCGGCCTCGAGTGAGGTCTCGCGCCGCGCGGCCGTGGGCGCGGGCGCCGCGCCCCGGTTCGGCGCCCCGCCGCCCGTGCCCCCGCCGACCAAGGGCGCCGCGCACCAGATGAGCTGGGACGACGAAGAGCTGGACACCCAGATCTTCGACAAGGAACCGACCGGCGTCGACAAGGCGCCCGAGAAGACCGAGGCCGAGCTGTTCTTCGAGGACGAAGACCGAACGGTCGCGACCGAGCCGCCGCCCGACATTCTCGAACAGGCGCGGCCGCCCGATGCGCTGCTGACGCCCAAGCCCGAGCCGACGGTCTCGATCACGCTGGCCAGCGAGGACCTGCCCGAGCAGACGCCGCCGGTCATCATCCCCAGGCCCAAGCTGCCGGCGCGTCGCCCGACGCTGTCCGGGATTCCGGCGCCGGCGGTGTCGCGGACCTCGACGCGTCCCGTGGCGCCCATCCCCACGCCCGGGGCGGCTTCGTTTGCCACGCCGGCTCCCACCCCGCCGCCGGTCACGCCGCCGCCCCCGCTGCGGAGATCCGGACTGAACATGCCGGCGGTTTCGGCCACGCCGCCGCCCGCGGCCCCGGCGTATCCGCCCACGCCGGCCTATCCGCCCACCCAGGCATACCCGCCGGCGCCAGCCTTGCCGCCGCCGCCGCGCCTGTCGCCTCGGCAATCGTTTCCCAGCCAGCCGGCGCCGTTCGGGCAGGGCGGGTTCGCCGAGCAGATCCCGATGCCGCAGCCCCGCAAGCGCAGCGGTGGCCTGGGCATGGTCCTCGTCATCCTGCTGCTGGTCGCCGGTGGTGGCGGCTACTGGTATTACTCCAGCACGACGCGCCCCGGGCGCGTCGAGGTGACCGCCACGCCGGCGGACGCCACCGTGCTGGTCGACAACGTCAAGATCGGCGACCACGCGCCGGTCACGTTCGAGAAGCCGCCCGGGCCGTACACCCTGTCGGTGGTCCGCGAAGGATATGTCCGGTCCGACCAGAACATCGAGGTGCGCGCCGGCCAGCGCTTGCCGCTGGCCGTGACGCTGGAGCCGTCGCCGGACACCGGGTTCGAGCTGACCAGCGAGCCGCCGGGTGGGCTGGTCTGGCTGGACGGCGCGCCCATCAAAGGCGCGTCCGGGCAGCAGGCGCGCACCGATTTCCGCGCCTTCCGGATCACGCCTGGGCGGCACGTGCTGGAGATCAAGGGCGAGGACCGCTTCAAGCCGTGGCGCCAGGAGATCGACGTCCAGCCCGGCGCCATCCAGAAGGTGCACGCCGTGTTGAACGGGTCGGGGGGCGGTACGACGACGACGGCCGCCCGGCCCGCCGCCCCCGCGGCGTCGCCATCGCCCGCTGCGGCCGAACCGCCGGCGGGGTCGGCGGTCGCGGCGGCCGAAAGTGGCGCGCACCACGCCGGCGGCGGCCACCACCGGCGCGCGCACGACGACACGCCCGCACCAGCCGCGGACCTGACCGGCGCGGGCGATGACGACGCGCCCAAGGCCGCTGATTCGGGCGGTGACTGCTCGATCACGGTGAATTCGATTCCCTGGTCCGAGGTCTGGATCGACGGGAAGAACACCAGCCAGCACACGCCGCTGGTCGACTACAAGGTCCCCTGCGGCAAGCACAAGCTCTCGTTCAAGCGCAGCGACATGCAGATCGACCACAGCGAGAACATCGCGGTCCGCGGCAAGTTCAAGCAGCGGTACACGCTGTCCACCGACGAGTGATGACCGCCCCGGGCCCGCAGGGGGAACGTGTCGTGGCGGATGGGCGCCCGCCGTCCCGAGTCGAACAGCTGGAGGCGACCTGGCGCGAGTATTACCGGCACGCGGCGGAGCCGCCGCCGCACCCCGCCGCGCGCGACTTCCTGCACCGCGACCTGCGCGAGTCGCTGGGGCGGTTGATTCCACCCGACGCGTCGGTCCTGGAGGTCGGCTGCGGCGTCGGCGATCTGCTGGCGGGGCTGCCGAACGCGCGCCGGCACGGCCTCGACTACCTGCCCGAGGTGGTGGCGAAGGCCCGGGCCCGCCACCCCGAGGTCACGTTCGAGGTCGGCGACGCGATCGCGCCCGCCGCCGAGGTGGGCGCGCGGGCGGACGCCGTGATCTGCGATCGCCTCTGCCACAGCGTGCTGGACGTGCAGGCGCTGCTGCTGGGGCTCAAGCGGCGGCTGGCGCCGGGCGGGCGCGTCTACTTGACGGCCTTCAATTACCTGTGGGAGGTGCCGGTGCGGCTGGCCGAGCTGGCCGGCTTGAAGCGCCCGGCACCGACCGCGAACTGGCTGTCCGACGCGGACTTCCGCAACCTCTACGACATCACGGGGCTCGAGGTGGTGCGCTACGAGGACCGGCTGCTGCTGCCGCTGGAGGTGCCCGGCGTGACGCCCGCGCTGAACCGCTACGCCGTGCGGGCGCCCGGCATGAACGTGGCGTCGCTGTACCGGATCTACGTCCTGCGCGATCGCGGCCCGGTGCCGCCGGTCCGCAAGGTCTCGGTCAGCGTGATCGTGCCGACGCGGAACGAGGCGGGCAACGTCCCGGCGGCGGCGGCGCGCGCGCCGGTCATGGGAGCCTCGACGGAGCTGATCTTCGTCGAGGGGCACTCGACCGACGACACCTGGGCCGCCATCCAGCGCACGGTCTCCACCTATGACGGTCCCCTCAAGCTGCGGGCCTTCCAGCAGACCGGGAGCGGCAAGGGCGACGCGGTTCGGCTGGGGTTCGCGCACGCGACCGGCGACGTTCTCATGATCCTGGACGCGGACCTGACGGTCCCGCCCGAGGACCTGCCGACCTTCTATGACGTGCTGGCCGGCGGCCACGCCGAGTTCGTGCAGGGGACGCGCCTCGTGTACCCGATGGAGCCGGGGGCGATGCGCTTTTTCAACAAGATCGGGAACGTCGCCTTCTCCGAGCTGTTCACGTACCTGCTGCAGCAGCCGATCAAGGACACGCTGTGCGGGACCAAGGTCCTGTGGCGCAAGGACTACGAACGGATCGCGGCCGGGCGCAGCTACTTCGGCGACTTCGATCCGTTCGGCGACTTCGACCTCATCTTCGGGGCGGCGCGGCTGAACCTGAAGATCGCCGAGATTCCGGTTCGCTACCGCGACCGGACGTACGGCGCCACCAACATCTCGCGCTGGAAGCACGGGTGGCTGCTGCTGCGCATGTCGGCGGTGGCGGCCCGCAAGATCAAGTTCGTGTGAGCCTGTCCCAGGAACAGCGCGCGCGCACGCTGGCGCGGTTCGAGGCGCACCGGCAGGCCTGGGAGCAGAACCCGGCGCTGCGCGCCCTTTACGCCGATTGGTACGGCCGGATCGCGGCCGCGCTGCCGCCGGCGGCGCGCGGGCCGCGGGTCGAGCTGGGGTCGGGCCCCGGCTTCGCGCGCCGATTCATCCCGGACTTGCAGCTGACCGACATCGTGCGGGCGCCCTGGCACGACCGCGAGCTGAGCGCGGAAGCCCTGCCGTTCGCCGACGGCAGCCTGGGCGCGCTGGTGCTGTTCGACGTGCTCCACCACCTGACCGATCCGCGCCGCTTCTTCGCAGAGGCCGCGCGCGTGCTGGCGCCGGGCGGCCGCATCGTCCTGTGCGAGCCGCACGTCAGCGCGCTCTCGTACCCGGTCTACAAGCTGTTTCACGACGAGCCGCTGGATCTGTCGGTGGATCCCCTGGCCCCGGCCGCGACGCGGGGGGAGGGGCGCGATCCGTTCGATTCCAATCAGGCGATCCCCTGGTTGCTGTTCGGGCGGCAGGCGCAGCGGTTCGCGGACGAGTTCCCGCAACTTCGGCTGGCGCGGCTGGACTGGCTGTCCGGGCCGAGCTATCCGGCGTCGGGCGGGTTTTCGCGGCGCCCGCTGCTGCCCTCCCGCATCTGGAGCTTGCTCCACCGCGCCGAGCGCCGCCTGCCGGTCGGTCTGTTCCGGTGGATCGGCTTTCGCTTGCTGGCGGTCGTCGAGCGCGTCTGATCAGAAGATGTCGTAGCCGCGCCGGTCGCGCGCGAACACGCTGACGCCCGCCCTTGCAAAGCGCCATCCGAGGCGCTCCTTTGTCAGCCGCGACGCATGATCACGTCGAAAGCGGCATCGGTAATTGCTCGCAGGGCGAGCAACCGCGCGCACGCGCGCCGAGTCGATCTGCTGCGCGCAGCCGTGTTGTTCGCAACGGTCCTTGCTGTTTCATCGCGCGCGCGAGCGGCGGAGCCGCCGCCGGCGTTCACGCCGCCGAAGTTGATCCACTTCGTCGAGGCGGTGCCGCCGGCGTCCATCGCCACGCGCCGCCAGGCCGAGGTGGTGCTGACGATCGACGTCGACGAAACGGGCAAGGTGACCTCCGTCGAGGTGGCCAAGCCCGCCGGCGGCCCCGACGGCCCGGCGTTCGATCGGGCCGCGGTGGAGGCCGCGCGCCAGTTCGTCTTCACGCCCGGCCAGGCCGGCGGACGTCCGGTCGCGGTGCGGATTACGTATAGCTATCGGTTCGTGCTGAAGCCGCCGCCCCCGTCTCCACCCCAGGCGCCCGCCGCCACCGTCCCGACGGTTCCGCTGTCCGGCGTCGTGCGCCGCCGTGGCGATCGCGCGCCGCTGGCGGGGGCCGTGGTGCTGGTGTGGCTCGCGCCGGGCGACGAGCGGCGCGCGGTCACGGACGAGAGCGGCCGCTTCGGCTTTGCCGCTCTTCCGGTCGGCGAGTACCAGCTGGCCGTGCGCGGCGTCGGCCTGTCGCCGGCCGACGTGACGATCACGTTGCACGAGGGGCGCGCGACCGAGTTGAACCTCTACGTGGACGCCAAGGAGCGGTACGCCTCGACCGTGCGGGGGCGGCGCCCGGTGGTGGAGACGGTCGAGCAGACGCTGACCACGGCCGAGATCGCGCGCATCCCGGGGACGCAGGGGGACACGCTGAAGGCGGTCCAGAACTTGCCGGGGGTGGCGCGCGCGCCGTTCGGGATCGGGCTTCTCCCCGTCTGGGGATCGGCCCCCGCCGACACGCGGGTCTACATCGACGGCGTCAACGTGCCGGTGCTGTACCACTTCGGCGGGCTCCGCTCGACGGTCACCGGCGAGATGGTCCAGGCGCTGACGTTCGTGCCGGGCGGCTACCAGGCGGATCGCGGCCTGGGCCTGGGCGGCATCGTCGACGTGGAGATGCGGCGCCCGCGCACCGACGGGTGGCACGGCTACGCGCAGATGGATCTGCTCGACGGCTCGCTGATGATCGAAGGTCCGCTGAGCAAGACCCTGTCCTTCGCGGCGGCGGGGCGGCGGAGCTGGATCGACGCGACCCTGCCGCTGTTCACGACCAGCACCTTTCAGCTGTCGCCCGTGTATTACGACTACCAGGGGCGGCTGACCTGGCGCCCGTCGCGGCGCGACGTCCTGGACGTGTTCCTGTTCGGCTCGGACGACCGATTGTCACTGCTGGCGCGGATCAAGGACAACGCGCTGGATGCGGCGGTCGGGTCGCACGTCTACTTTCATCGGGCCGTCGCCGACTGGTCGCATCGGTTCGACGGGGGGCGCTCGCTGACAGTCATCGCGTCGGCCGGAGCCGACGCGCCGTTTGGGCTGGGCGTCACCTACGGCCAGGTCCCCACGTCGCTGGACGAGCACGCGTTCACCTATGCGCTGCGCGCGTTCGGGCGGCTGCCGGTGGCCGCCACCCTGCGGTTCGACGGCGGGATCGATTTCGAGGGGAACCGCTGGAGCCTGACCCGCAGCGGCTCGCCGGCCGCCACCACCGACATCGTGGGCGGTTCCGCCGCGGGGGGCCTGGGCGCCAACGGGGGCTTCGGCGGCGGCGCCAGCGGCTTCGCGTCCGACGCGCTGACGCTGTTCACCAATCACGTGGCGCCGTACGCGACGGCGACCTGGACGCTGTTCAACCGGCGCGTCACCGTCACGCCGCAGTTCCGGCTGCAGGTCATGACCTTCGCCGGCTACCAGGGGACGCCGGCGGCGTTCGCCCGCGGGTTCGTGTCGCCGGAGCCGAGGCTGGCCGTCCGATATCAGATCCGCCAGGGGCTGGCGGTGAAGGGGGCGGTGGGGCTGTACGCGCAGCCGCCGGACCCGACCGCTTTTTCGCGCGTGTTCGGCAACCCGAACCTCACCCCCGAACGTGGCGCGCAGTACGTGCTGGGCGCCGACCTGGCCGGACCAGCCGGGCTCACCGCCGAGGTCGACCTCTTCTGGAAGAGCCTGCGCGATCTGGTGGTCGGCGGCGAGAGCCCGGGCGCGCCGCTGCTGGACAACGAGGGGATCGGACGGGCGTACGGCGGCCAGGTGCTGGTGCGGCGCGCCCTGGGGCGGCGGCTCTTCGGCTGGCTGTCGTACACGCTGTCGCGCAGCCAGCGCAAAGATCACCCCGACCAAGCCTGGCGCCGGTTCGAATTCGACCAGACGCACATCTTGACGCTGGTCCTGAGCTATCTCTTGCCGCGCGGTTTTCAGGCCGGGGCGCGGTTCCGGTACGCGACCGGCAATCCGTACACGCCCGTCGCCGGGTCGTTCTACGATTCCATCTCGGACCGGTACGTGCCGCTGGCGGGCCCCACCTACGGCGCGCGGCTGGGCGCGTTCAACCAGCTCGACCTGCGCGCCGACAAGGTGTTCACGTTCAACCGCTGGCGGTTCTCGGCGTACCTGGACGTGCAGAACGTGCTGCGCGCCGACAACCCCGAGGCGGTCGGCTACAACTACAATTACCAGATCGCGCATCCCATCACGGGGTTGCCGCTCTTGCCCATCCTGGGCGTGCGAGGGGACTTCTGATGCGGGCCGGCCGGCCGGCGGCGGTCTTGGCGGCCGTCGCGGCGTCGGTCGTGGGCTGCCAGAGCTTCCCCGATCCGCCGGTCAGCTTCGTGGCCGGTCTGCGCGTCCTTGGCATCAAAGCCGATCCGCCGGAGGCGGCTCCCGGCGGCAGCGCGGCGATCGTCGCGCTGGCGGTCGACACGTCGGGCGCGACGCCGGACGCGGCCTGGAGCGCCTGCGTCGCCCCGCCGCTGGCCGGCCAGCCGGTCAATCCGGATTGCGTTCGGCCGGGCGCGGCGCCGGACCTGCAGCCGGTCGGGCGGGGGTTGGAGTTCACCGCCACCATGCCGGCCGTCGACGCCGCGACGCTGGGCGCGCCGGACGTGACGGGCGGCGTCTACCTGCCGCTGGTCGGCGACGTGCGGGACGCGGGCGGTGGTCTGGCCGCCGTGTACCGCTGGCGGGTGGCCGGCTCGGGGGCAGCGAACGCGAATCCCGCCATCGCCACGGTGTATCGGTTGGATCCGAGCGGGACGGCAGTGGCGCTGGACCAGGCGTCGCCGGTGCCGGTGGCGGCGGGGGACGCGCTGTCGCTGGGCACCACGTTCGCCGCCGGCAGCGCCGAGCCTTACACGCGCGTCGACGGGACCGAGGTCACCGAGCTCCTGACGACGTCCTGGTTCTGCACGGCCGGCACGCTCAGCGTCGAGAAGACCAGCGCCGTTCAGCCCGAAACCGTGCTCCGGCTGGACCAGCGGCTGCCGCCGTCCGGGTCGGCGATCGATCTGTGGGCCGTGGCGCGCGACGAGCGCGGCGGCACCGACTTCGCGCATCGCGTGCTCCTGATGAAGTGAGGCGGACGCGACGAACCAAGCAACGAAGCAAAAGGAAGTACAAGAAGATGGACGTGTCTGGACGATTTCTGGCCTTCACCCTGCACGGCGCGGGATGGGTGCTCTGGCTGCTGGTGGTGCTCAGCGTGCTGAGCATGGCGGTCATGCTCGAGCGGTTCTGGTTCTTTCGCACCCGCCGCGTCAGCCGGCGCGAACTGGCGGCCGACATCCGCCGGCTGCTGCTGGAACGCGACGACGCCGGTGAGGCCGAAGACGGCCGGCCGGTGGACCTCACTGCCGCCGTCGACGGCGCCAAGGCGCGGGTCAAGCTGCGCCTCGAGCGCAACCTGTCGTTTCTCGCCACGCTGGGCGCGAACGCGCCGTTCATCGGGCTGTTCGGGACGGTGCTGGGAATCATCAAGGCCTTCCACGACCTGGCGGCCAGCCAGGCGGCCGGGGCCGGGGCGTCGACGGTGATGGCGGGGATCTCGGAGGCGCTGGTCGCCACGGCCGTCGGCATCCTGGTGGCCATTCCGGCGGTGGTGGCGTTCAACTACTTCGGCCGCTGCGTCCGGGTGCGCATGACCGAGGTGGACTGGCTGGCGCACATGGCCGCCGACGAAGTTCGGGCGGCGTGGGCCCCGGCGGACGATCCGCTGCGGCGGAGCGCCTGATGGCCGGCGCTTCGGATCGCGACGACACGAGCGGCATGTTCTCGAGCATCAACGTCACGCCGCTGGTCGACATCACGTTGGTGCTGCTGGTGATCTTCATGGTGGCGGCGCCGTTGATCGCCAGCAGCCCGTCGATCAAGGTCGCGCTGCCCACGGCGGCCAGCGCCGACGAGACCCGACCGTCGACGCTGGCGCTGACGATGGCGCGCCAGCCGGGCGGCGGCTACCGCCTGTTCCACGACGGGCGGCCCACCGACGAGGCGGGCGTGCGGGCCGTCGTCCCGGGCCTGCTGAAGCGCCAGCCGGCGTTGCAGGCTGTCATCGCCGCGGATCGCGGGATCCCGTACGGCGACGTCATGCACCTCGTCGACGTCGTGAAGGCGCTGGGCGTGACCCACTTCGCGCTCGACACGCAGCCCGGGCCCTGATGTCGCGGCGGGTGGATCTCGCCACGCTGGCCGTGGCGGTCGCCGTTCACGCCGGCCTGGCGCTGGGCATCTCGCACGGGCGCGCGAGCAACCCGCGGCGCGCCGGCAGCGTCGAGCTCGACTTCCGAGCGGCGCCGCCCGCGGCGCGGGTGGCCGCGTCTCCCT
>JAICYS010000442.1 GCA_025934105.1 Myxococcota bacterium | reverse complement strand
GCGGGCCGATGCGGGCGCGCCGGCCGACGCGGGCGCGCGGGCCGACGCGGGAGGGGCGTCATGAGCCTGGCGTTGCCCGTGCTGGACGAGGACGGCGGCGGGTTCGAGGATTGGCGGTGGCAGCTCCGCCACCGGATCACCACGAAGGAAGAGATCGGCGCCCGCCTGCCGCTGACCGACGAGGAGTCGGCCGGCCTCGACGCCGCGCCCGGACAGTTCCGGGTGGCCGTCACGCCCTACTATTTCTCGCTGATCGACCGCGAACAGCCGGCCTGCCCGGTGCGGATGCAGGTGATCCCGCGCGCGCGCGAGCTGGTGAACGAGCCGGGCGACCTGGTCGATCCGCTGGGCGAGGACAGCCACTCGCCGGCCACGGGGATCTTTCACCGCTACCCCGACCGCTGCCTGCTGCTGGCGCTGGACCGCTGCGCGATTTACTGCCGCCACTGCAACCGGCGCCGGTTGGTCGGCCGCGAGGAGTCGCCGATCACGCGCAGCGATCTGGAGCAGGCGCTGGATTACATCCGCCGCACGCCCGCCATTCGCGACGTGCTGATCTCGGGCGGCGACCCGCTGACGCTGTCGACCTCGCGCCTGGAAGAGATCGTCGCCGCCCTGCGCGCCATCCCGCACGTCGAGATCGTCCGCATCGGCAGCCGCGTCCCGGTGGTGCTGCCGATGCGCGTGGACGACGAGCTCTGCGCGATGTTGAAGAAGTACCACCCGCTCTACATCAACACCCACTTCAATCATCCGAAAGAGCTGACGCCGCGGGCCCGCGCCGCCTGCGAGAAGCTGGCCGACGCCGGCATCCCGCTCGGCAACCAGACGGTGCTGTTGCGGGGCGTGAACTCGTCGGCGCGCGTGCTGCGCAAGCTGTTCACCGAGCTCCTGCGCTGCCGCGTGCGTCCCTACTACCTGTTCCAGGGCGACGTCGCGGCCGGCACGTCGCACCTGCGCACGTCCGTCGAGACCGGCATCGCGCTGATGCAGGAGCTCCGCGGCTACATCTCGGGCCTGGCCATCCCGCACCTGGTGATCGACACGCCGGGCGGCATGGGCAAGGTGGCCATCGGCCCCGACGCCGTGGTCGCGCGCGGGCCCGACAAATGGACCCTCCGCAACTACGAGGGCAAGCTGGTCGATTACCCGCAGCCCGCCGACAAAGACGCCACCTGCGCGTACGACGAGATCTACTTCGGCGCGTAGCCGCCGCCGTCAGCTCTCGAGGCCGGCCGACGGGCAGAAGGGCGCCAGCGTGCAGCCGGCGCAGTTGGGTTTGCGGGCGAAGCAGACGCGGCGGCCGTGCCAGATGATCTGGTGGCCGGCGCGGATCCAGCTTTGGCGCGGCAGGGCCTGCATGAGGTCCTGCTCGATGCCTTTGGCGTCGGTGGAACGGGTCAGCGCCAGGCGCATCGAGAGGCGCTGGATGTGCGTGTCGACCACCACGCCCTCGGCGATCCCGAAGCACGTCCCCAGCACGACGTTGGCGGTCTTGCGCGCCACGCCGGGCAGGGTGGTCAGCTCGGCGATGGTCTTCGGGACCTGGCCGCCGAAGCGCGCCACCAGGCCGGCGGCGGTGCCCTGCAGGCTCTTGGCCTTCTGTTTGTAAAATCCCGTCGACCGGATCAGCTTCTCCAGCGTCGGCAGCGGCGCGCGCGCCATGGTCTCGGGCGTGGGGAACTTCTTGAACAGCTCGGGGGTGACCTTGTTGACCCGCTCGTCGGTGCACTGGGCGGACAGGATGGTCGCGCACAGGAGCTGAAAGGCGCTGTCGTGGTCCAGCTCGCACTCGACGTCGGGGTAGAGGTCCTCCAGCGCATCGAGGATGGACCGGACGCGGGCGGGGTCGGGCGGCCACTTGGCGCGCACCGGGCGTCGCGTCGCTTTCGTGATGACTTTCGCCCGCGGCATGCCGCGCCGTTATAACATTCGCTCACCGGGACATGGACGAGACGCCTGAGGAGCTGGAACAGATTCGCCGCGAGGCCGACAAGATCGACGTGTACCGCTATAAAAAGCGGTTTCGCGCGCTGGCGGCCGTCGGGCTGGGGAGCCTGGCCGCGGGGGCCGTGTGGGTCGCGCTGATCATGGTCGACAGCCGCAAGAACCCCTGTGAGAAGGTGCGGAATTACCTCTGCCACCAGGACCCGGCCGGCATGAAGTGCAAGATGTACCAGGGCATCCTCGACGAGTCGCTGCACGACGACAATCCCCGCATGCGCGCCAACATCAAGGCGCAGTGCCAGTCGAAGATCGATCGCGAGAAGGAAGACGAGGG
>JAICYS010000384.1 GCA_025934105.1 Myxococcota bacterium | reverse complement strand
GCGCCCGCAGCGCCGCCACCCTCCGGTGTCCCCGCGACGCCCGCTCATCCGCCGGCGCCGCCGCGGGCCGGCCCGCCCTCGTACCGCCCACCGCCGAGCTACCGAGCGCCCGCGTACGACCCGAGCGCCCCGGCCCACGTGCACGACGGCTTCTTCCTGCGGCTGCACGTCGGTGCCGGCTACACCAGCGCCTCGGGCACGACCGGCAACGGCGACCACGTGAAGCTGTCCGGCGCCGGCTTGAGCGTGGGTGTCGCCGTGGGCGGTGCCATCGCCGAGAACCTGATCGTGTTCGGTGACCTGTTCCTGTCGCTGGCCGACCGCCCCGACATGACCCAGCTGGAGGTGACCACCAGCTTGAACGGTTCGGCGGCCCTGGGCGGCTTCGGCCTCGGCCTCACGTACTACGTCATGCCGGTCGACCTCTACCTCTCGGCCGCGCTGGCCGCGACCTCCTTTTCGGCGTCCGACGCGTTCGGCAAGACCGTCTACCAGTCCGACGCCGGCCTCGGGTTTCAGGCCGTCGTCGGCAAGGAATGGTGGGTCTCGTCCGACTGGGCGCTGGGGGTCGCCGGCGAGCTGGTGGTCGCTTCCATGAAGGATCACGACGACGCCAACCTGACCTGGGCGGGATCGGTGCTGTCCGCGCTGTTCTCGACGACGTTCAACTGATGATGATGATGATGATGATGATGATCGCGTTGACGGAGCTGGGCTTGGCCCAGCGGAGTCGTCGCCGGTCGACCCGTCAGGGCGCGGGCGCGGCTTCTTCCTGAGCGCGAGAGCGCGGAGCACCGGCGGCGCGCGGCAGGGTGACCGTGAACGCCGTTCCGGCCGTCGGGCTGGAATCGACGCGGATGCGGCCGCCGTGCGCCTCGACCACCTGCTGGGTGATGAACAACCCCAGGCCCAGCCCGCGCGAACCGGCCTTCGTGCGCGCGCCGCGGAACGGATCGAAGATGCGCGGCAGCAGCTCGGGCGGGATCGCGCCTTCGTTCCGCACGATCACGCGAATCTCGTCGCCGCCCTCGACGGTGACGGCGATCGGCGTCCCCGGCGTGCCGTGGTGGATGGCGTTCGACAGCAAATTCGAGAAGACCTGCAAGAGGCGGGTTGTGTCGCCGGCGCCGTGCGCGTCGCCTGAGGCGGCGATCGTCAACAGGCGCTCGCCGGCGGTCGGCCGCAGCTCTTCGACCACCCGCGCGACCAGCTCGGCCACGTCGACGGGCTGGCGCTCGGCCGCCATCCCCGCGCCGCCCGCCAACCGCGCCCGCGTCAGGTCCAAAAGCTGGTCGATCATGTCGCGCATGCGGCCGGCCGAGGAGAGCATGCGCCGCAGCGTCTTCAGCTGGCCCGGATCGGCGACCTGCCGCTGGAGAAGCTGCGCGCCCGTCATGATCGAGCTGAGCGGCGTCCGCAGGTCGTGGCCCAGGATTCCTACGAACATCTCGTTCATTTGCAGGTCGCGCGCCAGCTCCGCCTTCTGCCGGTGCAGCTCGAAGAACACCTCGGCCTTGCTCTTCAGCACGTGCGGCTCGACCGGCTTGAATAGAAAATCGACCGCGCCGGCCTCGTACCCCTTGAACACCCGGTGCGGGTCGCGCGCGCCCGCGGTCAGGAAGATGATGGGGACGTGGCGGGTCCGCTCGGCGCCGCGCATCAGCTCGGCCAGCTCGAAGCCGTTCATGTCCGGCATCTGCACGTCCAGGATCGCCAGCGCCACGTCGTGGGCCAGCAGCAGCTCCAGCGCCTCCGGCCCGCTGCGCGCCTTCAGCAGCTCCAGCCCGTCGTGCCGCAACAGCGCGTCCAGCGCGACCAGGTTCTCCTCGGTGTCGTCGACCAGCAGGAATTTGACGGGCGTTTCAGTCATCGGCGCTCCTCGGCGCTCGCGGGGCCGCCAGGCGGGCCAGCAAGGATGCGAGCTCCGGCAATCGAAGGACGTGATCGGGGTGGGCCCGGGCGATCGCCGCCTCGGGCATCGAGCGCGACACGGCGTCGTCCGGCGCCTGCGCCAGCGTCAGGCCGCCGGCGCGCTTGACGGCGGCCAGCCCCTCGGCGCCGTCGGCGTTGGCGCCCGACAGGATGACGCCGGCCAGCCGCGCTCCGTAGGCGTCGGCGGCCGACTCGAACAGCACGTCGATGGCGGGGCGCGAGAAGTGCAACGGCTCGTCGGCGGACAGCGCGAACGTCCCGCCGCGCTCGATCAGCAGATGGTAGCTGGGCGGCGCGACGTAGACGACGCCCGGGACCAGCGGCTCTTTGTCGTCCGCCTCGCGCACCGGCCAGCTGGTGCGCGAGGCCAGGACCTGCGGCAGCCGGCTGGGCTGGGTGGGCGGCACGTGAATCACGATCGCGATCGACACGCGCGCCTGGGCGGGCAGCGCCGGCAGCAGCACGGACAGGGCCTCCAGCGCGCCGCTCGAGCCGCCGATCACGACCGCGTCCGTCTGGGGCATCTCGCTGCTCATAGCTTCTGGTAGATCCGCTGTTCGGGGACCGCCTCGCGAAAGGCCGGCGCGTGGGCCGAAAAGCGCAGCGTCTCCTTGCTGCCGAGGCCCAGGAATCCGCGCCGGCAGAGTGACTCGCGCAGCAGCCCGATGGCCCGCTCTTGCAGCTCCCGGTCGAAGTAGATGAGCACGTTCCGGCAGGACGCGAGCTGCACCTCGGCGAACACGCTGTCGGTCGCCAAGCTGTGGTCCGAGAACAGGATGGCCTTCTTGAGCCGGCGGTCGAACAGCGCCGAGCCGTAGCGCGCGGTGTAGTAGTCGGACAGCGAAGCTTTGCCGCCCGCCGCCAGATAGTTCTCGCTGAACTTGGCGAACCGGTCGATGGCGTAGACGCCCTCCTCGGCCAGGCGCAGCGATTCGGGGTTGATGTCGGTGGCGTAGATCTGGGCGCGGTCGAGCAGCTCCTCCTCGTGCAGCAGGATGGCCAGCGAGTAGGCCTCCTCGCCGCTGGCGCAGCCTGCCACCCACAGCTTCAGCGACGGGTAGGTCTGCAGGTAGGGGACGACCGCTTCGCGGATGGCGCGGAAGTAGGCCGGGTCCCGGAACAGGTCGCTCACCTGCACGGTGAGGTAGCGCAAGAGCTCGGTGAACGTGCGCGCGTCCTCGCGCATCCGCCGTTCCAGGTCCGCGACCGAGGCGCACTCGAAGTAGTCCAGCGCCGCCACCAGCCGCCGCTTGAGCGAGGCCAGCGCATAGCTGCGAAAGTCGTAGTGGTACTGCCGGTAGACCGCGTCCAGCAAGCTGTCCAGCTCGCGATCGAGAATGTCGGCCGGTGTCGCCTGGGCAGTCACTTCGGCATCCAGACGCGCGCCAGCGACAGCAGCTTGTCGACGTCCAGCGGCTTGGCGATGTAGTCGTTGGCGCCGGCGGCCAGGCACTGCTCGCGGTCGTCGATCATCGCCTTGGCGGTCAGCGCGATGATCGGCAGCGACGCGTGGTCCTTCTGCTCGCGGATCCGGCGCGTGGCCTCGAGGCCGTCCATCTCCGGCATCATGATGTCCATCAGTACCACGTCGATCTGCGGATCGTTGGCCACGCGGTTGATCGCCTCGCGGCCGTTGTCGGCCCAGACGATGTCCATGGCGTGCTCCTCCAGCACGGTGGCGAGCGCGAAGATGTTGCGCAT